>JAQGKC010000198.1 GCA_028290305.1 Bradyrhizobium sp.
GACTTCGCCGCGCGCTTTTGCCGGTGGCCACCGGCCAAAACGCGCAGTCGCTTACATCGCACAATTAGCTCAAAGGGCAGATACAAAGGGGCGTTTTTCCAAGCAATCCGGCCGCGATCTATCTCAACGCCCCCTCACCCCAACCCTCTAAGAGCGAGCTTCGCTCGTCTCGACCCCGCACGCGGGGAGAGGAGTATTGACAGCGTCCGTCGTATCGATTGTGGGCCTCACAGCATCTCCGGCTTGAACAGCTTGCGATATCGGCTGGTGTTCTCGCCCGAGATCATGAATTCGCCGTCGCCACGGTAGTGAATCGTTTTGGGATATTTGGGCGAGGTCGCCACATGCGCCTTCACCACTTCAAGGACGAACAGGCTGTATTTCCGGATCAAGCTTGAATCCACCAGCTTGCATTCGAAGTTCGCGTAGCATTCGTCAATCAGCGGCGCGCGGACATGCGTTCCGGGCTTTGGCGAAAGGCCAAACTCAGCGAACTTGTCGATGTCACGCCCGGAGCTGTTGCCGATCTTCACGGCCTTGGCGGCGAGATCAACGGTCGGAATGTTGATCACGCATTGCTTGCTTTTGCGGATCATTTCGAAACTGTGGTTCGCGGTCCAGATGTAACAGCCGATCAAGGAGGGCTGGAATTCCATGATCATGTGCCAGCCCATGGTCATGATGTTGGTCTCGCCCTTATACGCGGAGCTGACGAGGACGATCGGCCCTGGCTCGATGAAGCGGCGGACGTTGGTGACGGGGAAATCCTGCTTGGTATAAGTCGGCATGATCCTCTCTCACTTTGCTACCGTCTGCCAATCGCCTCCACAAATTCGCAAGTGATGGGCGGCGAGCGTCTCTTAACCTCGCCCCGCACGCGGGGAGAGGGAGTATTTGCGGCGGAGGGGCGAGGGAGCAGCTTATGCCTCGCTCTTGTCAGCCAATCCCACTGCCCACAAGGCAAACGCATAGGCGATCGCGACTTCGTCGAGCCGGTTGAAGCGGCCGGACGCGCCGCCATGGCCGGCGCCCATATTGGTGCGCGACAACACCGGACCGCCGCCGGTCATGGTCGCGCGCAGCCGGGCGATCCATTTCGCCGGCTCCCAATAGGTGACGCGCGGATCGGTCAGGCCGCCCATTGCGAGTATCGCCGGATAAGCCCTGGCTGCAACGTTGTCGTAGGGCGAATAGGACAGGATGGTCTTGAAGTCGGCTTCGCTTTCGATCGGATTTCCCCATTCCGGCCATTCGGGCGGGGTCAGCGGCAAGGTGTCGTCGAGCATGGTGTTAAGCACGTCGACGAACGGCACTTCGGCGACGATGCCCGCGAACAACTCGCCGGCGCGGTTGGCGACCGCGCCCATCAGCATGCCGCCGGCGCTGCCGCCATGGCCGACGATGCGCCTGGCGCTGGTGTATTTCGCGTCGATCAGGGCGCGCGCCGACGCCGCAAAATCATCAAAGCTGTTGGTCTTCTTCTCGCGCTTGCCGTCGAGATACCAGCCCCAGCCTTTGTCGCTGCCCCCTCTAATATGCGCGATGGCATAGACAAAACCGCGGTCGACCAGCGATAGCCGGTTGGCCGAGAACGACGCCGGCATCGCCATGCCGTAGGAGCCGTAGCCATAAAGCAATAGCGGCGCGCGGCCGTCGCGCTTGAGATCGCGGCGATGCAGGATCGACACCGGTACCTCCGCGCCGTCATGGGATTTCGCCACGATGCGGGTGGTGACGTAATCGGCCGGGTTGTGGCCGGAGGGAATTTCCTGGCGCTTGCGTAAAGTTCGCGCCCGGCTCGCCATGTCGTAGTCATAGACTTCCGACGGCGTCGTCATCGACGAATATGAAAAGCGCAGATTCGTCGTATCGAATTCATAGCCGCCCATGGTGTCCAGCGAATACGCCGCCTCGTCGAAGGCGATGGCGTGCTCGTCGGCCGTCTCGAGATCGCGAATGATGATGGCGGGCAGGGCATTGGCGCGCTCCAGCCGCACCAGATGGCCGGCGTAGAGCTCGATATCGATGATGTAGACGCCTTCGCGATACGGGATCAGGTCGCGCCAATTGGCGCGCTCGGGCGATTGAAGCGGCGCGGTGACGATCTTGAAGTCGATGGCCCCGTCGGCATTGGTGAGAATGAACAGCTCGTCGCCACGGTCCGCGATCGAATATTGCACGCCGGGTTCGCGTGCCGCGACGAGGCGCGGCGGCGCATCGATGTCGGCAAGATCGATCAGCCGCTGTTCGGAGGTTTCATGGTCGCCGCCGGCGATCACGCCAAAACGGCCGCTGGCGCTTTCATGGATATGGGTGAACCAGCCGGGATCCTGCTCCTCATAGACGAGAACATCGTCCGCCTGCGGCGTGCCCAGGAGGTGGCGCCACACCTGCATCGGGCGGTGATTGTCATCGAGCTTGACGTAGAAGAACGCACTCGAATCCGCGCTCCACACCACGGCGCCGTCGGTTTCCTCGACGAGGTCGTCACGATCCGCGCCATCGGCCCAGTCGCGCACCCGGATCGAGAAATATTCCGAACCCTTGATGTCCGCGCTCCAGGCTTCGAGCCTGTGATCCGGCGAATGCCGCGCGCCGCCGAACTTGAAATATTCGTGGGTAGCCGCGAGTTGGTCGCCGTCAAGGATGAATTCGGCTTTTCCGCCGTCGCGCGGCGAGCGGCCGAACATCTCGTGCTGACCGCCCTCGCGGAATTTGCGCATATAGGCATAGGGACCATCCGGCGCGGGCACGCTGGAATCGTCTTCCTTGATCCGCCCGCGCATTTCCGCAACCAGCGTCTTTTGCAAGCCAGCGGTATGGCCGAGCAGGCTTTCGGTGTAGGCGTTTTCCGCCTCGAGATATCCGCGGATATCGGCGTTCAGAACCGACGGGTCGCGCAGCACTTCCTGCCAGTTCTCGTCCTTCAGCCAGGCGTAATCGTCGACGACGGTGATGCCGTGGGTGGTGAATGAATGCGGCCGGCGCGGTGCGACCGGCGCCGGCTGTGAAGTCTTTGTTTTCATCGGTTGTGTCACTCGGTCCTCGTTCGGATGCCGCCCACCCGTTTCGACGATATAGGTGCTGATTGCAGCAGAACTAGCCGTTTCGCAGGCGTGCGCCGGCATTGGCGCCGAACACCGGGATCCGGTTGACGGCAAACACCACCGCGAAGGTAATGACCAGCATCGAGATGCCCAGCACGGAAATCGCGGCGAGATCGCCGCTTTCGTTGAGGTCGTAAATCAGCACTGACAGCACCTTGGTCTGTGACGTGAACAGCACGATCGCCGCGGAAAGCTCGCGCATCACGCCGATAAAGATGAAACACCAGGTCGCGATCACGCCGGTGCGCAGCAGAGGTGCGGTGATCTGGCGTAGCGACTGCAGCCGCGTCGCGCCGAGAATGCGGCTGGCGTCCTCGAGCTCGGGGTGGATCGTGGCGAAGGCCGCCTGCAATTGCTGATAGGCCGACGGCAGGTTGATGGTCAGGAACGCGATCAGCAGGATCCACAGCGTGCCATACAATACGAATGGCGGCCTAGTGTAGCTCAGGAACAGGCCGACACCGAGCACGATGCCGGGAACGGCGACCGGCGCGGTAGCAAGAAAGCCAAGGATGCGCGAGCCAGCGATCACGCGGCGCGTCGTGACATAGGCGATGACGAGCGCGAGAATGGTGCCGATGGTCGCGGTCGCGGTGCCGAGGATCACCGTGTTCTTGAGCGCGAGCTGCGTCGAGGACAATTCGGTGAACACGAACACGATGTTATGCAGCGTAAACGTCGACGGCGTCACCAGCGTGGTCGCATTGGGCGAGAACGCGGCATTGAGCAAAGCCAGATAGGGCAGGAATACCGGATTGAGCAGCATCACCAGGCAGAACGCCAGTGCGGCCCAGCGCCACTTCTTCATTTCGACGCGGCGCGGCGCGCCATATTTGCCGCCGACCACGGAGTAGCCGCGGCGTCCCAGGATGAATTTCTGCGCCTGCAGCAGCAGGATGGTCAGCAGCAATAGCGGTACCGCGGCGGCAGCGGCCAGTTCGAGCTTCGGCGGATACTGGAACAGGCTCCAGATTTTCGTGGTCATGGTGTGGAAGCCGGCGGGCAGCGCCAAAATCGCGGGCGAGCCGAACAGGGTCATCGCCTGCAGAAAGGCGATCATGGCACCGGCGACGAGGGCCGGGAGCGCAAGCGGGATCGTGATCCGCCGCGCTGTGGTCCACGCCTTGCCGCCAAGGATTGCGGAAGCATCCTCGAGTTCGCCGGGCATGGTGTCGAGTGCGTTAGCCACGAGAACGAACACGAAGGGAAACGTGTAGCAGGAAATCACGAAAATGATTCCGGTCAGCGAATAGATGTTGAACAGATGCTCGTCTGACCCCGCGCCCGTGACGAACCGAAACAACTGGTTGAGCAATCCGCTGTTGGGCGCTGCCAGCAATTCCCAGGCGACGGCGCCGAGAAACGGCGGCGTCACGAACGAGGCCGTCACCAGCGCGCGGATGAACTGCCGACCCGGCATATCGGTGCGCGACACCAGCCATCCCATGGGTGCGGCGACGGCGCAGCAGATCGCGGCGGAGGTGGTTGCGATGATCGCGGTGGTCAGCAGCGGATCCAGGAAATCGGGATCGGTGAACAGCGTGATGAAGTTCTGTAGGGTGATATGATTGGCTTTGTCGGTGACGCTGTAGACCGCAAGCCAGGACAGCGGCAGCACGATCAACGCGACCAGGCACGCCGCAAACAGCCACAGCACCGGCTTGGTCCAGTCGATTTTGGCTTTGGGGCTACTGATGCTGCCGGTGATGGTCATGTTGTTTTCAATCTCGATTGCCGGCGTTGCGAAATTCGCTACGTAACTCCCTCTCCCCGCGCGCGGGGAGAGGGTTGGGGAGAGGGGGCGTTTCAACAAGCTCGGGCAAGGAGAGAGGCCCCCTCACCCGGCCCGCCCTGATCGGGCGCGCCGACCTCTCCCCGCGCGCGGGGCGAGGTGAAAAAGCCATGGCGCGAGAATATCTCCACGCATCAAACCCGAAACAGTTTGGCGTAACGCGTCTTGATCTCTTCAGTCATCTGCTCGACGCCGGCAGGATCCTCCTTCATCAGCTTGATGTCGGAAATCTTCCGGCGTCCCGCTTTCGCCTGCACCTGGGCGTGAACCGAATACTGCGCGGTGAAGTCGATGAAGAACTGCTGGGTTTCTCGCGTATGCAGCCACGCCTGGAACAGCCGTGCGGCATTGGGATGCGGCGCGGTCACGAATACCCCGGTCGGCCCTGAAATCGTCGGAGCTCCTTCGGTCGGATATACCGGCTCGACCGGCTGGCCGGCTTCCTTCAACAGCACGATGCCATATTCGTTGCCGTCGGCCATCACGGCGCGTTCGCCGAGCGAAAGCTTCTTCGGTGGATCGGTCGATGACTGCACCTGCATGACGCGCTGCTTCGACAGTTTTTCCATGTAGTCCCAGCCGAGCTCGCGGACCATCTGGAACGTCGCGGTCATGATGGTGCCGCTATAGGCCGGATGGCCCTTGACGATCTTGCCGGCCCATTTCGGATCGAGCAGATCCGCAAAACTTTTCGGCGCGCCCTCGGGCTTCACCAGATTGGTATTGTAGGCGATCGACGACAGCCAGATTCGCGTGGTGGCGAACATCCCGTCGGGGTCGCGGTATTCGGGGAGAAAATGCTGCGCGATGTCCTCGGTGACGAACGGCGCCAGCCAGCCGTTCTTCTTCCACGTAATGAAGTGCGATGCATCGGAGCTGTTGACCACATCCGCGGCGCGGATGCCGCTGGCGGATTCCTGATCGAGCCGCTGAAACAGCCGTTCGGAGCCGGAGCGTTCGATCTGCACTTCAATGCCCGGATATTTCGCCTCGAAGGCCTTGCCCAGTTTCTCGCCCACGGGAAGGTCCATGGACGAATACAGGATCACTTTTGCCTCTTTGCGCGCGGCTTCGACTAACGCCGGCGTGATCGCCACCGGCTCCGGCGCCGCCGCCTTGAGAGGTGCCGCGAATGCAGTCAGCCCAAGGGCTGCCGAGCCCTTGACGAGGTCGCGCCGGGTTAAGATCTTTCGCATCGCGTCGGCTTCCCTGTGCAAATTGTCGCGTCAGACGTGAAAGATTTTTTGATAACGCGCCTTGATCTCTTCGCTCTGCTTCTCGGCGCTTTCGGCGTCTTCCTTCATCAGCTTGATGTCGGAAAGCGGCTTGCGGCCGGGATGCTCCTTGACCTGCGCATGCAGCGAACGTAATCCGCCGACTTCGATGATGATTTGCTGCGCTTCCGGCGTGAAGCAATAGTTCTGGAACAGTTTTGCCGCATTGGGATTCGGCGCCGCCTTGAAGATGCCGTTCGGCCCAATGATGAAAGGCGTGCCCTCGGTCGGGTAGATTGCCTCGACCGGCTGACCTGATTCCTTGAGCAGGAAGATGTTGTATTCGGTGCCGTCGGCCATCACGGCGCGCTCGCCGAGCGAGAGCTTCTTCGGCGGATCGGTCGCCGATTGAACCTGCATGATGTTCTGTTTGGCGAGATTTTCGTAGAAATCCCAGCCGATGTCGCGGACCATTTCGAACGTTGCGGTCAGGATGGTTCCGCTGTAACCGGGATGCGCCTTGACGATCTTGCCCTTCCATTTGGGATCGAGCAGATCCTTGAAACTCGTTGGCGCGTCCTCCGCCTTCACCAGTTTGGTGTTGTAGGCCACTGGGCTCAGCGTGGCGCGGAAGCCGGCATAGGTGCCGTCGGCATCCCGGTGCTCGGGCTTGTAATGTTTTGCGACATCCTCCGGCACATAAGGCAGCAGCATGCCCTGTCTTTTCCACGTCAGCAGATGCGAGGCGTCCGATGAGTTCGCGACGTCGACGGCGTGGACGTTGCTGGCATATTCCTGGCCGATGCGCTGAAACACCCGCTCGGCGCCGGTGCGCTCGACACGCACGTCGATGCCACCAAACTTCTCCTTGAACGCGCCCGAGATCTTTTCCGCGACTGAAAGATCGATCGCGGTGTACCAGACTACCTTGCCTTCTTTTTTCGCGGCTTCGATCAATTGCGGCGTGATCGCCTCCGCCGGTGGCGCTTCGGCGCGCGCGGGAGACGCGAACACCGTTCCAAGCGCGAGCGCGGTCGAACCCTTCAGAACGTCGCGTCTTGAAAGATTTCGTCTTTTCATGGCGTCCTCCTGCGGGCTTTTTGTTATCGGCTGAGTGCGCGGCAGCGCTCGGGCGGCAGCGTGAGCCAGACCTCGGTGCCCCTGACAACGGCGTTTTCGGTTGATGTCACGATGCGCAATGTCGTGCCATCGGATGTTTCGACCATGTAGTCCCGGCTCGCGCCGAGAAAAACCTGGCGCGTCACGGTGGCCTTGACCACGTTTTGGGACGATGGCGGCGCCTGGGTCGAAAGCTGAATGTCGTGCTGCCGAATGGCAACAGCCGCATTTTGACCGGCGCTGAGCTTGCTACCGACGACCTGCAGGGTCGCTCCGCAGAAAGAGACATGGGCGTCGTCGTGCGCGATGCCCTTGATCACGTTGCTTGCACCGATGAATCGCGCGACGAATTCCGATTGCGGCCGCGCATAGATCTCCTCGGGCGTGCCGAGCTGGTCGATTTTTCCGGCATTCATCACCGCGATCAGGTCGGCCGTCGTCATCGCTTCGGACTGGTCGTGGGTGACGTAAACCGTCGTATAGCGGTATTCATCGTGCAGCCGGCGGATTTCAAAGCGCATCTCTTCGCGCAAGTTGGCGTCGAGATTGGACAAGGGTTCGTCAAGCAGCAGGGTTTCCGGCTCGACGATCAGCGCGCGTGCCAGCGCGACGCGCTGTTGCTGTCCGCCCGATAGCTCACCGGGATAACGCTGCGCGAGAATCTCGAGCTTGGTGGTTTCAAGGATGGCTTTGAGTTTTTTCGCAATGGTCTCGCGATCGATTTTCCGCAACCGCAGCCCGTAGACGATATTTTCCGCGACCGTCATATGCGGCCATAGCGCGTAGCTCTGGAAGATCATCGACATCTTGCGCTGCTCGGGCGGCAAGGTTCGAGCCTTGGAGGACACCAGGCGATCGCCGACATGGATTTCGCCCTCCGAGGGCTCCAGGAATCCGGCGATCAGCCGCAGCGTCGTGGTCTTGCCGCAGCCCGAAGGGCCTAACAGGCAGACAAGCTGCCCATGGTCGATCCGCAGCGAGACATTATCGACCACCGCAAGCGATCCGAATCGCTTGGTGAGGTCGCTCAATTCAACGGACGCCAATCACATCACTCCCTAAATAGCGCCGTTGTCGGCCTCTTATTTATCGTCAGATCAATATAAGCACGAACCAAGGGGTGCCGGAAA
Source organism: Bradyrhizobium sp. (assembly GCA_028290305.1). Next base: position 8,363 of record JAQGKC010000198.1, read on the forward strand.
GGCTCAGGCCGCCCTCAGGCACTTACACTTTCGCCGAGCCACTCGATCGCGGCTTCGGTGCCGCCCTTGCCGTGCGGGATATCGAGCGCATTGAGGGCGACCTCGATGACACCGAGCGTGCCCAGAATCATCGGCGCGTTGACGTGACCCATATGGGCGATCCGGAACGCCTGGCTGGTCAGTTCGCCAATTCCGGTACCGAGCACCACGCCGCATTTCTCCTTGCAATAACGTTGCAGCGCGACCGGATCGTGGCCATTCGACATCAACACGGTCGTAACTGTGTCCGAGCGCTCGCCTGGCTCAGCGATGTTGAAGCTGAGCACCTGGCCCTCGGCCCAGGTCGCGACCGCGCGGCGTACCGCTTCGGCCAACAGGCGATGGCGCAGGAACACGTTCTCAAGCTGCTCATCGAACAGCATATCGATGGCCTCGCGCAGCGCGAACAACAGATGCACCGGCGCGGTGCCGGCATATTTCCGGTAGTGCTCGAGGCCTTCGCGTTCGGTCCAGTCCCAATACGGCGTTCGCAAGTTAGCTGTCTTGTGCACCTCGCGGGCACGCTCATTGGCGGCGACGAAGCCGAGGCCGGGCGGCGCCATCAGGCCTTTCTGCGATCCGGACATCGCGACGTCGATGCCCCACGCGTCCATCTGAAACGGCATGCAGCCGAGCGATGCGACGGCATCAACCATGAACAGTGCCGGGTGATTGGCTGATTTGATCGCCTTGCCGATGGCTTCGATGTCGTTGACTGCGCCGGAGGCAGTATCGACCTGCACCGCGAGGATCGCCTTGATCTTGTGATCCTTGTCCTGCCGCAAGCGGGCTTCGACCTCCGCCGGCCGGATCGAACGGCGCCAGTCGCCCTTCAGCACTTCGACGTCGGCGCCCATGGCGGCGGCGGCGTTGCCCCAGCCGATGGCAAACCGGCCGCTCTCCAGCACCAGAACCTTGTCGCCGCGCGACAGCACGTTGCTGAGAACAGCTTCCCACGCGCCATGGCCATTGGCGATATAGATGTAGGAACGGCCCTTGGTGGCGAATAACCGGCTGAGATCGCGCAGCAGGCTGTCGGTCAGCCCAACCATCTCATCGGAGTAGATGTCCAGCGCAGGACGATGCATCGCCCGCAACACTTCATCGGGCATGGTGGTGGGTCCGGGAATCGCCAGAAATTCCCGGCCTGCGCGAACAACCATTGTTGGGGTTCCTTGTTGGAGCGGCACGCTGATACGGCTTGTCGCGTAATCAACGTATCAGGATGCACATGGAGAATTCAGCCAGAGGCTTTTACGCAGGTAGGATCGAGAAGAAAAGCGGCTATCGTTTGGTCTCGCGGCAGCCCGCGGCTTCGGCGTCCTCGACCGAACAGAACCAGCGCGTGCCCTTGCTGATCTGCATCTTGATCTGCGCATACCACCGGCTGCTGGGCGTGTGATAGATGCATTCGCCGGCGCCGTTGACATTGCCCTTGATGGTGCAGTCGGGTGAGGGGGCGACCGATCCCGATGCCGACGCCAGCAGGATCGCGTGGGCATTTTGCGGTGGCTTGGCAGCCCCGAGAATGGCCGTCTTCTTGTTGCGGATGCGCCAGTCCCACGGCGCGATGAAGGCGCCCTGCCACATGCCGGCCTTGGCCTCGCGCGCGGCCTTTTCGTCGGCATCGTAGTCATGGGAAAAGCGTGCATAGGACAAGGCCCATCCGTTCTTCACCAGCCATTTCTGGATGTCCTCGCCGTCGACCTCGCATCTCGCCACCGAGCGGCCGCGACGGTCGGTCTGGCTGACGTGACAGGTCCAGGTCTTGTTCTCGGCGTGGTGAATGAGTTCGTCGCGCGCCGCGATGCCGCAGGTCCAGCGCTCGCCCTTGGTGTTGAGGCAAAGCTGATCCACCGACGGCGCATCGATGCCGCCGAGACGGATTCGGGAATTGCCGATCTGGATCTGGTCGCCTTCGCGGATCTTCGGAATTCCCGATATGTCGGCCGCTTCGGCCATCGCCGGCAGCAGAAGGACTGGAATCACGAATAGGAATTTCATGAACATGCAAAGGTGCCGTATCCAATATGGAATCGGTTTGTGATAGCGGCGGATTGTGGTGCCGATTGGGTCGGTGCACCAGCGCCCGGCCTGGTGCCCGCTTTCAACTTAACGCGATAACCGGACCGATGAGGCGCCCACTCCATGCATCATGGCCCGGCGGGCCAGCGCAAGACCCATCAACACGAATGCCGAGGTCACTTCGGGGCCGCCGACCAGGATGCGGGTCGGGGTCTTCATCTTGTTCCATTCATAGGCCTTGAACGGTCCGCGCCGGCCGCCCTCGCCGAGATGGCTGACGATGCAATGCAAAGCCGGCGTGAAGGTCGCTGGCGCTGCGCCGAGGTGGCCCAATGCGATCAGCGCCAAGGCCGCGTCGAACACGTTCATCTCGCCCGCGATCAGTTCGCCCTCGACATAGGCCAGCACCTTGGCCCGGATGAAATCGAACGCGCCCTCGGGGTCGATCGCCCGCCGGGCGGCAACCGGCAACGCTGTCAACGCGGCGTAGCAACGGCCGAAATAGGCGCAATAAAGCTCCGGCAGATAATAGATATGCGACCGCGGATTGGTGAACGCGCCGCTTTGCGCCAGGCGTTTTTGAAAGCCGATGATCCCGCGAACGGTCGCCAGCCGTTGCGGGGTCTCGATGATCTTCCATCGGCTGAAGTTGCGGAAACTGACCTCGAGGATGTCGAGATTGAGGGTCGGATCGAGATCATTGCCGAACGGCCGTTCGCCGGCGAGGTTGTCGATCCAGGTGACGACGCCGCCTTCGTAATCGATGTTGTCGTTGAGCGGCACCGTCACAAGCGGTTCGTTGCTGCCGCCGCCGACCTGGTAGCCGGCGTAGAAGTCGATCAGCGGCTGCGCCAGGATCGGATCGGTCGAGCCGGCCTGCGTCGCCGCCGAGAAGGCACAGGCTGTGGTGTCGCAATCCGGCACATAGATGCCGAAGCCGAGATCCTGCTTGATCTGCGCGAAGAGCCGGGAAAACCGCGGATGCGGCAATGGTGCGAGCGCCGTGATGACGCTGACGGTGCTGCCGTCCTGCGCGCGCACGTCCTCCCGGCTGGTGACGAGGCAGAACTCGACCATCTCGGCAATCGCGCGCCGCGACGCCCTGGTCTCATCCGGTGACGCGAGACCGGTTTCCATAAAACTCAGCAACGCCTCGGTGAAAAACGCATCGTAATAGGCGGAGCGATGGCGGATCTGCACCGGCTCCCACATCGGTTCGGCGATGCCGGTCCAGGGCGGGTTGATCAGCGCGCGGGCGGGCGAGCGCGCGATGAAGATCCGCGCCAGGTTGAACAGCAGCGTCGAGTTCTTGTAGCCGCGCGAATTGAGGCCGGTCAGCGCCATCAGCAATTCGCGGCCGCCCATATCGGCATCGCCGATCAGGTTGAAAGCGGCGTAGGTCGGGATGAAGCCGTTCTTTCGAAAGGATCGTAACAGGTGCGCCCCGCAGCTGCGGATCACGGCTTCGATCTCGCCCAGGGCTGGCGCGCGCCCGGGCGCCGGCACGGGCTTGGGCCTGGGGTGCTGCAACTCGATCGTATCCAGCAGCGCCGCCACCGGCTGGCCGATCGCGGCCCAATCCGGAATCTCATCATCGCGGGCCCGGATCAGCGCTTCGCGCAAGCGTTGCAGGCGCGGCTCGTCGCGCAGTTCGGCAAGTCCGGTCCGGCACAGCAGCGGGCGCAAGGCCGGATTTCCCAGCGCGGTACGGTAGAATTTGCCGATGTGCTGGTCGCCGCCGGCGTGGCACAGAAGCAGGGGATCGCAGAGGTCGTACAGCGACGGCCCGTCCTTCCGGGCGGTCAGTGCGCGATATGCCGCACCGGCGAAATGCTGAAAATGCATGGAGTTTCTTTCCGCGCGATCCCCCCGCGCGTTCCGCCAACCGCGCCGGATCCGCAACCGCGGCTGGCGCTTCCTCCCCTGGAATCTGCAAATCCCGAATCTGCAAGTGCTTGAAAACCTACCCGAATAGGCCGGAAATACAAATGTGACCGATATCACAGCGGAGCAGGGCTGTTCCGCGGCAGGGTAGGGGCGGTCAGAAAGCGCTAACCATTAAGGAAACCATAAGCATGCCCCGCAGGGCGGTATTCGACAAATGAGGTTGCCCGGCAAGGCCCTGAAGGTTAAGGGTTTGCTTGTTGCAGTGCCGCAAATTGAGCATAATTGGACGGCAACCCGTCCGGCACCCCCAAAACCCCCGATGGCGTCGGCGCGACTAAAACACGCGCGCCTATGTCAACGACCAGGAACGAACCGCGATGAATGTACCGCAGCTTCGCATCTCCCGCCGCTCGCTCACCATTGCCGCCGCTTTCGCAGGCGTGGTGTCGCTGGCGATCGGCGCCCATGCTGCGCTGAGCATGCGGGCCCTGGATGCGGCGAAGGCCATCGCAACCGAGCAGGATGACAATGCCACCAGGCGCGCTTCGCGGATCGCGTTGGTGATCGGCAACGGTCATTACCCCGACGCCAATGCGCCATTGGCCCAGCCGATCAATGATGCACGCGGCCTGACGGCGGCGCTGCGCCGCAACGGCTTCGACGTCGACGTTGTCGAGGACGCCAGCAAGGACGACATGAACCGCGCGGTCGATCGGCTGAAATCGAAGATCAGGCCGGATTCCGTGGTCATGCTGTTCTTCGGCGGCTACGGCGTTCAGGTCGGCCGCGAGAGCTACATGATCCCGGTCGATGCCGCGATCTGGAAGGAAGCCGACGTGCGCCGCGACGGGCTCAGCATTGAAGCGGTGCTCGATGTGATGAAGGAACGCGGCGCCCGCGCCAAGCTCGTCGTCATCGACGCCTCGCGCCGTAACCCTTACGAACGCCGCTTCCGCGCATTCTCCCATGGGCTGGCGCCGATCAACGCGCCCGACAATGCGCTGATATTGTCTTCGGCCACGCCGGGCAAGGTGGCCGACGATTCCAGGGGCCAGTACAGCGTGCTGATGGCCGAGCTGCTCACTAACCTCAACGCGCAGGCCTCGGGCGCCGAGACCGTCTTCAACAAGACCCGCGTCGCGATCTCGCGCGCCTCCGAAGGCGAGCAGGTCCCCTCGGTGTCGTCCTCGCTGCAGGAAGACGTCCGCTTCGGATCGAGCGAAAACGTCGGCGGTTAAAGCGGGTGCGGAGTTAGCATTCGTCGTCCCTGCGAACGCAGGGACCCATAACCCCTGGCCTAAAAAAGTGAAAAAAGGCCTCTGCTCCAGCGCCTAAACGAGAATCCGCGCCCCCGCGATGAGCGCAATTGCGCTCACGCTGGGGCCCCTGCGTTCGCAGGGACGACCCGAATAAGATTCCCCCCGCTACTTCGCGTCCGCGCTTGATGTCTCCGGCCTCACCGGATCGCCTTCGCGCAGCAGCGCTCCGGCGCGCGCCACCACGACGTCGCCTTCCGTCAGGCCCTCGCGGATTTCGACCTGGCCGGCCGACATCAATCCGACTTCGACCCGCCTTGTCTCGACCCGCTGCCGCCGCACCACCTGAACCACGGTGCCGGCGGTGCCGTAGAGCACGGCGGTGAGCGGCACCGCCACGCCGCAGCTTTGGCCGGTCTTGATCATCGCCCGTCCCGATGAATTCACCAAAAGGCGCTGGTCCGATGTCACGGCGATCGTTACCTGGCCCAGCTGCACGTTGGGTTCGACGGTCGGGGCTATCCTCGAGACCTTGCCGTCGACCTCGCCCGCGCCGATGATCTTGATCCGCGCCGGCTGATTGACCTTCAGTTTCGCGATGTCCCGGGTCGGCACCAGGCCGATCAGGTCGAATTCGCTGCGGGCGATGATGGTGAACAGCGCTTCGCCCTTGCCCGACGCCACCGCGCCGACCGCGGCCGAGGAATTGGAGATCAGCCCGGCCACGGGAGCCTGCACCTGCACCGCTCCGCCTTCGGGCAGGGTAAGCCGGGCCAGCGTTTGACCGGCCGTCACATTGTCTCCGGCATCGGCCAGGATTTCCGTCACCTTCAGGCCCTGCCGATCCGGACGGACCGAGGTCTCGTCTCGCGGGCGCATGATGCCCGACACCTCGACGATATTGGAGAAGCAGGATTTCGCCGCCTTGAGCACCGTCACGGCCGCGCCCTTGGGCGCGATGTCGGCCTCCTCGGCGGCAAGGGAGGGCTGCGCGGCGAGGCAGAACAGCCCCGCGACGACGGGGGTCACGAGCTTCCGCGAAAGGTCGAGCGCGGCGAGAGGGTGCATCGGTATTCCAGTGCAGTTTCTGGGAATATCGATATCAGAAGGGGGGCGTTGGGGCCAAGCGGGAATAAGGAGCGGATCTAGTGATTGCGGAGCGTCGGGAAAATCTGAGCAAAAATTTTAATCGAGGGTGCCGACCAAATTGGATAAGGCAAAGGGTGAACCGGCAGCCAACGTCAGGCTAGTTGTGGGACGACCTCCGAACGGACAGCCGTCCTCGAAAATCTCTTACAAGTTGAATAAGGCTTCCATTTTGGAAGTCCGGGATGCCGGCGTTTTTCGTAACCCACGTGTAAATTCCTTCGTTTAGAACGGTCCACATGGAGCCGACGCCGTCGGTGTCATCGACCATGATCTCGCCATCCAGTAACTTGCCTGTGTTGGCAAAGCGGAGAGAACGGTCCGTCGCAGAGAACACGCCAAATCCAAGATGCTCCTTAAGGACAGCAAGCCGACCGTCGACCTCGACGGCTTCGACACCAGTAGATGATTTGAACGCGGATACCGTCAAAAACTGTACTTGTAGTGACTCAAGCGCGATCGCCCAATCCCTGTTATGCTTGTTAGCGACAACAGCCACGCTACGAGGCACGACTTTCAGAAAAGTCTGTATTTGATTTGCAGGTAATCCGATTTCGCGGGCCAGTATAGTCACGCAATCAGGCTGAGCCTCACCATATTGGAATGCCCGGACTTGGGGCAAAACATGATTTGCTAAAGAATGCGATGTCAGTTCAACTTCAATCACGAACCAGTGCGATAGGTCCTTCGCGATAAGAGCGAGGTCCGGCTTGGAGATTACGTTATCGAGCTTAAGACTGCCGCCAAATACGATGCATTGATAGTCCGGGTATACGCACATCAACGCTTTGGCGACAACATACTCAAATTCCATTTCGTTAGCGGCGTCGGCATCCCATCGTTGGAAGAGGTTTTGTTCACTGCACTCTCCGAAGACAATCGTGCTCATGCGTGTTGAAGATGCTCAGTCTTCGACATCCACCAAACGTGGGTGAAAGAGTCTTTCAATCTTTCACGATTGACGTTGACCCATTGAGCTGGGCTCGGGAGGCGTGCGGGATTGTGGCATATGACATGTTGAGAGAGGTGAAGTCCGCCAGACTTCTTGAACGCAAGTAGGGCCTCTATGCCGAGCGTTGACATCACCGGCACGCCTGGCTCCCAAGAATTACCGATCTCCATAACAATGGAGCCGTTCTTAGACAGGAGTTTACAAAGGCGCGGGGCTAACTTCTCTAGCCACTGGATGTACGAGGCCCCGGTTTCATTGCCATACCGCTTCTTCCGCACGAGAGGAAACGGCGGTGATGTGAAAATCAAGTTTACCTTGCCCTCCAGCGATGACGTTGCGCGCGTATCAAGCACGTCCTCAATCCGGCCGATAAGCATCCGCCCGCGTTTTGTGCGGTACGCAATCGAGTAACCTGACTTGGAGGTTTTTCGGGCGGCAGCTTTTTTCTTGGGTCTACTTTTCTTGCTTTTCTTCGTACTTGCCATGAATGGCGTTTGCCCCGATCGAAACGGTTGAATCCCCGAACCCACACTACCAATACTCATGGATACCTAGCATGCGTGGGAACAATTGCGCGTGTAATTCCAACCGGTGCCCGTCATGTGCCCAAGAGATTTTGGACAGAATCGTAGCGTTTGGTAATAATACTCGATAAGTATTTGATAGTTAAAGATTTTCCGAAATCGACGGCCGCACATGGGACCAGCGGTCCGCCTGCCGCCGCGGCTCAGCGACCGCTGCAACCTCACTCCCCCGACCTCCTTCCAGATCCGGATGATTGAATCCCGTGAGCACCAGATTATCCAGCGGCGCAGCCTCGGCCCTTGTTCGACCATGCCATAGACGCGCCGGCTGACCACGATCTGGTTCGCTTTGGCTTCGCGCATAGCCGCGAGGCTAGGTTGGTGGCGCTGCCGATCGCTGCGGATTTCCGTTGTAACGGCTCAACCTATTGATTCGGACAGTCCAGTCCCGTTTCCAAGAATTTTCCCATTTCCACCTGACCCAAATCACCTCTACATCCCCCGCCGTCCCGCCCCTCAGAGGGGCGTATCGCGATCGTCACGGACGCGGGGTGGGATGCGGTGGACGCGGCAGCGTTGGGCGCGCGACGTGATGGCAGGGCGGGTTCTTTTGGGCCTGTGAGCGATCAAACGGCGAGCGGACGAACGGCGCATGCGCGGACGGCGAAGTCGTGTGGTCCTGGCACCCGTTGCTGGTGTCAAGTCAGCGGAGGTTTAGTCGGCCCTACCGGGTCTGGCAAAACCTTAATCCGTCGATGACGGTGACAAAAAGGAATTCGTCACCGGGGAGAGCACGAAGGAAACCGTTAAAACCATTGCGCAGGGAAGGCCGGGTGCTCCGGTGAACCTGTGGTGACTAACTCGTGTGTTTTCCACCTTTTACACACGAGGCCGCGGGTGCAGCGGGCACCCGGCTTTCCCTGCGCCCTCTGTTTCCTTATGGCGCAAAAGATAAAGATTTTCGCACAACTCGGGCGCATCGCGCCGCGAGATCGCGAAGCTGCGTCTGCGAACCATGCGGCTGTTTGAAAATCAAAGACGACGACAGCGACGCCATGACGCTCGCCATAACGAACTTCAACGCAGCTTCCTACAGCGCCTTGATCAGCCGCGATGCGGTGTTTTCGCAGTGCTGCCGGCACAAGCGCCGCAGTCGCACGGCGTCGCTCGCCTGCAGGGCGTCATACATCTCGCGGTGCTCGCCCTCCGCCTGCATCACCTCTTTGGTCAGGCCGATCTCGATCCGGATATACGGCTCGACCTGGTCTCGCAGCATGCCGGCAAACCGGCCGGCGTGGCGGCGATGGGCGGCGGAAAGCAGCCGCGCGTGAAACTCCGAATTGGCGTCCAGCCATTTGTCGGTCTGGTTCGGGGTCTGGGCTGCGATCCGCTCCATGCGCGACAGCGATTGCAGGACAGCCGCGACATCCTGTGCGGTCCGGGTCTCCGCGGCAATGCCGGCCAGATGCTCCTCGACCACCGCGCGCAGTTCGAAGATCTCGCGTATCTCCGATCGCTCCAGCGAGAGCACCGCATATCCCCGCCGCGGCCGCAGCACGACAAGGCCTTCAACCTCCAGGCGGGTCATGGCTTCCCGCAGCGGCACGCGGCTCGCGCCAAACCGGCGCGACAGTTCTTCCTGCCGCAGCACCAGCCCGGGCGGAAAGGCGCCGGAGAGAATTCCTTCCCGCAACCGGCCGTACAATGTTTCGGAAACACTCTGTATGGCGTCGATTTGCGCAGCTCTTGGCATAAATTTCCTCTCGGGTCATATTGAATATTGTATTCAAAAATGGTTGCCTGCGACAAGGGTTTCGGGGGAGCAAATGGGGGCGGTCAACATGAAGATGTCGCGGCGCGATCCGGTCGGCGGCCTTTGCGAGGGAGGCGCGTGGACGCTTTGGGGCAAGGCGCTTCGATCGCCCTGCGTATCCCCGCCGGTCGTCTTTTCGAATTTCCGCAGGGCAATTCCTGCCGCCATGACGCGCCGCGAAAACCCCGTTCTGTAACCAACACAAAACCGCAGGGAGGAAACCCATGTCAGCCGAAATCAACATCTACAATCCCGAGGAACTTGGCCCGCCGATGGGGCAATACACCCATGTGACGCGCGTGAAGGCGAACGAATTCCTGTTCATCGCCGGGATGCTGTCGGGCGATTCCGCGGGCAATGTCATCGGCGAGGGCGATTTCGACCTGCAGACCCGGCAGGTGTTTCGCAACATCGAGGCGGCGCTCAAATCGGCCGGCGCGTCCTGGGCCAATGTCGTTCAGTTCACGAGCTACCTCGTCCATTCGCAGGATATTCCAAAATTCATGGAATTCCGGCTGCGCGAATTCCCGAAAATGTTTCCGAACGGAAAGTATCCGCCGAACACGCTGCTGATGGTCGATCGTCTCGTGAAGGAGCCTTTCCTGGTCGAGGTGCAGACCATCGCGGCGGTCTGATCAATTCGCGACTTGCAGGGAGAATGCCCGTGTCGAAATCACAGTCATCCGAGCGTCAGGAGTTCAAAGTCCCCGGCCTTCCGGCGCCGCTCAGTCACTATACCGATGCGGTCCGGTTCGGAAACATCCTGTTCGTCTCCGGGCTCACCGCCCACGATGCCGAGGGAAAACTCGTCGGCGGCACGGATGCGGCGGCGCAGACCCGCCAGATCCTGACGAACCTCAAGCGCGTGCTCGATGCGGCGGGCGCGACGATGGCTGATGTTCTCAAGGTGACGGTGTTCTTGACTGACATCGGCGATCGCGCCGCGATCAACCCGGTGCGGCAGGAATTCTTTGGCTCCGCAAGGCCGGCTAGCACCCTGATCGAGGTGAGCCGGTTGGCGCTTCCCGAAATGAAAGTCGAGATCGAGGCGGTGGTCGGGCTGCCGGAGACGAACTGACGAGTTGCGTGAACATCACAGCGGAAGGTGACCTATGACATTTCAACTGAAGGCCCTCGCCATCCTGGCTTCCGGCATTTTTCTGGGAGCAATTACGGCTCAGGCACAGACGCCGGATCGGCCGATCAAGATCGGCATCCTCAGCGACATGTCGAGCCTTTATGCGGACCAGGCCGGGCTCGGCTCGGTCGAGGCGGCGCGGATGGCGATCGAGGACGCCGGCGGCAGGATCGGCGACCAGCCGATCGAGCTTGTTTCCGCCGACCATCAGCACAAGACCGATGTCGCCTCCACCATTGTTAGGCACTGGATCGATGTCGACGGCGTCGACGTGATAGCCGATATGCCGAACTCGGCGGTCGCGCTCGCGGTGCAGCAGATCGTCAAAGACAAAAACAAGATCGCGCTCTATGTGACGGCGGCCACCACCGAACTGACCGGCAAGCAGTGCTCGCCGAATGGAATCCAGTGGGCCTACGACGCCTATTCGAATGCGAACGGTCTCGCCAAAGCGCTGGTCGCGCAAGGCGACAAGAGCTGGTATTTCATGACGGTCGATTACGCCCTTGGCATCTCGCTTCAGGCCGAGGCCTCGAAGGCCATCACGGCGCTGGGGGGCACGGTGGTCGGCAGTGTGCGCCATCCCCTCAACAATTCGGACTTCAGTTCCTTCCTGCTGCAGGCCCAGGCTTCGAACGCGAAAGTGATCGCGTTTGCCAATGCGGGTTCGGACACCATCAATTCGGTGAAGCAGGCGGCGGAATTCGGTCTCAACAAGGATCACGTCATCGTCGCGCCGCTGGTCTATATCTCTGATATCCACAGCATGGGTCTGCCGGCGGCGCAGGGCCTGACGTTCGTCGAGGGGTTTTATTGGGACCTCAACGACGATACGCGGGCGTGGTCGAAGCGGTTCTTCGAACGGCGCAAGGCGATGCCGACCACGACCCATGCGGGAGTTTACTCGGCCGTGTCGCATTACCTGAAAGCCGTCAAGGCCGCGGGGACGTCCGACACCCAGGCGGTGCTTGCCAAGATGCGTGAAATGCCGGTCGATGACTTCTTCTCGCGGGGCGGGACCATCCGCAGGGATGGCCGCATGGTTCACGACATGCTGCTGGTCCAGGTCAAGACGCCGGCCGAATCCAAATATCCCTGGGACTATTACAAGGTGCTGGCCACGATTCCCGGCGATCAGGCCTTTCGTCCGCTCGGGGAAAGCGAATGCCCGCTGGTGAAATGAGCCGGCCTCGCGCCGTTCACGACGGGCGCTTGCGGCGCCGTGGCTCGGCGGCCGCGGCGGGCGCTGCCACCGCGACATTCTCCGCCTCCTCGCCCTCTTCGCGCCAGCGGAGGATCTCCATCGCGAGAACGGGATGATTGAAGCCTTTTAAGTGCAGATCATCCAGCGGCGCGGCCTCGGCCCATTGCTCGACCATGCCGTAGACGCGCCTGGAGACCACGATCTGGTTTGCCTTGGCTTCGTCGCATAGCCGCGAGGCAAGATTGGTGACGCTGCCGATCGCGGCGTATTCGAGCCGCTGTTCGAACCCGATCTGGCCCAGCGTCGCGTAGCCGAGCGCGATGCCGACGCCGAAGCCCAGGCTGTGGCCGCGGTTGCGCCACCGCTCGGTCAAAGCGCCGATGGTGTCGCGCATCTCGACCGCCATCTTGACGGCGCGTTTGGTGTGATCGGCAAACTGGATCGGCGCGTTGAACAGGATCATCACGCCATCGCCCGCATAGCGATCAAGCGTGCCCTCGTAGCGGAAGATGAGTTCGCCCAATGCCGCGTGATATTCGCGCAGCACATTCATGGCTTCTTCAGGCTCGGTGGTCTCGGTGAACGCCGTGAAGCCGCGCAGGTCGCAGAACACGACAGTGACTTCGCGGCGGTGGCTATCAAGCAGCGCGTCATGCCCGTCGGAGGATGCAATCAGTTGGGCGACTTGCGGCGCCAGGAAGCGTTCGAGGCGGCGGATGCGTTCGATTTCCGCGAGCTGTTTTTCGACCCGTTCTTCCAGCGAGCGGTTCCAGTTCAGCAGCTGGTCGGTCTGCTCCTGCAGCTTGCCGGCCTGCTGCTGAACGGTGGAGTGGGCCGATGCGAGTTCGCGGCCTTTCTGGTCCACCTCGGTGAACAGCCGCGCATTGCGCATCGCCAGCACCGATTGATGCGCGAAGGTCCGCATCAATCCGATCAGGTTCGGCGAAAACTCGCCGGCCTCTCTACGCAGCACGACCAGCGAGCCGAGAATGCCTTTTTGATCGACCAGCGGCACCACCAGCACCGAATGAAAACCTGCCGTCACCGCGACATCCCGCAACAGTTGATCTGCAGCATCAGTGAGATCGGGGATCGCGATCGGCTCGCCCTTGGCCGCGGCCTCGCCGAGCACGCTCGCGCCCTGGTCGATGGCGAGATGCTGGCCTTCGGCCGTCTTGTCGATTCCGATCGCCTCCGCCAGGTTGAACTGATGCTTCGCGGCGTCGTAGCCATAGATCAAGACCGCATCGGCATGCGTGATTTCGAGCGCCCGGGCCGCCACGGTGGGCAGTACTGCGTTGAGATCGAGCGACGAGGCGACGGCGCGCCCGACTTCTTCGAGCACCTTGAGTTCATTGACCGACCGCGCCAGATCGCGCGTCCGCTCCTCCACCTTGGATTCGAGGCCGGAATAGGTCTCGTGCAGTTGCCCCGCCATGCTGTTGAACTGGTTGGCGAGTTCCTGCAGTTCGTCCTTGGTCCGCACGTCGATGCGATGGCTGAAATCGCCGGCCCCGAGCCGCCGCGCGCCGGTGCGCAACGCGGTGATCGGGATCAGCATCCGGCGCGCCATCACGGTGCCGGCGAGGATCGCGACCGCGAGCCCGAGCCCGATCAGCAGAGCGATCCGCAGCAACTGATCGCGGATCGGCGCCAGCGCCTGGGCGGTCGGTTGCTCGAAGAACACGTACCAGCCAAGTTTTGGCACCGCACTCGCCGCGGTCAGTACCGAATGGCCGTCGGCGTCGGTGCCCGATGCCAGCGGCTGGCCGTCGGTCGTCATCACGGCGGCGACCTGCGGCAGGGTCGAGATATCCCTGCCGATATCGGGACCTTTCGCCGAGTTAGCCACCACCTGGCCGCGCGGATCGACCACGTAGGCGAAGGCGGCCTTGCCGACCTGCGCGTCGCCAAGGAAATCCGACAGGAAGCGAAGGTCGATTTCGGCGACGGTCACGCCGGCATTGAATCCCGAATGCGATACCGCGATCGACATATAGGGCCGCGAGCCCTTGAAATCGGCGGGCGCATAGCTGACGCCCCGGATGACGGTCTCGGTAAACCTTATATCGCGGGAAAAATCCGTTCCGCTGCTGACCAGCATCGTGGTGCGCGATAGCCGGAGTTGCTCGCGGCCGCTGCCATTCAACAAAGAAAGCTGGCTCACGGCCGGCACCTGATTGAGCAATTGGGCATAGTCGGCGCGGTGCTGTTCGAGGGTCACGGCGCTGGCGCGCGTCACCCAGCTGATCTGCCGTTCCAGTTCGGAGATCGATTGCTCGATCCGCCGCGCGGTGGCTTCGGCCTTTTCGCTCATCGCGTCGGTGAGCGTGGTCTTGGTGGCGCTGTAGCTGATCCAGGTTTCGATCGCGCCGTTGACGGCAAGCACGAACACCACGAGGCCGACCAATGCGATGACGTATTTGGCGAACAGGCCTTCGCGCAGAGACCAGATTTTATCCTTAACCCCGATCATCCAGACCCTCGGAAGCAGCGCCAGGGAAATGGCAACCGCATTCATGGCCGTCTCAGCCGTGACTTCTTTAGCACAGTTTGAGGGAACTTGGCCGGGGCTCTGCCAGCGTGGTTAGCCGGGATTTTGGGCAGCAAACGTGGGTCGTCCCGGCGTTCGCCAGGACGACGCAGTCCATGCGCTCGATCTAACGGTTGAACAACTGCTTCAGCACCTCGTTCATCGGCTGGCTGTCCTGGGAAGGCTGCGGTGGTGGATCGCTCTGGGCTGGCGCCGGTGGCGCAGCTGGAGTGGGGGATGACGGGGTAGTGGACGGCGCCGCAGGCATACTGCGGTTTTGGCTGAAACCCTGCTGGAGCAGATTGCCCAAGGTTTCGCCGAGCTTGCCGCCGAGTGGATCGGACGTCCCGTTACCGCCGCCGCCCGATCCACTTCCGCCCAATCCGCCCAAGCCGCTGAGCGCGCCATTCGCTCCGAACAGGCCCTTGCCCATATCCTTGAGCTTGGCATAGGCCGCGTCTGGATTGTCCAGGATGCCGGCCATGTCTGGATAGATACGCGGCTCGGCCCACGGGCCGTCGATGACGACGGGGATGCCGAGCCCGACGGGATCGGCCTTGCGGCCCTGGCCCTCGGTCGTCATGACAAGCTTCGGCTCGACCCGAAACGCCAGCGTCTTCTCGCCAAGGTCCACGGTGCCCGCACCGGTGACGCGCACCAGCGGCCCCACCAGATTGAGATCGCTACTGGTCGCGCGACCTTTTTCGATGAGGAATGACGCGCTGAGCTGGCTGAGGTCGGTGGTTTGCTCCCTGGTCTCCTGCCATCCCGACAGCGTGCCCGATGTCAGCGAGCGGATCATCTGGGCGACGTTGACGCCGCGTATCGCGCCATCCTGGAAAACCGCGAATACCGTGCCGCCGAGATTCGACATGATGGCGCGCTGGCTGGCGCCGGAGGAACGCAACGCCAGTTTCGCCTGCAGCTTGCCGTCGAGCTTGTCGAAATCGGCGGCGCTGCGCAGCAGCGGCAGAGCGCGGACGCCGGCGAGATCGCCGTGCATCATGTAGGTTGGGTTGCCCGTCGATGCATCGACGATGAGTTCGCCGCTGGCCTGGCCGTCATAGGCGCCAAGATTCGAAAAACCGCATTTGAGCACGCCGCTCGCGAGCGAAGCATCGATCGCGGCCGGCGCAAAATGTGCTTGTCCAACGTTCACTTCGGCTGCGGAAATTTTTACCTGGGCGTCGACGTAATTCAATCCGGTCAGGTCGATCGACACGTTGCTCCAAGGTTGTGGGCCCGGCGAAGCGGATGCCGCGTTCGCTGCCGAAACCGCAACGTCGAGCCGCTGGAAGTCGAGATCGAGCTTCACCAGCGGCTTGCTGGCGATATCGACCGACGCCCAGCCATTGAACGCCCCATCGCCAAGCATGCCGGAGAGGCCGTTGATCATGATGACCGAACCGCTGAGCCGCACCTCGGCCTTGCTCGACAGCGGCGTCTGCAAAAGACCCGGCATGTCGAGGGTGAGATCGACCGGAACGTTCTGCCGCTCCATCGGCGGCGCGGGCGCCGTCGCCTTGATGTCGAATTTGAGCGGATGCTCGCCGGCATGCGCGCTGCCGGTGAGCCTGATCTTGCGATCGCCGCCGATCCGGGCATCGGCGTTGATACCGTCGATGCGATTTTCCACACGGTCGCGCAGATTGGAAAACACGATGGTGCCGTCGGTCACCGTCACGCGATCGATCGAGGCCGTATTCGCTTCGGTCTCGCCGGCGGACGCCGCCGCCTTTGAAGAAGGAGGGGGAGCGATCCGTTCACGCAGCAAGGGGACATGCAGAACCGGCCGGGCAACAACGAGTTCGGTGATTTGCGGGTGACCCGACATCACGCTTGCGAGCGTGATGTCGGCCTGAACGCTGCCGACGGTCAGGCTATCGCTGGTGTCGCGGTTCTTCGGATCGCGCAGCGTGATGTCATTCATTGTCACGTTCAGGGACGGCCAGACACCGATTCTGGTCGCGCCGGCAATCGTCAGCCGGTATCCGGTCTCGCGCTCGACCCGGGCCTGTATCGCCGAGGTCATGAAGCCGGAGGGGATTCCAATAAACAGCAACAGCACCACGACGACGATCACGGCGGCGATGGCGGCCCCGGCAATTTTCAGTGCTCTCATGTCGACATTCCAGACCGGGCAACCGGCATCGATTCCAGCCAGGCCCCAACGGGCGTGGCCGACGGCTTGAGCTTATCCCGGAAAGGGGAAACCGCTCAAAGGGTCAAAAATAACCCAAGGGTGCTGCAAAGTTATGTGACTTATGACACACTTCAAAGGAAGTAAATTTATGTACCGCCCATTTTTGACGATTTTGAACTGACTCCGGAAGGCATTGCCATGAGTAAACAGACCGAATTTGCGGTTATTCTGAAGATGAATCCGATGTTCGCCGACTTAGGCGCCGACGAATTGCAGCGGATATCCGGCCTTTGCCACACCCAGCAGCTTGGCGTTGGCGAGATGCTGTTCCAGAAGGGCGACGGCGGCGATGCCCTGTTCGGGGTCCGCCGCGGTCAGATCCGGATTGAGACCGGCGCCTCCGACGGCAGCCGCCTGACGCTGAATTTCATGGGTCCCGGCGATCTGTTCGGCGAGGTCGCGGTGCTCGACGGCCAGAGCCGCACTGCGGATGCGACCGCGGGCGAGCCGACCGAATTGTTCGTGCTGCGGCGCGAGGATTTTCTTTCGCATCTCGAACGCGAACCAAAGGTGGCGATCAAGATCATCCAGCTTTTGTGCCAGCGGATCCGCTGGCAAAGCGAGCGGATGGAGGAATCCGTGCTGCAGCCACTGCCGGTTCGCCTCGCGCGCCGGCTCTGCGCTCTGGCCTCCGATTTCGGATCGGAGGTGCACATCTCGCAGGAACAGCTCGGTGTTTTCGTTGGCGCAGCGCGCGAAAGCGTCAACCGTCAACTGCAGCTCTGGCGCAAGGACGGCATTCTGGATCTGCAGCGCGGCCGGATTTTATTGCAGAACATGACCAAGCTGACGGCGGTGGCGAGGAATGAGTAGGGGATCGCCCCGGTAGGCGCGTTTCTGCGGCAGTCGCGGCTTCAGAGCGACGCAAGGTCAGAGCGGCCCACCCGGTCACATCACGACCGACAACTATCTGCGTGAGCAGTTCTCGCGGAATCCCAAACTTGTGCAACTTATCAACAAATTCCCGAACCCGCCGAATAAGGACATTGGCGAAGGGCTCAACACAGCATTTGAAGCTATGCGTAAGTTGCGCCTGAAAGAGCCTGAAATTCTCGAAAGCGACCATTCGGTGGTTGTGTATATCAGACACACGCCTCTCGCGTCACCGCAGGACATGGTGATGGATTACCTGAAGGACCGCGAGGAAATCACAAATCGCATCGCGTGCGAACTGACCGGGATTGCATCCGAAAATGTTATGAAGGATGTTTTTCTGTCCTTAAACAAACGAGACTTGCTTGAGCGCGTTCCTGATAAGAAAGGAAACGCTTCAGCATGGCGAAAATACACCGGGCACTGGAAAGAGCAGAAAGAAGGCCTTTTCGATTTGCTAGAAGATGATCAACCGACGGCGGAGGTCGACGGCACCAGTAAATGATAAACCACCACCTGTTTCCGCCGGTGTGAGACTTTTGAAGGCCTTTCCGATCATTCCCTGTGGATTTAAGCGCGCAGCGTGGTTTGCTGGCGAACCCGTCAACATTCTCGCGCGGCCGCCAAAGCCGCACGAGGAAATGTAATTATCGAAGCCGTTCAATAAACGCGCCAGCGAGCTTAATCGGGAAGTTGCCAAAAATTCCAACAAGGGTGAAGGCAATCGGCCAAAGGCAGGCAGCCACGCCGAATAGCCAGTGCTGTTGCTTCATGCATGGAGTCCGTTTCGCCATCCAAGCCTCCCTCTGCGCAGGAGGTTCGCCAGAAAGCGAACGATTTGCAACGCCCCGACTCCGCGGCGCTCATGGGCTATGAATGCTGTTTCGGGCCTAACCGACTGAAATCGTTAAGACGCGTTCAATTGTGGATAACTACTAAGTAGTTGAATTTCAACGAGGTCGTTCATTGCGACTTTCTCAGCCTCAGTCTGACTGCGTTCTATTCCGCCGCAGGCGAATGCACGATCGTCGCCGGCGGCTGTTTGTGATCGGCGGCATGATCAGCCGGCGGGTGCTCGTGTTCGCCGCTGGACGCCAGCAGTTTCTTGCCGAAGCGCCAGAACAGGCTGCCGAGATCGTCCATCATCATGAACATCGCGGGCACGAACACCAGCGACAGCACGGTCGAGAATACCAAGCCGCCGATCACGGCGAGCGCCATCGGTGAACGGAATTCGCCGCCGGCGCCGAATGCCAGCGCTGATGGCATCATGCCGGCGGCCATGGCAATCGTGGTCATGACGATGGGACGCGCGCGCTTCATGCCGGCGTCGATGATCGCCTCGTCGCGGGGCTTGCCTTCGCGGATCGATTCGACCGCGAATTCCACCAGCATGATGGCGTTCTTGGTCACGATGCCCATCAGCATCAGGATGCCGATCCACACCGGCGTTGTCAGTTGCTTGCCGGTCAGCAGCAGCGCTGCGATCGCGCCACCGATCGAGAGCGGCAGCGAGAACAGGATGGTGATCGGCTGCAGGAACGTTCCGAACAGCAGCACCAGCACCGCATAGACCATCATCAGGCCGGCGGTGATCGCAGTGGCAAAGCCTTCCGACAGCTCGTTCAGGCTTTCGGCGTCGCCCGACGGGCTCACCTTCACGCCCTTCGGCAGGCTTTTCATCACTGGAAGATCATAGATCTTCTTGGTGGCGTCCCCGAGCGCGGCTGACCCGACGAGGTCTGCCGCCACGGTGGCTTGTCGTTCCCTGTCGTAGCGGTTGATGCTGGTCGGGCCCTGATCGAGCTTGATGTCGGCGATCACCGAGAGCGGCACGCCGCCTTTTTCACCGTGCTCGCCCAGCGGCACCCGCAACTGTTCGAGCAGCGGCAGGTCGCCGCGCGCGGCATCTTCGAGCTGGACCCGGATCGGCACCAGCCGGTCGCCGGCATCGAACTTGGCCAGCGCCGGACCGACGTCGCCGATGGTCGCGACACGGATCGTCTGCGACAGGCTTTCGGTGGAAACGCCAAGCCGCGCCGCCAGGTCGGCGCGCGGCTGGATCCGAAGTTCAGGTCGGTCCAGCGAGGTCTCTGAAATCACGTTGGCGATCAGCGGAATCCGCTTCATCTGGGTCGCCAGCTCGCTGGCTACATTGCCGACGATGCCGCTGTCCACGCCGGTCACGACCAGCGATATCGCGCGCAAGCCGTTCTCGTCGAGGAACCAGAATCTGATGTCCGGAACGTTTTCGAGGTCGTTGCCGATCGCGAGCTCTAGCTCGCGCTGCGTGATCTTGCGTTCGGTTTTCGGCGTGTAGTTGATGATCAGCGCCGCGCGACGCACCTCGAACGTCCCGGGCGGCACGCGGCCGCCGTCGACGAATACGCTCTTGACCTCCGGCCGCTTGCGCAGGCGCGAGACGATCTCCTCGGTGACCTTCTCGGTGTAGGCGAGTTGCGAGCCGGGCGGCAGCTCCATCGCCAGCAGCGAGCGCGCAGTGTCCTGCGCCGGCAGGAAGCCCTGCGGCAATAGCGTGATGCTCCAGATCGACGCGGCGAAGATGCCAAAGCCAATCAGCACGGTGATGTAGTGGTGCCGGACCGACCAGGTCACGAGCTTGGTGTAGCCCCGCAGCGCGCGCCCCGGCGGCGGGTCGTCGTGCGCATGATCCTTCAGGAAATAGGCGGCCAGCACCGGCGTGACGAACCGCGCGGCCAACAGCGAGAAGAACACCTGCACCGAAACCGTGATGCCGAATTGCTTGAAGAATTGCCCGGCGATGCCCGACATGAAGCTCGCCGGCGCGAAGATCGCGATGATGGTGAGGCTGATGGCGATGACGGCCAGTCCGATTTCGTCGGCGGCCTCGAGCGCGGCGCGATAGGGCGATTTGCCCATTCGCATGTGACGCACAATGTTCTCGATCTCGACGATGGCGTCGTCGACCAGGATGCCGGTCGACAGCGTGATGGCGAGGAAGCTGACGAGGTTCAGCGAGAATCCGAGAATGTCCATCGCCCAGAACGCCGGGAAGATCGACAGTGGCAGCGAGATCGCGGCGATGATGGTGGCGCGGATATCGCGCAAGAACAAAAGCACGATGATGACGGCGAGAATGGCGCCTTCGAACAGCGTCGAGATCGCGGCTTCGTAATTGCCCTTGGTGAATTCCACCGAGGTGTCGATCAGCTTGAGGTCGACATCGGGATAGGCGACCTTGAGCGCGTCGATCCGCTTCTGAACGGCTGCGGCGACCACCACGTCGCTGGCGCCCTTCGAGCGTTTGATGCCGAGCGCGACAACCGGTTCGCCATTGAAGCGGGCAAAGGTTCGGCGGTCGGCGATGGTATCCGTGACGGTGCCGAGATCGTCGAGGCGCACTTCGCCGCCCCCGAACAGCGGAATCATGGTGCCGGCCAGATCGTTGAGCGTCTTGGCGCCGGCCAGCGTGCGGATCGCCTGATCGTTCTTTCCGATCTCGGCGCGGCCGCCGGCGAGGTCGACATTGGTGCCGCGCAGGCTTTGACTGACATTGACGGCGGTAAGGCCTGCGGCCTGCAGCCGATCAGGGTCGAGCGATACCAGAATCTCGCGCTCGACACCGCCGATACGCTCGACCTGGGCGACGCCGCGCACGCCCTGCAGCGCGCGCTTGACGACGTCGTCGACGAAGTAGGACAGTTGCTCGGGCGTCTTGCCGGGCGAGATCGCGGCATAGGTGACGATCGGCAGGCCGATCACGTCGACACGCTGGATCAGCGGCTCGTTGACGTTCTGTGGCAGGTTGCTGCGCACGCGCGTGACGGCGTCCTTGACGTCGTTCAACGCCCGGTCGGTGTTGGTCTCCAGCGCGAACTGGATCGTGGTCACCGACAGCCCATCGGTGATCGACGATGAAATGTGCCGCACGCCCTCGACGCCCGACACGCCGTCTTCAATGGTCTTGGTGACCTGCGATTCCAGCTCGGCAGGCGCGGCGCCGAATTGCGCGACCGCGACCGAGATCACCGGAATGTCGGCGCTCGGCAGCCGCGTCACCGCGAGCTTGGTAAAACTGACCCAGCCCAGCACCAAAAGGATGATCGAAAATACGATGGATGGAAGCGGGTTTCGGATCGACCATGCCGAGATATTCAGAGCCATCAGCGTACCCGCGTTCGATCGAGGTCCTCGGCGAACATGGTCTTGATCTGGTCGCCGTCATGCAGCGAGCTGCCGGCGTCGGCCACGACGGTTTCGCCGACGTCGAGGCCCTC
>JAQGKC010000199.1 GCA_028290305.1 Bradyrhizobium sp.
TGGAGGGCGTGAACAAGACCTATGGCACCCGCAATCTCGTCTCCGAGAGAACGATCGCCGCGGCGGGCGCAGCACTTGAGGTTCGAGAGATCGATCGGGTCGTCGTGGCGGGGCATACCCATTCAGAAATCATTTTTGAGATTCTTGGACGCGAGGGTGAGCTCACGCCACAACAATTTATATCACGGGATAAATACCTGGAAGGGCTGGCAGCCTACCGCGAGCAACGATGGGACGAGGCGCTTCGTGCGCTTAACGAGTCACTTGGGGCCATACCCGACGACGGGCCGTCAATGGCTCTCCTCAAGCGCGTCGAAAGCCTTAAAGCAAATCCACCATCCCGAGATTGGGACGGGGCGTGGCACATCGACAAATAGCCGCCGAGGCTGCCCGCTATGGGCAATGTCGCTTGGGTCATTCTCGATCGAATTGGGCTGTCAGCGGCACTCCCGGTCTTCCCCAATAAACAGACGTGTTGGGTCGCCGTCGACATGTCTCAAACGTGGGAGAAATCTTCCCGGTCGACTGCCGCTCGCCTTCGTCTCTTTGACTGTCGGACCTCACCCGCAAGGACTACAGGCATTGCAGTTGAAAAACGCGCCGCATGCAGATCACTGTTCAGCGAATGCGCACATGGCTCCCCAGAGCTGCGCCTCACGTAGTCGGACCGATCCATTTTTCTGCGCAGCTTTTTCAGCATATAAACGGGTTATCACCGACGTCGCAATTTTCCCCGTCCGGGGGCCCCGGAGGAAATGCGCCGACGCGCGACGCTGAAATGCCGACACGGCCGTCAATATGATGGGCGGTGGGGAAGGTGCTCGCATTGGCGTCCTTTGCGCGGTGCCGTGAGGTTACATGGCTCGTGCGAGCCATAACGGGAGTTGCGAGCATGGCTGCGGCGATCAGTGCAGCCGACAGAAATTTAGTCATTTAATTTCTCCATTGCATATGAAAAGCCAACGGCGTGTGACTCCTCTATGGAAATGGAGCAGCGATTGACGGATTAAAGTTACAATTTCCTCACGTCGTTCAACGCCACGCGAGGTCGGGCGCGTCGTACGATCATTCGCCCAACTCGAAGTCCTCAAGGCGAATTGAGCTTTGTGAAGTTTAATTTAATGGGGCGAGATCGCTGCCGGCTTACATCTAGCTCAAACGGAGAAAATCTGTAGGAAACGCTCCGAGAGCAGCAGTCGCCAGCGCGAATTCTGCAGAAAAAGACGTTAGAGAGTCGGGTTCCGACAGCAAAAACATCCGGGGCGACCGGCTATGCGCGTCGTCCATCAGCAAATACGGTTAAAGATGACTGGCCGGCCAATATGCTTCTGGGGTGACGTCCTGACGTTGAATTTTTTCGTCGCCGGCGATGCGCTCTGACGAGATGGTCGAGTGACGACCGCCGATGACCGTTATTGGCACGAAACCGACATGCCGATGCAGTGGCCGCATGTCCGCTCTTGAGGGATGAACGGAGCTGGTTGCGCTCGCGTCCGTCGTCGGTCGGCTCGTTGGAACGCTCTGCATCACGATTTGCAGCTCCGAGCATGAGTGTCACTCGCTGGCCGACCGAGATCAAAACTTCGGCGAGCTGAATTTCAGCGATGGAAGCGCGTGTCGGCATTATACCTGCTCTATTCGATAGCATATTGGTGTTGCATTAAGATCACTGTTAGCTACCAAACGATTTCCTAGTCTCGACATGCTCATCCCCGGCTGTTTGCCTTCGCGTGTTAGCGGAACACAACTCTCGTGGGAGCCTGACATGCGGATCAACCGATTAACTTCCGTCGCGATCATCGCGGCAACTTCGTTCAGCACGGTCGCCATCGGAGAAGCGCGGGCTCAGTCCGCGGCAAGCACGGAGACTGAGATTGCCGCACTAAAGCGACAACTTCTTCTGATGGAGCAGAAGCTCGACGCTTTGCAGAAACAGACAGCAGCCAATACAACAGCGGCCGCGAAAGCCAACGCCAAGGCGGACGCCAAGGTCACCGGAACTAGCGCCAATGCCGCCATCCCGGTTAAGGCGGCCGTTGCGCCGTCTGGTGTGGTCGTGACAATGCCGAACAACCGGCCGACAATTTGCACCGCCGACGATCAGAATTGCATTGCGATCACCAGCCGAGTCCACTTCGATGCCGGCGGCTACAATTATCGGCCCAATACCGCTGCAACCTCACCACAACACCTGGATGACGGCGTCAACGTCCGTCGCGCGCGGATCGGCGTGATCGGCAAATTCCTGGAAGACTGGAACTACGCGCTGATCTACGACTTTGGCGGTGCTTCGGACGGATTTGCCAGCACGGCCAGCGTCGGCGGTACGTCCGTCGGATTTCTTCCGGGTGGCGCCCTGTCGGGTATTGAGAACGCCTACCTGAGCTACACCGGCATCAAGCCGTTCGGTGGCAAACTTGCGATCGAGGGGGGCATCATGGACCTGCCCTACACGCTGGACGAGGCGTCAAGCTCGAACGACATCCCGTTCATGGAGCGTGCCGCTCCCGGCATTATCGCCACTAATATTGCAGCCGGCGACTTCCGTTCTACCGCCGGCGCGCGCTGGTACACCGACACGTTCTGGGCCGGAGCCTATGCGACCGGGCCCGCGACAGGGGCTATTCACTCTGCTTCCAGCATAAACCCTCCCGGCACCACGGAACAATCCGGCGCTTACACCCGTGTTGCGGGTCAAATCGTGAGTGGCAAGGACTACTCGCTGCACATCGGCGGCGATGCCGAATGGCTGATCCAGCCACCGCATAACTTGATCGCGAACACGCAAACGCTGACCCTGAGCGACCGCCCGGAATTGCGCATCGACCCGACCACGCTAATCTCGACGGGCGCGCTCGCGGGGGTATCCGGCGCTCAAGTCTATAGCGCCGAAGCGGCGGGAACGTACGGCCCTCTGTTCTTTCAAGGAGAATATTTCTGGTACAACGTCGATCGCACCGCTTTCGCCCCGCTGTCCAGCCTGAGATTCCAGGGCGGCTATGCCGAAGCAGCCTACGTCCTGACCGGCGAAACCCGCCGCTACAATCCGGCTGCCGCCTCTTACGGCGGCATTTTGCCGGCACATCCGTTCTCACTGCAGGGTGGCGGCTGGGGTGCGTGGGAGATTGCCGGCCGAATCAGCACCATCGATCTCAACGACCAACTCGCCACGGCGAACGGCGTCGCGGGCGGGCGACAGACGATCTATACGGTGGCGCTGAACTGGTACGCCAACGGCAACGTCCGGTTGATGTTCGACTACCTTTACGGCAACATTACCAAGCAGATCAGCCCCACCAATTTCGGCGACGCGG
>JAQGKC010000206.1 GCA_028290305.1 Bradyrhizobium sp.
GGAACAATTCACCGTCGGTCATGCCGTAGATGCGCCCCATCTCGATCAGTTGCGGATCGACGGTGCGGATGCCGTGCAGGGTGTTGAGATAGATCGGGAAGAACACGCCGAGCGCGACCAGAAACAGTTTGGCCGATTCATCGATGCCGAACCAAAGGATGACCAGCGGAATCAATGCCAGATGCGGAATGTTGCGTACCATCTGCAGCGTCGTGTCGGTGAGCTTGTTGCTGAGCTGCGACAGGCCATTGGCCAGCCCGAAGGCAAAGCCGATACTGCCGCCGATGGCAAAACCGACGCTGGCGCGCCAAAAGCTGACCCAGATATTGCGTGCCAATTCACCCGAAAGCAGCAGCTTCCATCCCGCCAACGCCACATCGCTCGGCGCCGGCAGCACCCGCGTCGGCACAAAGCCGCTGACGCAGGCCACCTGCCAGATAACCACAATTGCCAGCGGCACGATCCATTGGATCAGACCATCGGCACGTGGCAATCGCAGGCCGCGGACGCGCGGAAGGCTTTCGATCAGGCTCATGATTGCGACGCCTTTACCAACGGCCGATGTTCATTGGCGATGGTCTCGCCGAACGGACCGGTATTGACGCGAAGCGGCGTCACATTGCTCGGCTGCTCCAGCGACAGCAGCGGGAACACCAGTTCGGCGAAGCGATAGGCTTCCTCGAGATGCGGATAGCCCGACATGATGAAGGTATCGATGCCGGCGTCCTGGTATTCCCGGATGCGCGCCGCCACGGTTTGGGGATCACCGACCAGTGCGGTTCCCGCGCCGCCGCGCACAAGGCCGACACCGGCCCAGAGGTTCGGGCTGATCTCTAGCTTGTCGCGGCGTCCGCCATGGAGTTGCGACATGCGCTGCTGGCCGACCGAGTCCATACGGGAGAAAATCTTCTGCGCCGAAGCCACGGTCTCGTCGGTGACGTGCTTGATCAATTCATCCGCCGCCTTCCAGGCTTCCGCACTGGTTTCGCGCACGATCACATGCAGACGGATACCGAAGGAGAGCTTGCGTCCGCGCTTGCTGGCGGCGGCCTTCACGCGGTTGACCTTCTCGGCCACCTGCGCCGGAGGTTCGCCCCATGTCAGATATTTATCCACGGTATCGACGGCGACATCGATGCTGGCGTCCGACGATCCGCCGAAATAAAGCGGCGGACGCGGCGACTGCACCGGCGGAAACAAGAGACGCCCATCCTCGATATGAATGTGCTGACCCTCCACGTTGACGGTCTTGCCCGCAAGCAGATCGCTGTAGACGTTCAAAAACTCGCGCGTCACGGCATAGCGCTCGTTATGATCAAGGAAGATGCCATCGCCCTTGTTCTCGACGGGGTCACCGCCGGTGACGACATTGATCAGCAATCGTCCATTCGACACCCGGTCGAGCGTCGCAGTCATGCGCGCAGCAACGCTCGGCGATTGCAGGCCGGGGCGCACCGCCACGAGATAACGCAGCCGTTCGGTCCAGGGCGCTACCGCGGACGCAACCACCCAGGAATCCTCGCAGCTTCGCCCGGTCGGCAGCAGCACGCCGAAATAGCCGAGCTGGTCCGCGGCCTGCGCGATCTGGCGCAGGTAATTGAAGTTGACCTCACGGCCGCCGGTGGTGGTGCCGAGATAGCGCCCGTCGCCATGGGTCGGCAGGAACCAGAGAATATTGGCTTTAGACGACTGATCGACGCTCATGATCCGGGCTTTCTCGCAACTTCAGAAACGGTGATGGCTTTGGGGATGAGACCGAGCGCCAGGAAGGTGTCGGCAAGCTTCTGCTGCTGGGCGACAACCTGTGCGTCAATCGGCTGGATGCCGTAAGCTTGCCGCTTCAACGCAACCTCAAGCACCGGCACCGGAAGTCCTACGGAAGGACTGAGCTGCTCGGCGACCGCGCCGATGTCGCTCTTCGCCCATTCATCGACCTCGCGGAGCCCGGCCAGGATCGCATCGAGAATCCTGGGATCGGATTCCAGAAATTTCTGCGACGACAGGTAGAACTGATGATTGGGCACGGTGTCCGTGCCGTCGGTCAGTATCTTCGCCTCGGTGCCAGCTTCCGCCGCCGCCTGGAATGGATCCCAGATGACCCATGCATCGACGGAACCCCGCTCGAACGCGGCGCGAGCATCCGCCGGCGCCAGGAACACCGGCGTGATATCGGAATATTTGACACCGGCTTTTTCGAGCGCCTTTACCAGGAGATAATGGACATTAGATCCTTTATTGAAGGCGACTTTCTTGCCCTTGAGATCGGCGACCGATTTCAGGGGGCTATCTTTCGGAATCAAGATCGCTTCGCCTTTCGGCGCGGGCGGCTCATAGGCGACGTAACGGATCGGCGCGCCCGCCGCCTGCGCGAAGATCGGCGGTGTCTCGCCGGTGTTGCCGAAATCAATCGCGCCAACATTGATCGCCTCGAGCAACGGCGGCCCCGACGGAAACTCAGTCCAGCTCACGCTGTAGCCGAGCGCCTTCAGTTTCGGCTCGAGACTGCCCTTGCTCTTGAGCAGAACCAGCTTGCCGTATTTCTGGAAGCCGATGCGTACCACCTTGTCCTGCCCGTAACTGGCGCCGACGCCGGCCAACGCCGTGCTCATCGACAACACCGCGACCGCGATTATCTTGTTAAACCAGCGCATATTTTGATCCCTCGGGTGTCGGATGATGTAGGTCGACTCAGGTCTGCACCGGCTTCCAGACCGCGTCGCGCACCACGACTGGCTTCGGAATCAGACCAAGCTTGAAGAAGCGATCGGCAACGCCTTGCTGGGTTGCGACGATGTCATCGGTGATCGGGCCCACGGCAAACGCCGAGCGGTTGGCGGCGACGGTCTGGATATCAAGGGGAATGCCGGTGACTGCGCTCAACGACTTTGCCACCTCTTCGCGGTTTGCCTCTGCCCATTTTGCCGTCGAAGATGTCACGTCGACAATTTGCTGCAGGATCGACCCGTGGTTCTTCGCAAAATCGCGGTTGGCGATATAGAACGAGTTGGTTTTGGTGATTTCAGATGCGTTGACAAGGATGCGACCGTTCTGTTTGGTTTCGCCGATCGCGAAATACGGATCCCAGATCGCCCAGGCATCGATGCTTCCATTGGCGAAAGCCGGGCCCGCATCCGGCGGCGTCAGATAGACCGGCGTGATGTCGGCATAGGTGAGACCGGCTTTTTCAAGGGTTTGAACGACGATATTGTGGGCGCTGGAACCCTTGGTGAAGCCGACACGCTTGCCTCGCAGGTCCGCGATGGTGCGGATCGGGGAATTGCTCTGAACCAGAATGCCCTGCCCGTTGGTGATCGGCTGACCCGCGGCATAGACGACGGCGGCACCTGCCGATTGCGCAAAGATCGGCGGCGAATCGCCCACCGCGCCATAATCGACGCTGCCGACATTCATCGCTTCCAGCATCGGCGGGCCCGAGGAGAACTCGATCCACTTCACGGCAATGCCCTGGGATGCAAAATGCTTCTCGAGCGTGGCCTGTTGCCGCGCGATCACGAGCACGCCGTTCTTCTGATAGCCGATACGGATTTCCTTGACGCTCGCCTCCGCGCGCGCTCGCGACGACAGCGCGGCGATGGCGGCGGTTCCAACCGACAGCTTCAGAAATTCCCGCCGCTTCATTGAAATATCTCCTGAGGAATGTCGCTGATGATGCGACTATCCGTTCTCAGGATGATGGTGTGGGCCTTACGGCGTGTCGAGTGCTCCGCAAAAATAGCAATGACACTGCTGCGCAGCATCCGCGCGGCGATGCGTTTATTGCTTCAATCCAAATGATGAAAGTTCATTCTTCCTGGACAGCTACGTCGCGCCGATTCGTTAATCATATAATGGGCAGGGGGAACTTGATCGGCAGACGTTGCGTCAGAGCGCACCCAGCTTGGGTGCTCAATAACTAGCTCGTGTTGGGATAGCGATATTGACACACAAGCCCGGGCGCATGCCAGCGGGCGACCCTATTTATTAAGCGCCGACTGACGGCAGACTGGCAGCGGCTATCTCGACAATCAGGGCAAACCGGCGGCGGATTCGAGACGACGTCACGCGAAGCAGCGAATTCACTCGTTCCATATCGATCGTTCCTCGCGCAGCGAAAGCGTGCTCGTTCCGCCTCAGATTTGGCGGTGGCGGCAACGCCTGTCGAGGGCATCGTGGAAATAGCAACATATGCTCTGTCGGACAGCGCGACGGCAGAAGCTTTATCGCCGCGTTGCCACCCATAGCAGTTGATTATTCTTCAGCGTTAAGGAAAATGGTCTCGCAGGAAGGACTAACAATTAAAGCTGGTTTATGGCACATCCAAGCTGCAGCCTGCGATAGCGCGATACCAACATCGTTTCAGAGTTCAACATGCCCGCACCCAAGCCGCCTGCTTTCGAGACGCTGAGCCTCCATGCGGGGCAGCGCCCCGATCCCGTCACGGGGGCGCGCGCGGTCCCGATCTATCAGACCACGTCTTACGTCTTTCAGGATTCCGAGCACGCGGCGGCGCTGTTCAATCTCGAACGCGCGGGGCACATTTATACTCGTATTTCGAATCCGACGACGGCGGTGCTGGAAGAGCGGCTTGCCGCGCTCGAGGGCGGCGTGGGTGCGATCTGCACGGCAAGCGGCATGGCCGCCTTGCACCTGGCGATTGCGACGCTGCTCAATGCCGGCGATCACATCGTCGCTTCCTCATCGCTCTATGGCGGTACCATCAACCTGCTCGCGCACACGCTGCCGCGCTTCGGCATCACCACGAGCTTCGTCAAGCCGCGCGCGCTCGACGAATTCCGCGCGGCGATCCGGCCCAATACGCGTCTGGTGATCGGCGAAACCATCGGCAATCCCGGACTCGAAGTGCTTGATATCCCCGAGGTCGCGCAGATCGCGCACGACGCCAAAATTCCGCTGCTGATCGACAACACATTTGCGACACCCTACCTCAGCCGGCCGATCGATCTCGGCGCCGATATCGTCATGCACTCGGCCACCAAATGGATCGGCGGCCACGGCATCGCCATCGGCGGCGCGATCGTCGACGGCGGCCGGTTCGACTGGCGCGCTTCCGGCAAGTTCCCGGTGCTGACCGAGCCCTATGCCGGCTATCACGGCATCGTCTTCGACGAGCAATTCGGCCAGGCCGCATTCATCATGCGGGCTCGAACCGAGGGCTTGCGCGACTTTGGCGCGTGCCTCTCGCCGACCAACGCTTTTCAATTGCTGCAAGGTGTCGAGACGCTGGGCATTCGCATGGACCGGCATGTCGCCAACACACACGCGGTGCTTGAATTCCTGACTGCGAATAAGGCCGTCGACTGGGTCCTGCATCCTTCGCTCGAGAACCATCCGGACCATCAACTCGCCAAGCGGTTACTGCCGCGTGGCGCAGGGTCCATCGTCAGTTTCGGAATCAAGGGCGGCCGGCCTGCCGGCAAGAAATTCATCGAAGCCTTGCGGATGATCAGCCATCTGGCCAATGTCGGCGACGCCAAGACGCTGGTCATTCACCCCGCCAGCACCACGCATCAGCAGATGGATGCCGCCCAGCTCAAGGCCTCCGGTATCGGCGAAGAACTGGTACGGTTGTCGATCGGCATCGAATCCGCCTCCGATATCATCGATGACCTCGGCCAGGCGCTTCGTATTTCGCAGAAGGCTTGAGCCATGCAGTTGTCCGTGAACGGGATAGATACTTTCGTCGCCACGGGCGGCCGGGATTTCGATTCCTCCTTGCCGACCATTGTGTTGCTGCACGGTGCCGGTTTCGACCATACCACCTGGGCTCTGCACAGCCGGTGGTTTGCGCATCACGGCTATGGCGTGCTGGCTCCGGATTTGCCGGGCCATGGGCGTTCATCCGGCGCGCCGCTCCCTGCGATCTCCGAGATGGCCGACTGGACCGCGGCCCTGATCGATGCAGCCGGCGCCGCAAAGGCACGGCTTGTCGGTCATTCCATGGGATCGTTGATTGCGCTGGAGACCGCGGCGCGGCATCCGGCGAAAGTCTCGGCGCTCAGCCTGATTGGAACCGCGGCAACCATGACGGTCGGACCCGATCTTCTTAGGGCAGCCGAAGCCAACGACCAGGCCGCGATCGATATGGTCTCGATCTGGGGCCTGGGATTTCAGGCCGAGCTGGGCGGAAGTCTTGCGCCGGGATTGTGGATGCACAGCGGCGCGCAGCGGGTTCTTGAACAATGCCGGTCGGGCGTCTTGTTCAACGACCTCTCCGCCTGCAACGCCTATCAGAACGCGCTCGCCGCCGCCGCGCAAATTACCGTTCCCGCCACCTTCATTCTCGGCGAGCGCGACATGATGACCCCTGCCAAGGCCGGCAAGGCGCTTGCCTCGGCGCTGCCGAATTCGCGCACTGTCGTGCTGAGCGGCGCGGGCCACATGATGATGGTCGAACGGCCCGACGAACTGCTTGCGGCCCTGCATGGCTAACAAAGCACGTCCGATGCACGCGATGATGTTGATTGCAGCGATCAGCGAGCGGATCTAGAGCCCTGCGCCTTTCCCAATGGCGCCGGAAAAGGAACGGTCGACGATATCGGCTGCGTCGAGCTTCTGCTTGATCAGGCCAGAGCGAAAATACAGATCGATGGTCTTTTGCTCGTCGGCGACAACGCCATCGTCGATCGGCGCGACGCGGATTTTCGCCCGGTTCAGCCAGTTAAGCGGCACGGCCGGCGGGATGCTCATCAGCTTACCCCAGGTCTCGGCATAAGCGTTGACGTTGGTCAGCGACCACGCGCGGGCAGCGGTGAGCCGGCGAAGGAAATCTTCCAGTTCCGGCCGCTTGTCGCGAATCGCATTGGGCGAGGCGACCTGAAAGCCTATTCCCGGTGTAATTCCTTCGGCCGTGATCACGCGCCGCGACTGGAACAGCACTTCTTCCTGGCTGACATACGGCTCCCATGTCGACCATGCATCGACGGATCCTTGTGTGTACGCAACCTTTGCGTCCGACGGCGCGAGAAACACGATCTGCACATCGCTCGGGGACCATCCCTTCGATTCAAGCGCGGCAAGAATAAGCTGATGCCGGATCGAGCCCCGGCCGGTTGCGATTTTCTTTCCTCGCAGATCCTCGAAGCCCTGAATCTTGGACTCGCGCGGCACGAGGATGGCCAGGCCCTCCTGGCTCTGGCGGATCGCGCCGATTGCTTTCACCGGCACGTTGGCCGCCGCCGCAAAAGTAAACGGAGCGTCGCCGACAAGCCCGGTTTCAATCGCGCCTGCGCCCAGCGCTTCCAATAGCGGCGCCGCCGCGGGAAATTCTTTCCACTCGATCTTGTAGGGCACATCCTTCAGGACGCCCGCCGCTTCCATGACGGCCTGGGAATTTCCCTTTTGATCGCCGACCCGCAAGGTCGTTTGGGCCGCAGCTGAAGCGATCGCGCCCAGCAAAAGTCCCGTAACGAAGATACCGCGTATCACTCTGCCGCAACTCCCCTTGTGACGCGACGTTCGGCGATCAACTTGCGCGTCAGGGGGATCAGCTCGCGGCCGTATTCGACGGCGTCGATCAAGGGATCGAAGCCGCGAATAAGGAAATGGCTGACGCCGAGGTCATAGTAATCGCCGAAGACTTCGGCGACCTGCTCGGGCGTCCCGACCAGCGCAGTGGTGTTGCTGTTGGCGCCGGTGAGCTTGGCGATCTCGGTCCAGAGCCGCTTGTCGATCCGCGTGCCCTGCTCCGCCAGCGCAAGCAGCCGCCGCGCGCCGGCCGTGGCATGGCCGTCAGCAGGTTTGCGGTAGCCGGTTTTGTCCTGCAGCGCGGTTGCGCGCGCCAGAGTCTCCTCGGCTTTTGCCCATGCCTTTTCCTCGGTGTCGGCGAGAATGGGCCGGACCGACAGGCTAAAGCGCGGTGTGGGTCGTCCATGCCTCGCGGCAACGGCCCGAACCCGCGACGTCACATCGCGCACCTGCGCATAGGATTCCCCCCAGAGCGCGAACGTATCGGCATGCTTGCCCGCGACCTCAATGGCGGCGTCGGACGCGCCGCCGACGAAGATTGGAATGCCCTCGCTGCGATATGGCTTGACCTGCGAAAAACCGTTTTGAACCTTGTAGTATTTGCCATCGTAGGAAAATGGCTTCTCGCTGGTCCATTCGGATCGAACGACATCCAGGAACTCATCGGTGCGGGCGTAACGTTCGTCCTTGTCGTCGATGGTGTTTCCATCCTGCTTCAACTCGGTGGCATTGCCTCCGGTGATGACATGCAAGGCAACCCTCCCTTCGGAAAGTTGATCGATCGTCGCAAGTTGCCGGGCGATCAGCGTTGGAGCAGTAAAACCCGGCCGCTGTGCAATCAGGACATTCAGCCGATCGGTCACGCCCAGCACATGCTGGCCAATCTGCAGGCCGTCGGGCGTGGTGGAATGAAACGCCAGCAGCGCCCGATCGAAGCCGGCGCTTTCATGGGCTTTCGCCACGGTCTCGATGTAGTGACGATCGAGAACCGGGCCGGTCCGCACGACGGTTTCGGACGAATTGTTGTTGGTGATGTATCCGATGAATTCCACTGACATTGGCAGCTCCCGTTCGGTTCAATTCCACGATTGTTCAGATGCCGAGCGCCAGGCGCCCGGCGTTCACGCGCGTTGCATCGTCCTGAGGCGTATGGACACGGCCGCATAAAACGTCGCGGTAATGCCGCTCCAGCGGATTGGCACGCGTCAGGCCGTGATTGCTGGTCAGCGACAGCGCGTCCTCGACGACTGCGACCGCGTTATTCGTGACCGTAAGCTTGACGATATTGGACTCCGACGCGCTCAGCAGAACACCGTCATCATAGTCTCCGGCAAAACTTTCGATCAGGCGCGCATTGACGGCGAGACGCGCTTCGATGCCGCCGACGATCTCTTGCGCGCGCGGCAGCGTGACAAGCGATGCCCCGAGATTGGCCGGCACACGATTTTTCAGGAAATCGACCAGCCAGTCGCGCGCGGCCCGCGCGACGCCATCGTAAATCGCGGCGACAAAAATTGCATGGACCGTCGCCTGGGTGAAATCGGGCGTCCGCCATTCATCCGGTTTGCGAACATCAATTTCGTGGTCGAGCGGAAACACGACATCGTCGAAGACGATGTCATGACTGCCGCTGGCGCGCAGCCCGAGATGGTCCCACGTCTCGATGATGCGCGTGCCGGGCAATCCCGCGGGGACCAGAAACAGGCCGACGCGCACATTGGATTCGTCGGTTTTTGCCCACACCGCGTACCATTTCAGGATCGGCGCTCCAGTCGAATAGATCTTGCGGCCACTGAGCCGCCATCCTGTTTCCGTCTTCCGCGCGATCGTAGCCGGCAGGCCACCGCGCGACGGCGAACCGAGATCCGGCTCGACCCGCAGCGCGTTGATCAGCGCCACGCCCTCAACAGTTTCGCGCGCCAGCTTGCGTGAAAGGCGGCCCGGCCAGCGCGTGCTCCTCGCCATTACCAGATGCTGAATGTAGTGCATCGACAGCACCAACGCGGTCGATGGATCGGCTTTTCCGAAGATGTTGATGACGCGGGCGGCATCGAGCGCGCCGCCGCCCAGGCCACCCAGCGCCGTCGGCACCGTGAGCGCCAGCAATCCTGCCTCGGACAGCCGATCGAAATTCTCGAACGGAAAGCTCGCGTCACGGTCGTGCTGCGCCGCCCGGGCCGCGAATTCGGACGCAAGCAGGTTTGCCTTGTCGAAAATGGTCGGAGTTGCGTCCATCGAAGGCTCTTTGCGTATGGAACTGCCCCGAGCGCTCACCATGTCGCGTCCAATCCGAGCAGCCCCAGAATGTTCCGGCGCAGCTCCGCTAATTTGGGATCGCCCCGGTGCCGGGGATAGGGACGATCGACCGCGATGTCGGCCTTGATGCGCGCAGGCCGGTCGCTGAACACGATCACGCGGTTGGCCAGGAACACGGCTTCCTCGACGTCGTGTGTCACCAAAAGCGTGGTGAATCCGGTGCGCTGCCAAAGCGAGGCGATTTCCGCCTGCATGGTGATGCGCGTCAGCGAGTCGAGCTTGCCGAGCGGCTCGTCGAGAATGAGTATCCGGGGATCGTTCACCAACGCCCGCGCCAGCGCAACCCGCTGCGCCATGCCGCCCGAAAGCTGGTGCGGATAGGCGTTGCGAAAAGTTGCAAGTCCCACCAGATCGATGGCCGCATCGACGCGGTAACGCTGGCTCTTCAGAATGCCCTGGGCTTCGAGACCGAGCGCGACATTGTCCCAGACCTTTCGCCATGGGAACAGCGTCGGATCCTGAAACACCACGACCCGCGAAGGAAACGGTCCCGTGATCGGATTGCCGTCTTCACGCAACGTGCCCGAGCGCGGTGGTTCAAGCCCGGCGACCAGACGCAGCAAGGTGGATTTGCCGCATCCGGACGGACCGAGCAGCGCGACGAATTCACCGGGTTTTACGCCGAAGCTGACGTCATCCAATACAGGCAGGATGGCGCCATCGATGTCGAAGGCATGGCTTACGCCTTCGACATCCAGCGAAGCTCCGGCGACCGCCGGCAGATCGCGTTCGGCTACCGCGAGCGCTACCATTTCACGACGCCTTTCTGCCAGACCAGCAGCCGGTCGCGCGTTCTGAACAGCAATGTGATCGCGCCCGAGCACAACAGCGACATGACGATCAGCGCCGCATACATGTTCGAATAGGCCGCCCAGCCCTGAGCCCATTGCAGATACCAGCCAAGCCCTGCCTTGACGCCGATCATTTCGGCGACGACCAGAACGGCGAACGACGATCCGAGGCCCATGAAAAGGCCGACAAACACGTGCGGCAGCGCCGCGGGAATCGCGACCTTCAACACCAGGAATGACGGCTTGGCGCCGAGGGTTCGCGCGACGTCGTAATAGGCGTTACTGACGCTTGCGACGCCGGACCAGGTCAGCACCGTCACCGGAAATCCCGTCGCCAAAGCGATCAGGAACGTGCTCGCGCTCCAGCTCGACGGAAAGGTGAAGAAGGCGAAGGGAAGCCACGCCGTCGCCGGCAGCGGTCCGATGAACCGCAGCACCGGGTGCACCCAGTAGCCGATGCTGCGCGACCATCCAATCGATACGCCGGTCAGGAAGCCGACCGTCGCTCCGATCGCGTAGCCACCGAGCTGAAGTTTCACCGACGCAAAAACGCTGTCGAGCAGTTTTGGGAGATCATCGGTATAGACTTCGACGATGGCTTGCGGCGGTGGAAAGAACGGCAACGGCAGCCACTCGAACTTTGCGGTCGCGACTTCCCACAGCGTCAGCAACAGCCCGAGAGCCAGCAGCCATGGTGCCCGCAATTGCAGGCCTGCACCGAAGCGGCCAAGCAAGCTCCCACTCAACGTCACCAGAAGAATACCGCCCGCGATGAAAAATGCGGCGATAGCGAGTTCATGTGTCCGCGACCAGTCGCCGAGATCTTCCCACAATAGGCACGAGAGACCAAAGCCGACCCATGCCAGGCTTGCAAATACCGCGGGCCCGTTTGCCAGGAATGACGAGGGAAGCGACAGCGGGCGCCCCGCAATGGCAGCGCCCTCTTCAGCGGATTGCGCAAGCACAGCCGTCTTAGACGCTGCCGAATACATCGACATAGATCCGCTCCGCGAATTTTGCCGTGTCGGTGCTCGGCTTGAAGACCGACACGAGCTTCAGGTCGTCCGCATAGGCTTTCAGCTCCTGCTTGAGCACGGCGCCGACGGGGTGGTGATGATGGGTGTGATAGCGAACCATCGCCTGCAGATCCTGCAGGCTGGCGGCTTTGGGCGCGTAAGGCTGGAACGACGCGGCGGCCTTGTCCGGATTCTGCGCCGTGAACATCGCGGCGTCGAGCAGCGCCTGCGTGATCGCCCGCGCAACCAGCGGCTCCTCACGCACAAGACTGCCGCGCAGTCCAACGATGCAGCAGGTTTTGTCTTTGTACTCGCCATCAAGATTGGAAGCGACTTCCTTGTAGGCGCTGTCCTTCAGCCAGAGATATGCGATCGGGTCCGAAGCCAGAAACGCCTGGACTTCGCCCTTCTCGACGGCGAGTTGCAGCAGGTTTCCGGGGTAAGCGCGCCAATCGACATCCTTGTTGGGATCGATACCCTGCTTCGCGAGCTGGATCGAAAAGAAGTTCTTGTCGGGGCCGGCGAGATCACCGACCGCGACGATTTTTCCCTTGAGGTCGGCAAGCTTGTCGACGCCCGAGTTTGAGCGGGACAACACACGCATGCAGCCACCATGGGTTCCGGCGGCGATCTTGACATCAAAACCCTGCTCAAGCGGCTTCAGCCAGCGGAGCGCCATGCCGAGGCCAGCATCGGTCTTGCCGGTCGCGATGGCTTCAAGAAGCTGATCGGTCGAACCGCTGTAGTTGACCAGCTCGACGTCGAGGTTTTGTTTTTGGAAGAAACCGTGGTCGATGGCCACCGGCAGTGGCGCGAGGCACACCGCGCCGGCATTCCAGGACAATTTGAGCTTTCGTGGCGCACCCGTGAGCGCTGGCGCATCGGACGACGTCTTGCAGATCGGAAATTCCGAGAAATCGATACCGGGCGCCGCCGCGCGAAACGGAAACGCCTGGGCGCCGAATACGCTCATCGGTGCCGCGAACGCCGCTGCGGCTCCCGCGCGCAACACTGTACGGCGATCCAGCAATATTTTTTTCTGCTTAAAGTCTCTCGGCATCTCGTTCTCCTGCTTTCGCAGCGGCATGAAGCCGCCTTCGGCGCAACGCGATGACGCTGCGGCCGGTATGCTCGACGTGACAATCAGTGAATTCGGTTCAATCCCGGCGAGCTTCCAGCTCTCGCTCCGTTGAAATGATGCCCGGATGATGCGTGGCGGCATCGCAATCGTCAATGAAATGGAATTTTGAATGTGAGAGCGAACGGAGAGATTATCTCCACGATCATAATGTTCTGCGATGAAACGGTTTTGGTGCTTTCGACAAATGTGCATCGGCCTCAATTCGGTGCGGTGCCGATCTGTTCAAGCGAATTTATGCCGGCAGCAGACAAGTTTCGCAACGACTCGGCAAACGAGAGGATCGTTGCTCGCGGTCTCGAATATTCAGTTAGTCATTTTATTGACTGCAATCCGGTTGCTCGTAGGCTTTGGGCTTCGCCGATCGGCTTAGTTATCGAGCAAACCAGAAAGAACTACGAGCATGAATACGATCAAACCTGAATCCAAAATACGTAGGCGCCTTCGTATTGTCGGCGCTACGCTGTT
Source organism: Bradyrhizobium sp. (assembly GCA_028290305.1). The sequence continues at coordinate 13,215 of JAQGKC010000206.1, forward strand.
CGGAGCGGCCTTGGGGTTTGCAGTCACCGCATCCGCGCTGGCCGCAGACGCCGTCACGCTTCGGGTCGGCGATCAGAAGGGTGGCAATCGCTCCCTTCTCGATATTGCGGGGCTCGCCCAGGATCTTCCTTACAAGATCGAATGGTCCGAATTTCCCGCGGCCGCGCCCATTCTTGAAGCACTCAACGCGGGCGCGCTGGATGTCGGATACACCGGCGATCTGGCTTTCCTGACCGTGTACGCCGCGGGCGCACCGATCAAAGCCATCGGAGGCACCCGCGCCGACGCCCGGACCCAAGCCATTCTGGTTCGTCAGGATTCGCCGATCAAAACCGCCGCCGACCTGAAGGGCAAGAGATTGGCCGGTACACGCGGAGGCTGGGGCCAGTTCCTGATCGACGCGACGCTGGAAAAGGCGGGACACAAGATCGACGACGCCACATTCGCGCCGCTGGGTCCGGTGGATGCGAAGATTGCGCTGGTTGCGGGATCGATCGACGGATGGGCGGTCTGGGAGCCCTACGTGTCCTACGCAACCCTCAAGGACAATGCGCGGATTGTTGCGGACGGCGACGGCCTGACACCTACCATCACTTTCCTGGTGGCATCGGACCAGGCCATCGCCAGCAAGCGAGCCGCGGTGCAGAATCTGGTTCAAAGGCTCAACAAGGCGCGGCTATGGTCGCTGGACCATCTGGGCGAATATGCCAAGAGCACCGCCGATTTGACCAAGCTGCCCGAAGACGTGCTGCTCAGCGCTTACACCGCGCAACGCACCAGCCCGATCGTCATCGACGCAAGCGTCGTCAAGGAGGTTCAGGAAGCCTCCGACCGTGCCACCCGATATGGCATCCTTTCCAAAGCGCTCGATGTCAGCAAAGCGGTGGATCGCAGCTTCACGGCAGCGTCGGCCGGATCCAACTGACGCAAGATATCGCGACCAAAAAAAGGGCCGGCAATATCTGCCGGCCCTTTCTCATAGGTTGTACGCATACAGCTTAGTTCGCGTGAAACACCAGTGTGCGCAATTCAATGCTCTCGCGCGGCAGGGCATCGGGAGGCGTGGTCGGATCGGCAAAGGCGGTATGGGGTGCAAAGCGCGCGCGCCCATCGGTCTTGGAATCGAAGCACTTCAGCAGCAGGATTTCATCGGCCGTCATGCCCGGCACGTAGAACCATTGATGATCGGGATTATATTTCACCGAATAGGTTTCGCCGACGCGATTCGGATAGACGAGGTCGGAAGCGACCAATTCGTCGGGCGTCACGGTGCGGGCATCGCAGACCGCCAATGGCGAGTCCAGCAGCGGACCTCGAATCGGCCGCCAGAGATTAATGATCTGCACCCTGCCCTTCAGCAGTTGTTCGGCCTCGTCCGGAATGAGATCGCGCACCCGTTGCGGGCCTGATTTCTCGGTGTGATCGACATGGACGCGTGCAACGGGTTGGCGCGGACTGCCGTCGCGGACATCGGCTGCACCCGGCACGCGCTTGCGTACGGTGTGGTCAAAAATGAATACGCGGTCGGCGCCGGTTGCGGCTTTGATCAGGCGCTCGGCCTCCGGATAGTAGACACTCTTGATCTCGTCTTCGTCGTAGAAATCCTTCACCGAACTTTCCTGCCGAACCAGGGCAAATCCCTCACGGTCGAGCGAAACTGTCCCGCTGACCGGACGGATGTCATGAATGGGCAGGCGGTGCGGCTCCGGCACGATGTTCGACTTGGGCTCGCCCGACGGCGGCTCGAAGGTGTAGGTTCGCGGTCTGTCCAGAGGGGGCGCCAGATAATTGAGATCGGCCGTGACGAACGACAACGCCGCGATCTTTTGGTTTTGCAGTCCCATGTTCTTCTCCCGTTTGTTAGCTGTTGTCTGGCTTTTAAAAAGATTCCTTGAATGGCCGCAGGTCCAGTTCATGCGTCCAGGCAGACCGATGCTGCGAATGAAGATGCCAATAGGCATCAGTGATCGCATCGATGTTCAACAATCCGTCGGCGCCACGTTCGATCCTGAGCTGCGGTGCAGCCGTATTCAGCCTTTCGCCATCGATGCCGCCGTCGATGACAACGTGAGCGACGTGAATCCCCAGCGGACCGAATTCACGCGCCATCGATTGCGCCAATGAGCGAAGGCCGGCCTTGGCCGATGCGAATGCGGTGAACGGCGGTTTTCCGCGCAGGCTCGCCGTGGCACCCGTAAAAATGATTGTACCCTTACCCAACGGTGCCAACCGTCGGGCGGCCTCCCGTCCCACCAGAAATCCACCAAAGGTCGCAACACGCCAGGTCTGCTCAAAGAACTCAGCCGGCATCGTGCGGAAGTCGTAGCGAGCGTTGTTGCCGGCGTTGAACACCACGAGATCGACGACGTGGTCGGAAGCCTGGGCGAAATCAAACAGCGCCGCAACATCGGATTCGATTGTCACATCGGCTGTAAAAGCCTCGGCTTTACCGCCGCCATCGACGATGCTGCGAACAACCTGCGTAATTTTTGCTTCGGTGCGCCCGGAAACGACGACCCGATGACCTTCAACAGCGAACCGCCGGGCGAGCGCGGCGCCGAGCCCTTGTGCGGAGCCGACCCCTGCAACGATAGCTGTGCGCTGGCGCGTGGTCATTGTAGGTATCCCGCTCGACTCGATCGCGGACAGAGTACGAAGCTCTATTTGTATCGATCGGCTGGTTTCGCCAATGACCTGCGGAAAATAAGATGGCTGTCGCCGAATTGGCCTGCGCTGTGAAAAACTTTTCCAGGAACCGTGCTGGCGGCGTGAAGTTCACATCGTGTGCCGGAACGCGCTCACCTTGAATTGGAAAGGTCATGCGTTGGCAATAACGCAAGGTCGCTCAAATTTCATCCTCAGGCGGCGGCATTTGGAGAATGTTCTACGCGCGATCTGGTCAACTTTGGAATTCAAAATGGCGCTGACGCGATCATTATTGTGTCTGCGCCTTTGGCCGCAGTGGATTGGCGCCTGCCATGTGACCTTCGCCAGGAGATCGCAGATGCTTCAACGAAGCACAACATATCCCATCAAAATGGCGGCGCTGGTTCTCTGCCAATTGTCGCTGCTGGCCGTGCTTGTTTGGATTTCCCAATAGCGGGTCATCTCAACCCTGAGAGGAAGCAGGGCGTTCCAGGCTATACGAGAGAAACATGATATCACTTTATGCCGTGCGTCATCTCGCCGGAGAGTTTGAAGAACTCTCGTGCTTTCGACAACTGGAAGACGAAGGTGCGGCGATGTATTTCAATATTGTTCATGGCGCGAAAGTTCGCAGACGGTTCACCACACAAAAGTTGGGCGAGCAGTGCGCCGACTACGTGCTCGTCGCCAAAGAGACCGGAACCGACGGCTTCATCGAAGAACGAGAAATTGCACTGTTCAATGCATCGGCGGATGCGGCTACTCCGCCGCCGCGACCGCCGGTTTTGCGACGTTCACCGCCAACTTGCCGTAGCGGTCGCTGAAGGCTTCGGTATCGATCTCCTCGAGCTGGATCGCGCCGCTCATCACGCCGGCCTTCCACGCTTCGTGGTCGGGGTCGGAGCGGAACTCCGGCATCACTTCCCTGGCGAATAGTTCGAGCGAGTCGCAGATGTGCTCGTGGCTGTTCTTGCCGGCCTGATTGAGCAGGATCACCTGATCGATATGCGAACTGCGAAACCGCCGTAATTTTTTGCGAATAGTTTCGGGCGAACCGATCAGGCCGCCGCGCAGCGCCGCCTCCTGGGCTTGCGGATTTTCGCGCTTCCACTTGTTGTATTCGTCCCACATGTTGACGGTGCCCGGCGCGGGACGCTGCCGGTTCTGCGACGCACCGTAAAAGCGCAGCGCGAACTGGAAAAACGTCGCGCCGTCGGCACGCGCCCTCGCCTCCTCGTCGGTTTTCGCGCACATGAAGAACGACACCAGTGCCATATTCGGATTGATCTCGTAGTCCGCGAGCTTCTTCAGCCGTTTTGTAATCGCGTTATAATAAGCGTGCACCCAGGCATGCGCCGCGTCGGCACTGACGAACTGAAAGCCGAGCGCGCCAAAACCGTGCTGGCCCGCGCGCTCGATGGTCGGAAGCTGCGAACACGCCATCCACAGCGGCGGATGCGGCTTCTGGACAGGTTTGGGCACCACGTTGCGCAAGGGAATGTCGAAATATTTGCCGTGGTGCTCGCTGCCACCGTCCCCAAACATCGGGAAGATGGCGCGGACGGCTTCCTCGAACACTTCTTTCTTGGTTTCCATGTCGCGGCCGAACGGCGTCAGTTCGGTGATCGAGGCGCTTTCGCCCATTCCGAATTCGCAGCGGCCGCGGCTTAAGAGATCGAGCACCGCGACGCGCTCGGCGACACGCGCGGGATGATTGGTGGTGAGCTGGAAAATACCGTGGCCGAGCCGGATGTTTTTGGTGCGCTGGCTGGCGGCGGCGAGAAACGATTCCGGCGATGGCGAGTGTGAATATTCTTCCAGAAAATGATGTTCCACCACCCAGGCATGGTCGTAGCCGCACCGATCCGCGGTCTCCAGTTGCGTCAGCGCGTCCTGGTAGAGCCTGAGTTCGCCGCCGGCTTCCCACGGGCGCGGCAATTGCAGCTCATAAAAAATGCCGAATTTCATGAACGTCTCTCCCGTGATCGGCTTGTTGTTTTTCCGGAAGTGTATTCACCGGCGAGGCCGAGTCCAGCCTTAGGCCAATTCCGCGCGGCGGAAGGCGGCTTGTGTTGACCGCACGAATGGTTAGTTTTGCCGTTGTTGAGTCGCGGTCGCCATCGCCGCCCGCTCTACCTCCATCGAGACCCCATGCCCACTTTCACGCCGCATCAGGATTCCGCGCTGAAGGCCGTTGCCGACTGGCTCAAGGCAAAACCCGGCAAGAACGGCACGCCGCCGGTGTTCCGGCTGTTTGGCTATGCCGGAACCGGCAAGACCACGCTGGCCCGGCACATCGCCGACGGCGTCGATGGCGAGGTGAAATTCGCAGCCTTCACCGGCAAGGCCGCCTTGGTGATGCGCAACAAGGGATGCGACAACGCCTCGACGATCCATTCGCTGATCTATCGCGCGCGCGAATCCGGCGTGGAGCAGCCGAGTTTTGAGCTGTGGGACGATGCACCGGCATCGAAAGCTAAACTGATCGTGATCGACGAATGCTCGATGGTGGACGCCGAACTCGGCCGCGACCTGATGTCGTTCGAGTGTCCGCTGCTGGTGCTCGGCGATCCCGCGCAATTGCCGCCGATCCAGGGCGGCGGCTTCTTCACCGCCTGCGAGCCCGATGCGATGCTGACCGAAGTGCATCGTCAGGCCCAGGACGATCCGATCGTGCGGATGTCGATGGATGTGCGCGAGGGCCGCGAACTCGACATCGGCCGCTACGGCGAGAGCGAGGTGGTATCGCGATCCGACCTCGATCCGAACCGGGTGATGAGTGCCGATCAGGTACTGGTCGGGCGCAACAACACGCGCCGCTCCTACAACATGCGGGTGCGGCAAAAGCAGAACATCGAAGATCCGCTGCCGGTCGCCGGCGACAAGCTGGTGTGCCTGCGCAACAACCGCAAGAAGGGCCTGTTCAATGGCGGGCTGTGGCGGGTGAAATCGCGCACCGCATCGCGGTCGAAATCGCGCATCCTCGGCATGCGGCTGTCGCCCGACGAGGATTTCGGCCACAAGGTGACAAAAGTCTCGGTTCGCGGCGACTGTTTTGGGGGCGCGATCGAGACGATACCGTGGGAGCAGCGCAAGCCCTATGACGAGTTCGAC
>JAQGKC010000215.1 GCA_028290305.1 Bradyrhizobium sp.
TCGCGCGCGACCAGGATCGCGAGCAGAACAGCATGCTCAGCCGACATGGCCGCGGTTTCGACAATAATTCCGAGTTCGCGCTGCAACCCGCCGACGTGCACGGCCTGCACGCCGTTTCGGCCATAAACGAGCACATCATCGGGAATGTTCGGAAGATCCGCGGCGCCGATATGGATCAAAGACACCTTTCGCAGCCCGATGCGTCGAGCGCCTTCTAACTTGATACTCCAAGGCCATGGCTTGCCGGCGCTCACAAGGCGGCTGTCGCGAATGCCGGCGCTGCGGCCGTCCCTGGAGAAGAACTGCGTCTTCTCCATCGTGAGAACGCCTTCGGGATAGAACTGCAGTTGCGGATGGCTCTCCTGGTAGAGGGCATGCGCGGCAATCGATTGCGCGGTGCACCGCCGCGCTAAGTTTGGCGCCACAAAGACCGCACTGCCGTCGTCGTAGATTTCGCCAACGAGGCAATCCGATGGCGAACCGGGATCGCACGCCAGCGCGCCGGACTCCAGCACGTGACCGGCGTGATAGGCGAGCCCGGCATCGATACCGCGCCTGATCAAGTCGGATGCAAACAGCGCGCTGTCGCAGGACCGGCCGGCCAAAATGAATTGCGCGCCGTTTTCAAGCGCGGTGATCAGCGGATGAACCCCCATCTGACCCACGATGACGCTCTCGCGCAGAGTATCCTCGCTGAGCTCTGGACCCACACCGGTAGGGCGGAGCGCACCTTTATGAAATTCCCGGACAACAATTTCGGGATCGATCTCGGAGCGGATGATCGCAACCTTAACGTCACGAATCCCAAGCTCGCTAAAGACCTCCTTGGCGATTTCGATCATCCGATCGAGATTGCGGTTGCCGCCGGCCATTCCGCTGCTGCCGAGGATCGCCGGGCAGCCGAGCTCATACGCCGCTTCCACCATATGACGGTAATCGGACCTGACCTCGTCGCGCTCGAAATAGGCAGTGCCTGTGCCGAGGTAATAAGGGCCTGCATCCATCGATCCGGCATCACAAATGATGGCATCGATCCGTCCCCTCAGCGCATGCCGCAGAGACTCCCTCGGATAACCATATCCAAGGGCGCCACAGGCCGACACTACGCGGTAGATGAGGTTTGGCATCGAATTGCCTTTGCTAAACGTGGGCAACCCCGAAATGGCCTGCCCGCCTGACGGGTGGACCAATGATCCAGTCATTCGCCGAGCACAAATACAGCTTCAATATGCAGGTATCGGCGGAAGCTATGACCGCACTTGATCCAGATCATTCGCGCTGGAATGCACATTTGGTGCGGCGACGTTTGACGAGTGGGTTCAATCAATTAGTCACCGAACCGCCCGCGCGACCTTGCGGAAAGCCACGACGAAAATCGCCCACGCCTGAGCCTTACGGACCCGCTATGCATTCGGCGATCCTTCGCTTGCGCAAACCACCGGCGGCGTCCGTACGAACGTTAACCGGCTAACCGGGGCCGGCCATCGGCCTGCGCTATGGCCACATAATCAATCCGTATTTGTGTCGAGCACAGCTTTCGGCGAGTTGTGCGCCGCGCAGCAAGCGCCTCGACTGCATACGCACTAACAAGCTGCGATCTTGCTGCTGTTTGGAATCTCTCTTGAGCAGGAAAAGGAAAAAAAATGTCTCAGTCAAAACTTACTCGCCGTGGCTTTGCGGCGGCGGCCGCAACGGGTGTGGCAACCATCGGCCTGCTTGGCGTATCCGCAAAGACCGCCGATGCCTACCACGGCGACATGGAACGCGCATTGTCCTCCCTATCTCTGGCGCTCAGCTCGTTGAGTGAATCTACCGCAAACAAGAGCGGCCATCGAGCCAGAGCGATGGATTTGGTCCGGCAAGCCATCGATGAAACCCAAGCGAGCATCGAGTTCGCCGACGAGCATGGCGGTGGCGGCGCCTAATTTAACCGGCAGGCTTCGCTGCCCTAGCGGCGCCTGCCCCCACCAAGACATGCGATGGACGATCCACTGAATGGGATTCGCCGCGAAAGAGGTAAGCCCTGCTAGCTCAATTCAGCCACAACGCGCCGGGTCTTTTGGTCTCGTAAATGTGGCTCTTCAGAAATTCACTCAGCAGTATTTTCACACGCTCGGCCGCGAGTGTGAGCGTATCCTCGTTCGACCAGATCAGACAGCAAGTCAGGTAAAATGTCGGCTCGATCAAAATAGGATCGGCGAAATCGTCCAGCGAGAAGCCGGACATGTCCCCAAGATTGAGAATTGTGCTGCCGGCGCCCGACCGAACCGCCGAAAGCTCGCTCGACACAGTAACGGCCTCCGCGGCCAAGTTCAGGGACAGACCTGCCTCGGCGAAGGTCCGGTCAATCACGACCCTGCGCGCGTTTAGCCCGGCCGGTAGAACCAGCGGAATCTTCGCGACGTCCTTCAGCGAGATCGTCGTGGTCTTGGGGTGGGCAGAGCGCTTGCTACTAATCAGGTAATGGTTTTGTCGGAATAAAGGCTGGCGGTGCACAACGGGAAAAAATTCGTCTTCATAGGCAAGAGCCAGATCGAGCCTGCTCTTCTCGACTTCCTCGCGAAGGAATTCGCTATCTCCGTCGATAAACCTCAGCGTGACCCGCGGATAGTCTGCCTTGCATGCCTCGATGAAAGGTCCAACCAGCGTCGTCGACAGGGACGCCGGCATTCCCAGGCCGACCTGCCCCTCTACCTTCCCCGAGTTGGAGCGAACCAGCCCAGGTAGATTCTCGTATTTGCGCAGGATCGATGACGCTTCATCGTAGAATTTTTGCCCGGCGGCGGTCGGTTTAACCCCTCGCGCGCTCCTTTGCAGGAGCGGAACGCCGAGGGAGGCCTCCAATTCAGCAATTTGCTGGCTGAGCGCGGGCTGCGCCACATGAATGGTTCGAGCGGCCTGCGAAAAGCTGCCTGCCTCGACGATCCGGACAAAATAATAAAGATGGCGGTAATGCATCCGCCCGTCCCCTATTGGCACTAAACTGAAGCAATTTTTGCATTCAAAAACAAGAGGGTTGTCAATAGGTTGCAATGACGACCGACGCGCTTAGGCCCTGCTCGGCTTCAGCATCTAGCGCCACTGATCTAGTAATGGCTCGTGACCAGCGAGACGGAGCGCCGACATGCTTACTTGCGCAACCGATATGGCAACGGAAACAGCGCCGCTGCGCGTACCCAAGGAAGCGCGGCGATGTCGGCGAACGTGTATTCGCTGCCGGCCAGGTATTCCTTGCCTTCGAGCCGCTTGTTCAGCACCCCGAAAATGCGGCTCACTTCCTTGAAGTAGCGGTTGCTCACGTCGGGAGCCTTGTTCTGCCACGGGCCGCGGAAGACCATGAGCTGCCCCATCATCGGCCCGAGGGACGCCATCTGGAACATGACCATCTCGATGGTCTTGATACGAGCCTTCGGGTCTTTGGGAAGCAGCTTGCCGGTCTTCTCGGCGAGATAGATCAGGATCGCGCCGGACTCGGTGACGACCAGGCCGTCGTCGACGATCACCGGGATCTTGTTGTTGGGATTCATCTTCGTGAATTCGGGAGTCAACTGGTCGCCGCCGAGGAAGACGCGGTGAACGTTGTACTGGAGGCCCATCTCCTCGATACCGATGGAAACCTTCAGTCCGTTGGGGGTCGCGTCGGTATACAGATCGATCATGTTTGTTTTCCTGTGCTTGGTTCGTTGGGATCGCGACGGGCGGCCGGGGCGCCGCCCGTCGCGATCGACTCCCGCCTACGTCAGGGCAGATGGCGGAAGGCGGGAGGCGATGTGGCGGCGATCGGACGGACCGTCGATTAGCTGGCCTTCTTCGCGGCTTGACGCTCCGCTCGCCGGACCGGCTGCGGGGCCTGGGGGTTCATTTCCTTTGCGATGGCGTAAGCGCGTTCGGTCGACGGACGCGATGCGACGGCCTCGAGCCAACGCTCCACTTCCGGATATTCGTCCAGATTCAGGCCGAACAGATTGTAGGGCGCCGCCCATCCGTAGGCGGCGATGTCCGCGATCGAATAGGCATCGCCCGCGAGCCATTCGCGGCCCTGCAGCCGCTTGTTGAGGACTTTGTACAGCCGCGCGGTCTCGTTCCTGTAGCGGTCGACCGCGAACGGAATCTTCTCGGAAGAGCGAAGGAAGAAGATCAACTGGCCCGCC
>JAQGKC010000243.1 GCA_028290305.1 Bradyrhizobium sp.
CCTGCGAAGCCTGGAACCAGCGCATGCTCGGCTTCAAGGGGCCGGCGCAGCCGTCGCCCACGATCGGCGACGCATTGAACGCCGGCTATCTCTATCTTGAGGTACGCTGCCTCGGGTGCGATACCCATCAGACCGTCGCAATCGACATCGTGCGCCGGCCGAAGGCGACACCGGTCCATGAGCTCGAGCGCTACACGCGCTGCAAGGATTGCTCGCAGGTCCGAGGTTATCCGTACAAGCGCAGTCATCTTGTGGCGCTGCGGCCCACCAAGATTTCGGCCCTTGATCCGCCGTCGACGTGGTGGCCCGGGGAACGATGAAAATCTCACTCGTTCAGGATCAGGCAATAGCCGCTCGCATGGCGCTGATTGTTGGAGCGGACAATTTTGATCGTCTTTTTCGGGGGGTGCAGTTCGATGAATTTGATGGCACCGTTTTGTATGTTTACGCTCCGGACGAGTATCGGGCAGCAGAGATAGAAGAGACGTTTGCCCTGCATATTTCGACTATCGCGGCTGCCATTCTTAAACGCGAAATTCCTATTGTGATGGTGCTGCCGCAGAAACTGAAACAAGACCGCAATGTGTAACCTCTATTCCATTACAACCAATCAAGCCGCCATCGCCGCCCTGTTCCGCGTCGTTAATCGGTACGTTGGCAACCTGCCGCCAATGCCGGGCGTCTTTCCCGATTACCCCGCGCCCGTCGTGCGCAACGCCGGGGCCGACCGCGAACTGATTATGATGCGATGGGGAATGCCACCACGCACTGGCGGACCGCCCGTCACCAACATCCGAAACACCGCTTCACCTCACTGGCGAGGGCTGGCTGAAACCGGAAAACCGTTGCTTGGTGCCGTTCAACAGCTTCGCTGAATATGCGTCAGAGCCAAACCCCGAGACAAAAAAGAAGGACGTGGTGTAGTTCGCGCTTAATGAAGACAGGCCGCTGGCCGCGTTCGCTGGCATCTGGACCGAATACCGGGGCGACCGGGGCACCAAATCCAAACCTACCCCCGGTCCGCATCTCGTCTACGGCTTCCTGACGACCGCGCCGAGCGCGGTGGTCGAGCCGATCCATTCGAAGGCCATGCCGGTGATCTTGACGACCGATGAGGAGCGCGATGTATGGATGCGCGCGCCCTGGGATGAAGCGAAGGCCCTCCAACGACCGTTGACCGCTGATGTCTTGATGATTGTCGCGCGGGGTGCGGACAAGGAGGATCGCGCGGCGGCATGAGCTGGATGTTGTTGGCTGCGGAGCATGAACCTCAGCGACCGCGAACCGCCCGACCTGTACATCCGAGGCCGGGCGCGTCGCAGCCCGCCGATCTGTCCGCGCAGCCTAACATATCAACTCGACCTTCAGCCTGCCAAGAAACGTTTCCCCGGTTACGCGATAAATTTGGCTGTGATTTTGTCGGGTACCGAACAGACGTACAAAAGTTGGAGTCTCAATCGAAGGCGACACCAATCCGCACTTCATTCCACCAGACGGTCCGGCAGAACTTTCGCCGTCGGTCGGTTTGTAATAATAGCGCCGATTGTGACGACAGCGCAGCTCGATCAAAAAAGCGAGGCCCGGTTGAGCACAGGCGGATACGCAAGCCCGCCACTGGCTTACGCTCGCTTTGAAGCCAGTAAGGAGTGCGTCGAACAGTGCTCCCGCAATGTCAGCTGATATGCTAGACCGGTGAGCGACGCCCGACAGGCCTGCTGTAATCGACACCACGAGAAATAAAAGCACCCACTTTGAAATCGCCATTGCAACACCTCCAACGTGATGCGTTTTTGACTCCGAAGTTTCAAAAAGAAGCCCCGTCGAAGCGGGGCACAGGGACGCTATTGCAGGGTGTCTAGTGGCATCACCGACACCGCCATTCCGGTTTCGTCAAAAATCGCCACGCACATACCTCGGTGACGAAAATCAGGATTTGCGGCGAGCATTAGCCGCGCGAAGCGATTACCAATTTCGAATAGATCCTCCCTCTCAGCCCACTCCTCGTGAGGAACGGATTCGAAGGTGGTCAGATCAGTAATGCTGAGGGTGAAGAGTTGCATTTCAACCTCCACGCCAAAAAACGCGAGTTTCCATGCGCGGTTCCATAAGCACACCGCAAATTTGCTAAACTCTGTCGGGTACCGAACAATGAGCTGGCAACGTCAACGCCGCCAGTCGGGTCCGCTACGTGCCGAACATCCCAACTTCGCGCCGCCGGGCCGCGCTATTAACCGCGTTTGATCCATCGCAAATGGCATGCTCCCACGCAGCCATAGACTTTCGAATTATGTTCGAGGTTTTCATCATTGAACGCGGCCCGACCCATTGGGAGTGGCAAGTGCAGGATCGCGACGGAGTGCCGATAACGAACGGTCGGGAAAAAAGCCGCGCTAATGCCAAATATCAGGGCAACCGAGCTTTGTTCAGCCTGTTGGCCATTCGTTCAAGACCAATGAGCCGCCCTGATAGCTCCTAGCGACCAGCCACCGATGGCGCTGTCGCCAAGCCTTGGCGCGAGCCGCCCCCTGCGTTGGTTTGCCAGTCGGAGGATGTAGGGCGGGCATGCCCAACGAGCCGTGCTGCATACGCTCGGCTGTCGCCGCCGTCGGTCTCCACAGTTATCCACACCTCCAACTTACCGCATGGCAACATTCGACTTGTGCCGGTAGTCTCGGGTTTTGGGGAGATTGCCATGCTCGATTGGAAGGCCGATCTCGATAGGCTCATCGAAGAGACGATGACGTTTGCGAAGAGCATTCATATCGAACCAACGATGCCGCGCACCCTCGTCGAACCCAACCGCCTGCCATCGATGAATTGGACGGGATCGGAGCGCGACGAGATCGGACGTCACATCGCCAACTTCAAGGCGCATCAGCAGCGCTTCAAAAGGGAGCGGGAGGATTACGCCGCGTCCGAATTGAAGCGAATGCTGGCGCGTCGATATTAACCGAACCAGCATGTCAGAGACGGGCCATCGGTCATGCAGTTGTGGGGCGATCTATCGCCGAACACAGGTGATGGCACCTAATCGGCAGATGAGCAGCTTTGAATGC
>JAQGKC010000248.1 GCA_028290305.1 Bradyrhizobium sp.
CGTGCTGCCTTGGGACATTTACGCTAACGGCAACAATCGTTCGGAAGTCCCGACACATGTGTTAGCGCTGTGGCCTGGAGCGTTGCGCGTTCTAGACCAAAGTTTGCGCGCGCAATTGGCCGAAAGCTGAATCTCCTGAAGCGCTAAGGTCGAAAATAGTCTCTGAAAAGAGTCCATGTATCCACAAACCCGCCAAGTTATGATTCGATTCAGCGGTTGCTTCGTCGAAGCAACCAAGCGAGTTCTGTGTCCGGTAGCGAAAGCGGCCCATTCTAAAAATCTGAATCGGGTCAGGCTGTTGCGCGTTTCGAGCAGGAAAACTTCAGTCTAGGGCAACAAGAGTAACAGGGGTCAGTACAGTGCCGCGTGTTGGTGTAAGGGAATTGATCGCTCTCAGTCGGGTGATTGCCAGTGGGAAACTGCTGCGTCACGATGCTGGTAGTAAAAGCTTCACGTCGCGTTTCGAAAATCAACTCGAAAAAAAGATTGGCGTCAAACATGCACTGGTTGTCAACAGCGGTACGAGCGCGCTGATCACTGCGCTCGTCGGGGCCGGCATCGGGCCGGGCGACGAAGTGCTGGTGCCCGCCTACACTTGGGTTGCAACCGCCGTTGCCGCATTGGCCGTCGGCGCGGTCCCGGTGCTCGTTGACATAAATGAAAGCCTGACGATCGACCCTGAGGATATCAAAAGGAAGATCACGCCGTATACGAAGGCGATCATACCCGTTCATATGCTCAATCTCGTTTGCGATATGGACGCGATTACCGCGATCGCGAAGCAACATGATCTCAAAGTCATCGAAGACGCCTGCCAGGCGGTAGGCGCGACCTATAAAGGCCGCCGCGTCGGCGCCATTGGCGAGGCTGGGGCGTTCAGTTTCAATCGACACAAGAATCTGACCTCAGGCGAAGGCGGTGCCGTGTTGACGAGCGACGATCGCATATTTGCGCGAAGCCGGATGTACCATGATGCTGGCGCTTACACGCGCAAACTTGACTATGAGGACAACCAGCCGGCCTTTGCGGGCGTGAATTTCAAGGTATCCGAGCTCACCGGCGCGGTGCTTCATGCGCAACTTCCTCGGCTTGATCCTCTGTTGAGACGTCTGCGCAATCGCCGCACGACGATGACGAAATATCTTTCGAGAAGCCGAAAGATGCGGATTTCCCCCCACAACGATCCGTCATCCGCGATCGGTCTGAGCGTCATCTTCAAACGGTCCGAAGATGCAAAGGCTTTTGCGACGCAGCGCGGAGTCCAACGGTTGATTGACATCGACCGTCATGTTTACACCAGCTGGGTTCCGGTCTTGACGCAGCGCACATTCGACGATCGGATGAACCCGTACAGGTGGGCACATCGGCAGATTGCCTATTCAGCCGACCTGTGCTCTTCGACACTCGATATTCTCGGACGGACCTGCCATGTGTCCCTCGGTGCTGAGTACCCGGCCGCGTTGATGCATCTTAGAGCCAGAATGCTGCTTAAAGCGGCTTCATAACTGACCGAGTGCACTTCGGGTTGGCCATTTGGCGATCGGAAGACACGACGGGTGCTCTGGCCGAAGAAACGTCGTTCGAGAAGGCGCGCGGGCGCTCGCGGGCCGCGACCCATGGGCGCATCAAGAGAGCCTCGGGGAAGCGTTGTGACCGCGTGCGTAGCGGACCGATGATGGCTGGGAGAGATCATGACGCCGACCAGGCGCCAGTTTCTGATAGCGGTTGTCGCTGCTGCTGGAACGGGTGCGGCTTCGGCCGATGCCGGACGTCTACGCAAAATCGGGCTCCAGCTCTATACCGTTCGTAATCTGCTGAGCACCGATTTTGAAGGGACTTTGCGGCGGATTGCCAGTCTCGGCTATCAAGAAGTCGAATTCGCCGGCATCCTTGGTCCCGACTTGAACCTGACCCGCAACCTTCTGAGGCAATTGGGTCTGAGCGCTTCATCGTTGCACGTTGACTATGACAGCTTGCGCAATCACACAGCTGCGTCGTTCGAGACGGCGAAGGCGCTTGGGGCGGGGTTTGTTGTGTGTTCATGGCTCAACCAGGCGGAGCGACAAACGTCCGACGATTGGAAGCGCGTCTGTGAAAACCTCAACTCTATAGGTGAGCGGGCCGCGCGTTCGGGCCTCATGCTCGCTTACCACAATCACGATTTTGAGTTCGTGAAGCGGCCCGATGGTGTCAGGCCCTTTGACTTGTTGTTGGCACACGCAAATGAGCGGCTTGTTACATTTGAGATCGACGTGTACTGGGCGAAAAAGGCGGGAATCGATCCGGTCGCGTATTTGCGGGCGTATAAATCACGATTTCGCTTGCTGCATCTGAAGGACATGGCGAGAGATGGATCCAGCGTCGAAATCGGGAGGGGGACAATTGATTTCGGTGCAATCATGGACGCTGCAATGGCTGGTGGAGTCCGCCATTTCTTTGTCGAGCAGGAGGACTCGTCCGATCCGATGCAGAGCATCGAGATAAGTATTGCATATCTTCGTCGCCATTGGTGATGATACAATCTTAGACGGTGGATCCGTTCATTTGCTCGTTATGAGTGCTGCCCATCTTCTGGATCCGCAAACCTGGCGGCTGGTGCATATTCGTCCGAGCGATCGCTCCTTGGGCGATGCCGGCCGCGATTCGCCGTTCGAAAGCGCGGAATGATCGATGAGGCGATCGGCCATCGCCAGGCGCGCCAAAGTCCCTGCGCCTGCGAGGAGCCAAAATTCATCGGGCAGGCTCCAACTGCTTAT
>JAQGKC010000297.1 GCA_028290305.1 Bradyrhizobium sp.
ATCTTGCGCGTCACGAAGGTTTCGCCGCGGATCGGGCTTTCATGATTGAACAGGATTGCCGTTCGAGGCATAGATGCCGTAGGCCTCGCGGTAGTTCACCGTGATCGAGTAGCCGTAAAGCTTGGCGACGCCATAGGGCGAGCGCGGATAGAACGGCGAGGTTTCCTTCTGCTGAACCTCCTGCACCAGACCGAACAGTTCCGAGGTGGAGGCCTGATAGAACCGCGTCTCCTTTTCCATGCCGAGAATCCGGATCGCTTCCAGAAGCCGCAGCACGCCGATCGCGTCGGCATTCGCGGTATATTCCGGGCTCTCGAAACTGACGCCGACATGGCTCTGGGCTGCGAGGTTGTAGATTTCGGTCGGCCGGATCTGCTGCATCAGCCGATCAGATTGGTCGAATCCGTCATGTCGCCATAGTGCAGCAGGAAGGGCACATTGCCGGCGTGCGGGTCCTCGTAGAGGTGGTCGATGCGCGCGGTGTTGAACGAGGATGACCGCCGCTTGACGCCGTGCACGGTATAGCCAAGACCCAGCAGATATTCGGCGAGATAGGCGCCGTCCTGCCCGGTCACGCCGGTGATAAGCGCAACGCGCCGCTTCGAATCCTTAACCGCCATGCTCTCTCCAACAACACATCAAGAAGCTTGAACAGGCTGCACAAAAAACAGCCGACAGCGCCAAATTGCAACTTGCTGCACTGGCCCCCCATGCCTGCTGGCAGGGCCGCAGACCGGGCGGACCAAGCCCCTTGTGCCTCTCTTGGCCCGGCCAAATCGAGGGTGCAAGAGGCGTTCCGCTTGCGCGGCCATAGCATCCGACCCCCGCGAAGTCTAATACCAAAGTCGATTGGGGTTAAAGCAGACGGGCGCCTGCGACAAGCCTAGCCGTTGACGTGCTAACTCGGGTGAAACAGGTTGACCCGTCAGGACGAACCGGGTTGATCTCGGTCATCGCCAACCAAAGCAAAGAGCGCCTAAAAGCGCCCGGATGGAGGGAATGCGTGGAACATGCTTTGGAAGTGCGCGGGGTGTCTCTGCGCTTTGGTGGCGTAAGAGCGCTCACCGAGGTCAGCTTTGGCGTTAACGATGGCGAGCTGTTCTCGATCATCGGCCCCAACGGCGCCGGCAAGACCTCGATCGTCAACTGCATCTCGGGCCGCTACCGGCCGACCGAAGGCCAGCTGTTCTATCGCGGGCAGGATATCACCGCACTCAATCCGAACGCGCGGCCTCGGCTCGGCATCGGCCGCACCTTCCAGAACCTCGCACTGTTTCATCACATGAGCGTGCTCGACAACATCATGGTCGGGCGGCACCATCTGCTGAAAAACAACTTCATCACGGGATCGCTGTACTGGCTCACCGGCGCACGGCGCGAAGAGCTCGAACATCGCCGCAAGGTCGAGGAGATCATCGATTTCCTCGATCTGCAGTCGGTGCGCAAGGCCACCGCCGGCACCCTGCCTTACGGCCTGCGCAAACGCGTCGAACTCGCGCGCGCGATGGCGCTGGAGCCGCGGCTGATCCTGCTCGACGAGCCGATGGCGGGCATGAACTTCGAGGAAAAGGAGGACATGGCGCGCTACATCGTCGATCTCAACGAAGAATTCGGCATGACGGTGATGATGATCGAGCACGACATGGGCGTGGTGATGGATATCTCCCACCGGGTCATGGTGCTGGATTTCGGCCGCAAGATCGCCGAGGGCGATCCGGCTTCGGTGCTGGCTGATCCCCATGTGAAGCGCGCCTATCTCGGCGAAGAGGACGAGGTCCTGGTCGATCCCGACGATACACCCGCGCCTGCGGAGAGCGCGGCATGATGGATTACGCCGGCCGGGCCGCGCAGGCTGACACCTATCCCAAGCTGTTGCGCCTCAACGCGCGCGAGCATGGCGGCGACATCGCATTGCGCGAAAAGGATTTCGGGCTCTGGCGCGTCTTCACCTGGAACGACTATCAGGCGCGGGTGCACGACTTCGCGCTCGGCATGGTCGAACTTGGCCTCGGCCGCGGCGACGTCATCGGCATCATCGGCGATAACCGGCCGGACTGGGTCTCGGCGGAAATCGCCACCCATGCGATCGGCGCCATGAGTCTCGGTCTCTACCGCGACGTGCTGGATGAGGAAGCCGCCTATCTCCTCAGCTATGGCGAAGCCCGGCTTGTGTTCGCCGAGGATGAAGAGCAGGTCGACAAGCTGCTGACGCTGGCCGAGCGGGTGCCCAACCTCAAGCACATCGTCTATTCCGATCCGCGCGGGATGCGGAAATATGACGACCCCCGCCTGATGGGGGCCGACAAGCTTGCAGCGATGGGACGCGACCGCGCCGCGCGCGAGCCCGATCTCTACGACCGGCTGGTGGACGCCACAAAGGGCGAGGATGTCGCAATCCTCTGCACCACCTCTGGCACCACATCCAATCCGAAACTGGCGATGCTCGCCGCGGGGCGGGTGCTGCGGCATTGCGCGACCTACCTCGCGTTCGATCCGAAGGGGCCGGATGACGAATACGTCTCGGTACTGCCGCTGCCCTGGATCATGGAACAGGTCTACGTGCTCGGCAAAGGCCTGCTGTGCCGAATGAAGGTCAACTTCGTCGAACAGCCCGACACCATGATGAACGATTTCCGCGAGATCGCGCCGACCTTCGTGCTGTTCGCTCCCAGGGTCTGGGAATCCATCGCCGCCGATGTGCGCGCCGGCGTCATGGATTCCTCTCCGCTCAAGCAAAGCCTCTATGAGCTTGGCATGAAGACGGGGCTGGCGGCACTGGCGCGCGGCAAGCATTCCGTGATCGCGGACGCGCTGCTGTTTCGCGCGCTGCGCGATCGCCTCGGCTTTACCCGGCTGCGCTCGGCGGCAACCGGAGGTGCTGCGCTCGGTCCTGATACCTTCAAGTTCTTTCAGGCCATGGGCGTGCCGCTGCGCACGCTGTACGGCCAGACAGAATTGCTCGGCGCGTATACGCTGCATCCGATGGGTCAGGTCGATCCCGATACCACCGGCGTCGCGATGGCCGACAGCATCAAAATCCGCATCGACAATCCGGATATCCACGGCGTCGGCGAGATCGTGGTGCGCCACCCCAACATGTTCCTCGGCTATTACAAGAGTCCCGAAGCTTCCGCTGCCGATATGAAAGACGGCTGGATGCAGTCCGGCGATGCCGGCTATTTCAACGGCAACAAGCAGCTCGTGGTGATCGACCGCATCAAGGATCTGGCCGAGACCGCACGCGGCGAACGGTTCTCGCCGCAATACATCGAAAACAAGCTGAAGTTCTCGCCCTACGTCGCCGAGACGGTGGTGCTGGGCGCCGGCCGCGACGCGCTCGCGGCGATGATCTGCATCCGGTATTCGATCATCTCGAAATGGGCGGAGAAGAAGCGGATCTCGTTCACGACCTACACCGATCTCGCCTCGCGCCCCGAGGTGTATGCGCTGCTGCGCAAGGAGGTCGAAACCGTCAACGCCACGCTGCCGCCGGCACAGCGCATTTCCCGCTTCCTGCTGCTCTACAAGGAGCTCGACGCTGACGATGGCGAGTTGACCCGCACCCGCAAAGTCCGCCGCAGCGTCATCAACGAGAAATACGCTGGGATCATCGACGCGATCTACAGCGGCAAACGCGACATCCCGATCGATACCGTGATCCGCTTCCAGGACGGCACCACCCAGCGCATCCGCACGACGCTGGAGGTGGTTGACCTCGGGCGCGATGTACAGGTGGCGGAGGCGGCGGAATGACGAAAAAAACCGATTCCAACAAATTCAGAAAGCATATCGCGACGCCGATGACTGCGCCCTCACCCCTTGTGGTAGAGGGCATCACCTACGGTATATCTGGATACAGACGGGTGAGGGGTACAGGCTCAAATATTGTAAAGCGTAGCCCCCTCGCCCGCCTTCGCTTGGCGAAGCCACCCTCTCCCACAAGGGGAGAGGGGAAGAGCCCCGCAACTCAACGCTGTCAAACAACATGAACCTCCAGTTCCTGATCCAGCTTCTGGTCAACGGCCTCGTGGTCGGCACGCTGTATGGCGTGGTCGCGATGTCGTTCGTGCTGATCTACAAGGCGACGCAAGTGGTGAACTTCGCACAAGGCGAATTGCTGCTGATCGGCGCCTGGGTGTGCTGGGCGCTGCTCACCAAATATCAGGTGCCGTTCTGGGTCGGCATGCCGCTGACGCTGGTGTTCATGTTCGTGTTCGGCATCGCGATCCAGATCGTGATCCTGCGGCCGATGATCGGCGAGCCGATCATCTCGGTGATCATGGTCACCATCGGGCTGTCGACGGTATTCCAGGCCGCGCTGAAATGGATTTTCGGCGTCAATCCGCAGCCTTTCCCGCGGATCTTCACCAGCCAATCCCTGAACTTCCTGGGACTGCAAATCCAGACCGTCTATGTGATGAGCCTCGTCGTATCGGTGGCGATGATGATCGGCATGGCCTGGTTCTTTCGGGTCTCGAAATACGGCCTCGCGATGCGCGCCACCGCCTTCAACCAGCAGGTGGCGCAATCGCTCGGCATTTCTGTCAAGAACGTGTTCGCGATCGCCTGGGCAATCTCGGCGACCGTCTCGGCGGTGGCGGGCGTGGTGGTGGCTGTCGTCAACGGCGTATCGTCGGGCCTGTCGGCCTATGGCATCAAGGTGTTTCCGGCGGCGATCCTGGGCGGCCTCGACTCCATCGGCGGCGCGGTGCTCGGCGGCATCATCATCGGTCTGTTGGAAAACATCGCGCAATATATCGACAGCGAATATCTGCACTGGGGCAATTTGTATGAAGTCGCGCCGTTCTACGTGCTGATCGTCGTGCTGATGATCAAGCCCTATGGCCTGTTCGGCACCAAAGACATCGAGCGGGTGTAATTCATATGACAGGTCCCTCCCTCATTCCTTCCGGCGATTTCCGTACCTCGTACGCGGCCGACACCACGATCTTTCCGACCACCACCAGCCGCAACGCGGCCATTATCGGCATCGTGCTGATTTGTTTTGCACCGCAGGTGCTCAGCGAATACTCGCTGAGCGTCCTGATCCAGATCGGCATCTTTGCGATCGCAGCCCTCGGCCTCAATATTCTGGTCGGCTTCACCGGGCAGATTTCGATCGGCCATGCCGCGTTCTTCTTGTTCGGCGCATTCACCTCGGCCTATCTCTCGAACACGCTGCCGATCCCGGTATTCTTCGCCATTCCGCTGGCGGGCGTCGTCACTGCCCTGGTCGGCCTGATCTTTGGCGTGCCGGCGGCACGGCTGAAGGGACTTTATCTCGTCATCGCGACGCTGGCGGCGCAATATATCCTGCTTGATTTCTTCTCACGCGCCGACTGGTTTTCCGGCGGCTCGGTACCGGCCAGCGCCAATCCGTTCTCGATTTTCGGCTACACGTTCCGCGGCGACCGGCAATATTTCTACGTGGTGCTGGCCTATCTGCTGGTCAGTTATCTCCTGGTGACCAATTTGATGCGCACCCGCGACGGCCGCGCGCTGGTCGCGATCCGCGATCATTATCTCTCCGCCGAGATCATGGGCATCAACCTGACGAAATATCGCACGCTGTCGTTTGGACTCGCGGCGTTCTTCGCAGGCATCGCGGGAGCGCTCTACGCGCATTACCAGCTCGTCGTATCGAACGAAGGTTTCGGGATCGAACGATCGATTATTTTCCTCGCCATGGTCATCATCGGCGGCACCGGCTCGATCATGGGCACGCTGATGGGCACCGCCTTCGTGGTGCTGCTGCCGGAATCGATGGAATGGATCAGCGCGGGCCTGAAAGGCAGCGTCATCGACAAGGCGTTGTCGCTCAACAACAACATCACCTTCCTGCGCGAGATCGCGATCGGGCTGATTATCATCGCGTTTCTGATGTTCGAGCCCGACGGCCTCGCGCATCGCTGGCGACAGATCAAGACTTACTGGAAACTCTACCCGTTTTCACATTGAGGTTGGATCGGGCCTGGCTACAATAGACTTAACAAAAGAACTGGAGGAACACCCATGACCATGAAATCCCTACTCGGTACCGTTTCGCTCGCGCTGCTGCTCGGCAGTGCCGCAACGGCGTCGCAGGCCCAGATCGCGATCGGCCACCTTGAAGACCTGTCGGGCGGTACGTCCGATGTTGGTACGCCCTACGGACAAGGCGTCGCGGACACCTTTGCCTGGGTCAACAAGAACGGCGGCGTCGGCGGCAAGCAGCTCAACGTCGACAGCAACGATTACGGCTACCAGGTGCCCCGCGCGATCGCGCTCTACAAGAAATGGTCGGGCGGCGACAAGGTCGCAGCGATCATGGGCTGGGGTACGGCCGATACCGAAGCGCTGACCGGCTTCCTGGCGCAGGACAAGATCCCGGATATCTCCGGCTCCTACGCGGCAGCACTTACGGACCCCGAGGGCAGCAGCGGGAAAGCAAAACCCGCGCCGTATAATTTCTTCTACGGCCCGAGCTACTCCGACGCGCTGCGCGCCGAACTGACCTGGGCCGCGGAAGACTGGAAGGCCAAGGGCAAGCCGGGCAAGCCCAAGTTTGTGCATATGGGCGCCAACCATCCCTATCCGAACGCGCCGAAAGCCGCCGGCGAAGCGCTTGCGACCGAGCTCGGCTTCGACGTGCTGCCGCCACTGGTGTTCGCGCTGGCGCCCGGCGACTACAGCGCGCAGTGCCTGAGCCTGAAAAGCGCCGGCGCCAACTACGCCTATCTTGGCAATACCGCCGCCTCCAACATCTCGGTGATGAAGGCCTGCAAGACCGCCGGCGTCGACATCCAGTTCCTCAGCAACGTCTGGGGCATGGACGAGAACGCCGCCAAGACGGCCGGTGATGCCGCCGATGGCGTGATCTTCCCGCTGCGGACGGCCGTGGGCTGGGGCGGCAACGCGCCGGGCATGAAGACGGTGATGGAAATTTCCAAAATGTCCGACCCGACCGGCAAGGTCTATCGCCCCGTGCACTACATCGCAGCCGTTTGCACCGCGCTGTACATGAAGGAAGCGCTCGACTGGGCCGCCAAGAACGGCGGCGCGACCGGCGAGAGCGTAGCCAAGGGCTTCTATCAGAAAACCAACTGGGTACCGGCAGGCATGGAAGGCGTCTGCAACCCCTCCACATGGACCGAGAAGGACCATCGGCCGACAACAACGGTCGACCTGTATCGGTCCAAGGTTTCCGGCCCGACCGACGGCGATATCAACGATCTCATGGCCAAGGGCACCATCAAGCTCGAAAAGGCCAAGACCGTCGAACTGCCGCGCAAGGCGGAATGGTTTGGGTGGTAAACTTGCAATCTGATCGCTTGTCCGCAGGCGACCGCAACATACTAAACCGTCATCCCCGCGAAAGCGGGGATCCAATACGCCGCAGCTTCTCGATTCATCGCAGGCGCTCTGGAATACTGGGTCATCCGGTCAAGCCGGGTGACGACGGCAGCAAGCAGAGCAGACGCTTTCGCTGACGACATCGGGATAAGGGCATGACTGAAGCGACGGAAATCGATCGCCCACCAACAGCAGCATCGGTTGCCCCTGCCCCGCTGCTGAGCGTGCGCAACATCGAGGTGGTCTATGACGACGTCATCCTGGTGCTGCGTGGATTGAGCCTCGAAGTGCCGCAGGGCGCGATCGTGGCGCTGCTCGGCGCCAATGGCGCGGGCAAGTCGACGACGCTGAAGGCGATCTCAGGTCTGCTCAAAACCGAAGACGGCGAAGTCACCCGCGGCGAAATCGTCTTCAACGGCGAGCGCATCAACGGTATCGATCCCGACAAGATCGTTCGCCGCGGCATCTTTCAGGTGATGGAGGGCCGCCGCATCATCGCCGACATGACATCGCTCGAAAACTTACGGCTCGGCGCCTTCACCCGCAGCGACAACGAAGTCGGCGCCGACATCGACATGGTCTACAAATATTTCCCGCGCCTGAAGGAGCGCACGGGCCTCGCCGGTTATCTCTCCGGCGGCGAGCAGCAGATGCTGGCGATCGGCCGCGCACTGATGGCACGCCCGAAGATGATCCTGATGGACGAACCGTCGATGGGATTATCGCCGCTGCTGGTCAAGGAAGTGTTCGCGATCATCAAGGAGATCAATCGTGACCTTGGCGTCACGATCCTGCTGGTGGAGCAGAACGCACGCGCCGCGCTGTCGGTCGCGAGCCACGGCTACATCATGGAGCAAGGCAAGGTGGTGCTCGACGGCAGCGCCGACGAGTTGCGCGACAACGAGGACGTCAAGGAGTTCTATCTCGGCGGCGCCGGCGACCAGCGCAAGAGCTTCAAGAATTTGAAAAGCTTCAAGCGACGGAAGCGGTGGCTGTGAACGCGTGTTCTTGGATCGCGTGTTTTTGGATCATGCGGCCACCTTCTCGACAAAACTGCAATGGAGAAGCACTCTCGGACAGAGCGTAAAAGGATGTTTTCGATGCCGCTGACGCGTGGCAAAGTCTTGGGATATGACCTCGAACGGTTGGCGTTTAGGTTTTCGATGCTCAACGAAGGCGATACGGTTGACTGTCAGATCAGTGATGCTGCGATGGACGAACTGGCCGGTGTGCGAGGCACCCTGAGTACCGCCAGGCAAGCGCAGTTCCTGGCCCACCGAGACTCCATCGAGAAAATCGCGTCCGACCTGTTCGACACCGCTCCCGTGGTCAAAGGCGTCGTCGTCCGGATATTCACCAAGCACATTCCGAAATAGATGGAAGCTTAAAGACTCAGCCCAGCACCTGCTCCGCCTCTACAACCGCGCAAAGCACGTGATAGAAAGAAGACGCAGGTATCGTCGCGATCAGCGACCGGCCGTCGCGGTCGAACTGATCGTACCAGCCGCCCGCGACGGGATGGTTGAGATAGTGCCGCTCCAGGCATGACAACGCCGCGCGTGCTTCTTCGGCGGCTCCGGCTTCGCCTGCCTCCGCCTGCGCGATCCACGCCTTGGCGATCTCGGTCTGAGGCCATAGACGCCGGCTGTGCTTTTTGATGTTGCCAACGGCATCGCCCTCATCGATCAGGCAGCCCGTGGCCTCCTCGCGATAACGCAGTGCCGATGCGAGCAGCTCGCCGCGGTACCGGCCCGTCGGGCAACCTGTAATTCGTTCAAAACCCTTCAGCAGCCAGACCCATTCCGCCTGGTGTCCGGGTTCGACGCTGACAGGCTCGATCCTCGACCAGTCGTCTTCGAAATATTCGCCCAGGACCTGCTTTTGCTTGTCGTAGAGATTTGCAAGAAACAGCGCGAAAAATTCGCCGGCGCGATTCTGGAACACCATGTCATGGGTCGCATCGAACGCCGCGATCATCGCTTCAAACAGATGCATTTGCGGATTTTGCCGCCGCGGCATCGACGCCGGCCATCCCTCGAGAAAGCCACCATTCGGCGATCGCAGTTGCGTATCCAAAAATGAAAGCAGCGAGTCGATTTCGGAACGGACCTGCGCATCGCGGTCGAGCGCATAAACGCTCGCCAAGGCGAGCAGCACGAAGGCGTGGTCATAGGTATCGCGCAGCGAATCCAGGACGGTGCCATCGGGCGCGAGCATATGGACAAAGCCCGGCCGGCCATCGGGGCTCTTCGCTTTCGCCAGGAGATGCTCCAGCCCCTTCAGCGCGATCTCGGCGCCCTTGGGATACCAGCCGATCTGCGCGGCCTTGGCGAAGCAATAGATCTGCCGGGCTTGAACGAAAACGCGCCGGGG
The DNA here is from genome assembly GCA_028290305.1 of Bradyrhizobium sp. Next base: position 9,706 of record JAQGKC010000297.1, read on the forward strand.
TGCGAGATGATCGGCGCGGCCGTCTGGATGGAGCCGGTCGATAAAGCCGCCGGTGGTCCGATCCCAGCCCTCGCTCGACCACAATGGCAGCGAGCGCTCGATCATGAGGGTCTTCAGGGTTCCGACGATATCGTCCGAATCCGACCGATTTGCTGCTGCGGCGATATGTGTTTTAACCATTGCGTTCCCTGGAAGACGTCCAGCATCGATAGCTGCCGTCTGATATCACGCAACGTGGCGCCGGTCCTAGCTGCGGGTTCAAACTTTGTTGCCAATGCTGACTCATTCGCGGAAACTGACCATCGGGGATCACCCATGACCGGACACTATGATGCCCTGGAAACGCGCGAGCCCGCGATGCGCGAGGCGGACCTGTTTTCGCGGCTGCCCGATGTGCTGCGCAAAGCAAAGACCGCACCGGGCTACGCCGAGCACCTCAGGGGTATCGACCCGGCTTCGACCACCAGCCGTGCTGCGCTGGCCGGCCTGCCGCTGCTGCGCAAATCCGACCTCCCTGCCCTGCACAAGGCCGCGCCGCCGTTCGGTGGATTGCTCGCGGGGCCACCGGGTTCGTTCGGGCGCCTGTTTACCTCGCCCGGCCCGATCTTCGAGCCCGAACCCATCCATGCCGATCCCTGGCGCGGCGCGCGGGCACTGTTCGCCGCCGGATTCCGTCCGGGCGACGTGGTGCTGAACACCTTCAGCTATCACCTGACGCCGGGCGGTTTCATCTTCGATGCCTCCGCGCGCGCGCTCGGGTGTGCGGTTATTCCGGCCGGTCCCGGCAATACCGAAGCGCAATTCGAGCTGATCGAGGCATATCGCCCGGTCGGTTACAGCGGCACGCCGGACTTCCTCAAAATCCTGCTCGACGCCGCTGATGGCGCCGGACGCGATGTCTCGTCGATCAAGCACGCGCTGGTGTCGGGTGCGGCGTTTCCGAAGTCGCTGCAGGAGGAGATAAAGTCGCGCGGCGTCGACGCTTATCAAGCGTTCGGCACCGCCGATCTCGGTCTGGTCGCCTTTGAGACCCCAGCCCGCGAGGGCATGGTCGTCAACGAGGACCTGATTGTGGAAATCGTACGCCCCGGCACCGGCGATCCCGTGGCCGAGGGCGACGTCGGCGAGATCGTCGTCACCTCGCTTGATCTCCATCATCCCTGGATCCGCCTCGCGCTCGGGGATCTCACCGCAACATTGCCGGGCAAGAGTCCGTGCGGCCGGACCAATATGCGCATGAAGGGCTGGATAGGCCGCGCCGACCAGACCACCAAAATCAAGGGCATGTTCGTGCGGCCGGAGCAGATCGCGGAGATCGGCAGGCGGCATCCCGAACTGGGCCGGCTGCGCCTTGTCGTTTCGCGTGCAGGCGAGACCGACGTGATGACGCTCAGGGCCGAGAGCGCGACGGCTGACCCAGGCCTCCGCGAGGCCGTGTCGGCCACGCTACGCGCCGTCACCAAGCTTGGCGGAATCGTCGATCTAGTTGCCGCCGCGTCTCTTCCCAACGATGGCAAGGTCATCGCGGACGATCGAGGCTAGTGGCTCGTGCGAGCATCCGCTTATTAGCAATTTAGGTTCGTTCTGCCAAAAGCTGTAGAGCCCCGTTGCTTCGTTCTGCCAAACTGACTTTCGGCTTAAGATCAAAGGCCTGATAGTAATTTCGCAATAATGTCGTTGCCAAAATCGGTCGACGGTTTGCGCAATGCTCGCTTGCGTTTCGATACAGCCCTCTTTCGTACCGGCTGATCCTGTCGATTGTGTGGACCGCGGCCTCTAGATCAAAGCCGCTGAGATTTTCGAAGTCGCCTATCGTCAAGAACACCTCGTGACGGGCCGCCGGATCCGTCGCAGGTCAAATAACATTCAGCGACAACATGGGCTCTCGGTCCACCAAGCGCTGCCGCGACGCGTCAGTGACGCAGGAACGTCGCCGCGTGGATGATGCCGATCATCGCAAAAGCTAGCACCCACATCGGCCAAAGCGGTGCGCGCTCGTACCGGTCGATCAGTCGAGGCACTCCGAAATTTCGAGCCATGATTCTCTCCGCAACTTCAACTGAACGGAATTTTTGCGGCCCAAAGTGGTCAAATTGCGTTCTATTAGTCTGGGCCAGAACATTTAGGCGAGCCGCTACGTGGAGGAGTTCCACGCGTGGAACACCCCAAAGCGATGGCGGCTGATTGTCTGGTCTGGACGATGGAAGCGAACTGGTGACGCTATTGAGACGGGTACTCAACAAGCGCACGGTTGCGATTGAGCTGGCGATGGCACTCGCCGTCTGCATCTTTGTCGGCGCGCTAGGCTTTTACAGCGTCTGGTGCGGTGTTTCTTTTATGATTGACCCTGGCAGGACATTAAAGGTCCGGTACGTGGACGCGGAGCCCTCACGGGGCGGCTTTCGAGTGCCGACAATCAGCGCGAGGCGGATATGCGACCGGCCGGAATTGTTCTTTTTTGCGTAGCAACCACGAACCGTTAAGATGCGCGAGACGTGAGAGAGGCCCAACTGAATGTTGAATCGCAGTTCGACCGCTGTGACCGCAACGGCTTTGCAAGACTTGATAAAACGAATTGGTGCGGAGCATGTGGAGCGGCGACTGAAAGTTGAAGCCGAACATGAGGCCCAACTTTTTGGTCAGGGATTGATCTTCTTTAATCTCGAAAATTGGCACTCAGCGCCGTGGACTATTAGAAGTGCGCAGAGGCTGACAGGGCTATATGGCCGCGCGCGGCGCAACGCCAATCAGATCGTCGTCAGGAAAAACATCCTCGAATTCGCCAAACTGCCTCCAGCATTCGCTAATTTCACTATCCTTCACCTCAGTGATCTACACGCAGACATAAGGGAAGGCGCGATGCGGCACTTGGTCAGCATTGTCAGCGACCTGCAATACGATATTTGCGTACTAACGGGTGACTATCGGGGCAAGACATACGGACCATTCGAGACAAGCCTCAAAGGCGTCAATGAACTACGAGCTCGGCTGAAAGGGCCACTATACGGAGTGCTTGGCAATCACGACAGCATTCACATGGTGCCGTCGCTGGAAGCGATGGGAATCCGGATGCTATTTAATGAGTGTGAGACGATCGTTCGCGGCGACGACAAGATATATTTGGCCGGCGTCGACGACCCTCACTTCTACCGGGCCGACGACATTGAGAAAGCTACGTCGCGAATTCCTCAAGATGCTTTTTCAATTTTATTATCGCATACCCCGGAAGTTTATGATCGAGCGGCAGTCGTAGGATTCGATCTCATGTTAAGCGGACACACGCATGGCGGCCAGCTCTGTCTACCGGGTGGAATTCCAATCAAGTTGGAAGCGATACTGCCTCGATCAATGGGCGCCGGCGCGTGGCGTCACGCTGGAATGGACGGTTACACTTCGACAGGGGTTGGCACGAGCCTAATGCCCGTGCGCCTAAACTGCCCGCCAGAGATAACTCTACATACCCTGCGGCGACCAAAGTCGCACCGGGCCTAGTACGCCGCAAGGCAACCAGCGCTTGCAAATAGGCGAGCGCCCTCACTTGCTCCTCGTCCGGATGACGCCAACAAAAAAGCCCCGGACAATGCCGGGGCTTTTTATTCGTTATAGACAGATCAGATCAGTACTTCTCAGATCAGTACTTCGCAACGACCGGACCGGTCCAGTTGAAGCGGTAGACCAGCGAGGTGCTGACGGTCTGAACGAGCGGGTGGAATGTGATATCGGTGCCAGTCGGGATGTTA
>JAQGKC010000301.1 GCA_028290305.1 Bradyrhizobium sp.
TGATCCACCGCGGTCCTTGAAACCGCGAGCGGAGGATGGAATGGCTGCCGTACAAGAGACGGTCGATCGGGTTCGCCGGATCGACGTCGACCAGTATCGATATGGATTTGAGACGCTTATCGAGTCCGACAAGGCCCCCAGAGGGCTGTCGGAAGACACCGTCCGCTTCATTTCAGCAAAAAAGAACGAGCCGGCCTGGATGCTGGAATGGCGGCTGGAGGCGTATCGCCGCTGGCTGACCATGGTCGAGCCGAAATGGGCGCGCGTCCACTATCCCAAGATCGATTACCAGGATCTCTATTACTACTCCGCGCCGAAGAAGAAGGAACTCGCCTCGCTCGACGAGGTCGATCCGGAAATCCTCAAGACCTACGAAAAGCTCGGCATTCCCTTGCGCGAAGTCGAGATGCTGGAGGGCGTGGTTCGGCCGGAAGGCGAGCGGCGCATCGCGGTCGATGCTGTCTTTGATTCGGTCTCGGTTGCGACCACCTTCCAGAAGGAGTTGAAGCAGGCCGGCGTGATCTTCATGCCGATCTCGGAAGCAATTCGCGAGCATCCCGATCTGGTGAAGAAGTATCTCGGCACCGTGGTGCCGACTTCGGACAATTTCTTTGCGACCTTGAACTCGGCGGTGTTTTCCGACGGCTCGTTCGTCTATGTGCCGCCGGGCGTGCGTTGTCCGATGGAGCTGTCGACCTACTTCCGCATCAATGAGCGCAACACCGGACAGTTCGAGCGCACCCTGATCATCGCCGACAAGGGCGCCTATGTCAGCTACCTCGAAGGCTGCACCGCGCCGCAGCGCGACGAAAACCAGTTGCACGCCGCGGTGGTCGAACTGGTCACGCTTGACGATGCCGAGATCAAATATTCGACGGTGCAGAACTGGTACCCCGGCAATTCCGAGGGCAAGGGCGGCATCTACAATTTCGTCACCAAGCGTGGCGATTGCCGCGGCAACAATTCGAAGATTTCCTGGACCCAGGTCGAGACCGGATCGGCCATCACCTGGAAATATCCGAGCTGCAGCCTGCGCGGCGACAATTCGCGCGGCGAATTCTATTCGATCGCGATTTCGAACGGTTACCAGCAGGTCGATTCCGGTACCAAGATGATTCATCTGGGCAAGAACACCACCAGCCGGATCATCTCCAAGGGCATCGCGGCCGGTGTGTCACAAAACACCTATCGCGGCCTCGTCACGGCCCATCGCAAGGCGACCGGCGCGCGCAACTTCACCGCCTGCGATTCGCTTCTGATCGGCGACAAATGCGGCGCGCACACCGTTCCTTACGTCGAGGCGAAGAATTCCTCGGCGCTGTTCGAGCATGAAGCGACCACGTCGAAGATTTCCGAGGACGTGCTGTTCTATTGCGTGCAGCGCGGGCTGTCGCAGGAGGAAGCCGTCGGTCTCGTGGTCAATGGTTTTGTGAAAGACGTCCTGCAGCAACTGCCGATGGAATTCGCGGTCGAAGCGCAGAAGCTGATTTCGATCTCGCTGGAGGGCAGCGTCGGGTAAGCCAATGATCCGTAACATCCTCGCTCTCGTCCGGTTTGCGCCACTTGTGATCTTCTTGTTTGTTGCGATCGCTGGAGTATTCGTGACGCTCATTGGCGGACTGGCGGGATGGGAGACGGTTGTTAGCTTGGGCAAATCGGCGGCCGGTCTAGGAGCGCTAGGTTTCTTTGCCTGGCTTTTTCTTCCGGCTTTAATTCGGGCGTTTTAGGCCACAAGGAAACAAAATGACTACGTTACTCGAAGTCAAAAACCTGCAAGTTCGTGTCGAGGAGCGTGAAATTCTCCACGGGCTTTCGCTCACCGTGAACAAGGGCGAAGTGCACGCGATCATGGGGCCGAACGGCTCCGGCAAATCGACGCTGAGCCATGTCATCGCGGGCAAGCCGGGCTACGAAGTCACCGGCGGCGAGATTCTGTTCAAGAGCGAGGACTTGCTTGAGATGTCCCCCGACGAGCGTTCTGCGAAGGGCGTGTTTCTCGCGTTCCAGTATCCGGTAGAAATTCCGGGCGTCGCCACCATGACGTTCCTGCGCACCGCGCTGAACGCCCAGCGCAAGGCACGGGGCGAAAGCGAGTTCTCGACGCCGGACTTTCTCAAGAAGGTGCGCGAAGTCGCGGCGCGCCTCAACATTCCGCAGGACATGCTCCGCCGCGGCGTCAATGTCGGCTTCTCCGGCGGTGAAAAGAAGCGCAACGAGATTCTGCAGATGGCGCTGTTCGAGCCGAGCCTGTGCATCCTCGACGAAATGGATTCCGGTCTCGACATCGACGCGCTGCGGGTTGCCGCCGATGGCGTCAATGCATTGCGCTCGCCGGATCGCGCCATGGTCGTGATCACGCATTACCAGCGGCTGTTGAATTACATCGTACCCGATTTCGTGCACGTGATGTCGAAGGGTCGGGTCGTCAAAAGCGGTGACAAGGAACTGGCGCTGGAGCTCGAGGCTTCCGGCTACACGCAGTTCGAAGACGCAGCCTGACGCAAATGGATTGATGATGAACCTTGCACTGGCAAAAACCGAGACCGGACGCCCGCTGAGCGATATTTTCGCCATCGCGCGGGATCGGCTGCCCGGCACGGGCAAGATCGCCGGTGCACGCCGGCAGGCGTTCGAGGCTTACGAGCGCGCGGGCCTGCCGCATCGGCGGATCGAGGATTGGAAATACACTGATTTGCGCGTGCTGATGCGCGAAGTGCTGCCATCAGCGGCGGCGCCGGATGCAGCGGCGTTGACGCGCGCGGGCGCCGCCTCGAAGCTGCACGCCATCGAGGGCGTGCGCCGGTTGGTGCTGGTGGACGGGGTGTTCGCGCCAAAGCTGTCCGATACAGCTAATCTTGAAAAGGGCCTTGGCATCCGCACGCTGCGCGAAGTGCTGGAAGGCGACGATAGCGCGCTTCACGCGCAATTGCTCACGCCTGACAATTCCGATGCGATGGTGGCGCTGAACAGCGCGATGATGACGGATGGTCTCGTGATCGAGGTCGCCGATGGCGCTGTGCTCACACAGCCCCTGCATATCGTTCATATCGCCAGCGGCGGTGCGCCTGCGGCAATGTTCACGCGTTCGATGCTTCGCGTCGGCAAGGCCGCCACTGCGACGCTGGTGGAAAGCTACATCGCCGCGGACGGCGCGAAAACCTATCAGGTCCATGACTCCCTGATCGTTTCGATCGGCGATGGCGCGCGGCTTGACCATGTGCGTTTGATCGAAGATGGCCGCGAGGCCTTCAACATTTCCTCATCCGTGGTGACCCTGGGCGCGAGAGCGCATTTCAACACCTTCGGCATGACCAGCGGCTCGAATGTCAGCCGCTATCAGGCCATCATCGCGTTTGCAGGTGAGGGCTCGCGGGTCGAGACCAATGGCGTCAATCTGCTCAATGGCCGCCAGCATGCCGACACCACGCTGTTTCTGGATCATGCGGTGCCGAACTGCGCCAGCCGCGAGATCTTCCGCGCGGTGGTCGACGATCGCGGACATTCGGTGTTCCAGGGTCGCATCATCGTTCAGCCCAAGGCGCAGAAGACCGACGCCAAGATGATGACGCGGGCGCTGTTGCTGTCCGATGAGGCCGAGGCCGACAACAAGCCCGAGCTGGAAATTTTCGCTGACGACGTCACCTGTGGTCACGGTGCGACCACCGGCGCGCTCGATGAAAGCCTGTTGTTCTATCTGCGGGCGCGCGGCCTTTCCGAAAAGGAAGCTCAGGCGCTGCTGATCCAGGCGTTCGTCGGCGAGGCGATCGAATCGATTGCTAACGACGCCTTGCGTGAACTCGCAATATCCGCGGCTCAGCGCTGGCTGGCGGCACGGGGTTGATCATGCATCCGGCAGTCCTGAACGGTTCATATGATGTAGCGCGGGTGCGGGAGGATTTCCCGGCACTGTCGCTCAAGGTCTATGGCAAGTCGCTGGTCTATCTCGACAACGCCGCGTCCGCGCAGAAGCCCACTGCAGTGCTCGACCGCATGACGGAAGCCTACAAGAGCGAATACGCCAATGTACATCGCGGGCTGCATTATCTCGCCAATGCCGCGACGGAAGCCTATGAGGGCGGCCGCGCCAAGGTTGCGAAATTTCTCAACGCCGGGCGTAACGAAGAGATCGTCTTTACCCGCAACGCGACCGAGGCGATCAACCTCGTGGCGTCCTCATGGGGCGAGCCGAACATCAAGGCCGGCGACGAAATCGTGCTCTCGATCATGGAGCACCATTCCAATATTGTGCCCTGGCATTTCCTCAGGGAGCGTCATGGCGCCGTCATCAAGTGGGCGCCGGTCGATGACGAAGGCAACTTCCTGATCGACGAATTCGAAAAGCTACTGACCGATCGCACCAAGCTGGTCGCGATCACGCAGATGTCGAATGCGCTCGGCACCATCGTTCCCGTGAAGGATGTGGTGAAGCTCGCCCATGCCCGCGGCATCCCGGTGCTGGTCGACGGCAGCCAGGCCGCGGTTCATATGGCGATCGACGTACAGGACATCGACTGCGACTTCTACGTCTTCACCGGCCACAAGCTTTACGGCCCGACCGGCATCGGCGTGCTCTACGCCAAGCACGAGCACCTGGTAGCGATGCGACCTTACAATGGCGGCGGCGAGATGATCCGCGAAGTCGCCAAGGAATGGGTCACCTATGGTGATCCGCCGCACAAATTCGAGGCGGGGACGCCGGCGATCGTCGAGTCGATAGGGCTGGGTGCTGCGATCGATTTCGTCAATTCGATCTGCAAGGAACGCATCGCCGCGCACGAGCATGACCTTTTGACCTATGCCCAGGAGCGCTTGCGCGAAATCAATTCGCTGCGCCTGATCGGCACCGCGCAGGGCAAGGGGCCGGTGATCTCGTTCGAGATGAAGGGCGCGCATCCCCACGATGTCGCGACCGTCATCGACCGGCAGGGGATCGCGGTGCGGGCGGGCACCCATTGCGTGATGCCGCTTTTAGAGCGGTTCAACGTGACGGCGACGTGCCGCGCCTCATTCGGGATGTATAATACCCGTGAAGAAGTCGACCATCTGGCACAGGCGCTGATCAAGGCGCGGGAATTGTTCTCATGACCGACACTGTTGAAGTCAAGAATCTGGAAGTCAAAACCAGCAACATGGAAACCCGTTCGGCGCTGCCGCCGGAGGAAACCGAGCGGCTCGGCGGTGAAATCGTTGCCGCGCTGAAGACGGTGTTCGATCCGGAAATTCCGGCCGATATCTATGAGCTCGGCCTGATCTACAAGGTCGACATCAAGGACGACCGCACCGTCGACGTCATGATGACGCTGACGACGCCGAACTGCCCCGCGGCGGGGGAATTGCCGACCATGGTGGAGAACGCGGTCGCCAGCGTTCCCGGCGTCGGCGTGGTCAATGTCAATCTGGTCTGGGATCCGGCGTGGACGCCCGACCGGATGAGCGACGAGGCGCGCCTCGTCCTCAATATGTGGTGAGGCGTAAAACGATCGGATTTAGCTTGTTTGCGGGAAATGGCCGATATTGATTGGCTGCTGGGAATAACCACATGACCAACATGACACCTGTCTCACCAACGCTGGCATCCAAGCCGAAGCCGCGGCCTCGCCCGCAGGTCATGAAGCTGACCGACGCAGCGGCGCTTCGGGTTGTCGAACTGACCAAGCGCGCCGATTCCGAGATCGTGGGCTTGCGGGTCGGGATCAAGAACGGCGGTTGCGCCGGGCAATCCTATACCGTCGAATATGCTCACGAAGTCCGGCCGACCGACGAGGTCGTGGAAGACAAGGGCGTGAAGATTCTGGTCGATCCCAAGGCTGTGCTGTTTCTGCTGGGCACCGAGATGGACTACAAGGCCGACAAGATGTCGGCGCAGTTCATCTTCAACAACCCAAACCAGGTCGGCGCCTGCGGTTGCGGCGAATCGGTACAATTGACGGCCGCTAAGGTGGATGGCTAGGCTTAGAGCCTCGCTACAGACATTGCCGTCATCCTGAGGAGCCGCGCTCTCGCGCGGCGTCTCGAAGGATGGCAACGTGGTGTTTCTGCCATCCTTCGAGGCTCGCCAAGAGGCTCGCACCTCAGGATGACGCCATAGAGCGAGCAGGCCGTCATGGACCGCGATTTCCTGATCGACTTGTTTGCGGACTTTGGGCCGGTCACGATTCGCCGGATGTTCTCAGGCTTCGGCATTTCCGCCGACGGTACCAACTTCGCCCTCGCGCTCCGTGGCGGTCTCTATCTCCGCGCCGACGATCAGACGATTCCACGGTTCGAGGCGGAAAAATCAAAACCGTTTCAGTATCAAACCAAGGCCAAGACCGTCACGGTGGCGTCGTATTGGCAGCTGCCGGAGCGGCTGTATGACGATCCGGAGGAACTGACGGACTGGGCGCGGGCGGCTTTGGCGGCGGCGCAGCGCGCGGCTTTGCGCAAGCGTCCCAAAGCACGCAAGACAGCGAAGAAGAAGGTCAAGAAAAAGAGCGCCAAGACTGTTGTTAACAAGACTGTTGTTAAGAAGACGACCGCGCAAAAGAAAAAGAAATCGAGGCGAAAGAAAACCTCACCCTGAGGAGCGCGCTTTTGCGCGCGTCTCGACGGATGGCTATTCGCGACTCGCGGCGCATGGTTCGAGACGCGCAAGATGCGCTCCTCACCATGAGGGTGGTCGCTGCAGTGCGGAATTGAAACTCACGCGACCTGGTTTTGAGTCTCGGCGGCGTATTCCGGGTCGACTTCACAGATGACGCGGTTGCGGCCGTTGCGCTTGGCGGCGTAGAGACAGGCATCCGCGCGCTCGATCAGCGAATCGGTATCGTCGCCAGGCTTCAGCATTGAAACGCCGACCGAGATGGTGACGCGGCCGAGAATTTCGCCGGTGGATTTTTTCTTCAATTCCTTCGCCATCACGGCGCGGCGGATATGATCAGCGACCGTCAGCGCCTGGCGGAGCGCGGTGTTGGGCAGCACAACCGCGAATTCCTCGCCGCCGTAGCGCGCGGTGATGTCCTGGCCCTTGATGGTCTGTTTCAGCGACATGCCTACCAGCCGGAGCACCTGATCGCCGGTGAGATGGCCATAGGAATCGTTGAACGATTTGAAATGATCGATGTCGAACATCAGCAGTGAAAGCGGCTCACCGTTCGCGAGCGCGGTCTGGACGGCGCTCTCGATCGAACGGTCGAAATATTTGCGATTGCCCAGGCCGGTGAGGGGATCGGTCAGGCTTTCAGTCCTGATCGCCTCCAGGCTCTGCTGCAGATTGCTGATCTCCGATTTCGACAGGGTCAGCCGCTCTTCGAGCGCCTTGTTGGTTTCGCGCATCTCGCGGGTGGATTTCACCAGCGATTCGACGATCGTCTTGACCTGATCGCGGTTCTTGGCGGCCGAGAGCTTTCTGGCCGCGCCGGACAGGTTGTTGTCGAAGCTCGCCGCCATTCCAAGGGCGTCGGTGATGAGAGTCATCACGTCGTCGATTTCGCCGATCACGCGCGCGCCGACCTTGTCGATGCGGTCGGTGGTCTTGATCTGGGAAAGATAGGTTTCGTAGATCTGCTCGAGATCGGCCTCGGTCAGTTTGCCGTTGCGCGCCAGTGTCTCGTTGATGATCTTGTTGAGAGGTGAATTGTATCCGGTCGCGTAGACGTACCAGATTTCATAGTTGCGGGGGATGGCGGTTTGCCGAAGCGACTTGATCTGGCCCAACGCGACTTCGGCGAAGGCCATTGTGCGTTCGTATTCGTCGAGCACTTTCGTGTCCCCAAAATGGCGGGCGTCCTGCCCGTCGTCCCAAACGCAATATCTAAAAATATCGCGATCAAGTTAACGGATGAGAGTGAACGACCGGTAAACGGGTTCCACTGCGGCTTTCGCGGATCGGCCTAACGATCAGACCCGGGCGCGAACGGGGCGTAACAGAAATGCTGGGAGATGCGAGTGATCGGCAGGCTCCGATGCTGCATCGCGCGGGGCTGGCGGTGCCTCGGCGCGACCGATCGAAGGCGTACGCGAGGCCGCAGGTGCGACCGGCGGCGTGAATGCGGCCACCGGCGCTTGCTGCTGATGCGGGGCGGGGGGATTGCGGCCGCCGCCGGAGGAGCGTCGCGGCTCGCGTTCACGGCGTGGCTTGCGGCCCCCGCGCGAACCTTCTCTTGAACCTTCGCGCGTGTGCGCTTCGCGCGGCTGTTCGGCTCCGCCGCCGGACGGCGCCGCCGAGCTGTCGGCCTGCTGGACTTCGACGCCGCTATCGATGCGGGGAATGGTTTGTCCGGTCAGTTTTTCGATCGCGACCATCGATTTTTGATCGAGCTGCGTGACGATGGAGATCGCCGTGCCGGCGCGCCCGGCGCGGCCGGTGCGGCCGATGCGGTGGACGTAGTCGTCGGCATGATGCGGAACGTCGAAATTGAAGACATGGCTTACCGCGGGAATATCGAGGCCGCGGGCCGCCACGTCGGACGCGACCAGCAGGGGAATTTCACCCTTGCGGAATTGATCGAGCGCCGCGGTGCGTGCCGACTGGTCCATGTCGCCGTGCAGGGCGCCGACGCTGAAGCCGTGCTTCTGCAGCGATTTGTACAACAGCGCCACTTCGCGTTTGCGGTTACAGAAAATGATGGCGTTCTGCAGATCCTTGGCGTCGCGCAGCAGGCGGCGTAGCGTTTCGCGTTTCTCGTGTGGCTCCCGGCCAACGGCTACCTGAAATTGTGACACGCCCACCGCTGTGGTGGCGGGCCTGGAAACTTCGATCTTCTCGGGATTGTGCAGGAAGGCTTCGGTGATACGGCGGATTTCGGGGGGCATCGTCGCGGTGAAGAACAGCGTCTGCCGCGTAAATGGAATCATCTTGCAGATACGCTCGATGTCCGGAATGAAACCCATATCCAGCATGCGGTCGGCTTCGTCGATGACCAGCAGCTCGACGCCGGTGAGCAGGAGACCGCCGCGCTCGGTATGGTCGAGCAGCCGGCCAGGGGTTGCGATCAGCACGTCGACGCCGCGCGTCAATTTGGTGTCCTGGTCGCCGAACGAGACGCCGCCGATCAGAAGCGCGACGTTGAGTTTTTGGCCGGCGCCGTATTTGTCGAAATTCTCCTTCACCTGGGCCGCGAGTTCGCGGGTCGGCTCAAGGATGAGGGTGCGGGGCATCCGGGCGCGGGCGCGGCCCTTTTCCAGCATGGTGAGCATGGGAAGGACGAAGGCCGCGGTCTTGCCGGTGCCGGTCTGGGCGATGCCGAGAACGTCCCGGCGGGCCAGCACGTGAGGAATCGCCTGTTCCTGGATGGGGGTAGGGGTGGTGTAACCGGTGGCCGCGACGGCGGCGAGCACCTTGTCGGACAAGCCGAGATGGGAAAAAGACATTGAGCTTCTGGGAGCCTCTGGTCGAAACCGCCGCTTGGATTCTCAGAAAAACTGTTGCGCTCAATCCCGGAACGGCACGCAAATTTGCACGGGATTTCTGGATACGCAGACAGGCGGCTTATTCAAGATACCGCGTTTCGATACCGGGCCGCGTCAAGCCGGAACATAGGGGCGAATTGGCCAAAGTCAATGGAGCAGCCGCGGGAAGCGCCGAAAAAGCTTAATGTTTTTGCATAAATGCCATGACGATTGCGTCTCTCTTCCTCGTATTCCGCAGGGTGGATCGGCCCGGACCGAACGAAGATTGGGCGCGATTCGAAGGTTGCAGAAAGCGTACTTTCGCGGCTCTGGTTTCGATTACGCCGCACGTCGAGAAGCGCGATCATCTGCGCCACGGCAGCGTTCGGATATCCCAACTGATCGGCTCATCGCTGCTCGCCCTTGCGCTGAGTGAACCGGCTGCGCTGGTTTGACGACTACGGCATAAGTGGTTTGCACGCGCCATGGATGAATCGTGCAGGGCGGGGAATATCGATGAGGAACTGGTTGTCTTTCAGCGCCGCATTGGCTTTGAGCCTCGCGCCGTCGTTACTGGCGCTTGCCGCGCCCGCGCACGCGGAAAAACGCGTCGCGCTTGTCATCGGCAACAACGATTACAAGAACGTTCCAAAGCTGCAGAAAGCGGTCAACGATGCCCGCACCATGGGCGATACGCTGAAGCAACTTGGTTTCAGCGTGATGGTGGCGGAGAACCAGACACGTCAGGCGTTCAGCGAGACCCTGCTGGCGTTCGACAGGGCGGTCGACCCCGGCGACACCGCATTCTTCTTCTATGCCGGCCACGGCTTTGAGATCGCTGGGCAGAATTTCCTGCTGCCGACCGACGTGCCGGCGGCGGGTGAGGGCCAGGAAGAACTGGTCCGCGACGCTTCGTTTCTCGCCGACCGCATTATCGAGCGCCTGCAGAACAAGAACGTGCGCACGGCAATCCTGGTGTTCGACGCCTGCCGCAACAATCCGTTCGAACGGTCAGGCACCCGCGCGGTGGTCGGCGGCGGCGGCCTCGCGCCGATGACGCAATTGCCGGAGGGGGTGTTCTCGGTGTTTTCAGCGGGCCCCCGGCAGACCGCGCTCGATCGTCTGTCGAACAACGATGACAATCCCAATTCGGTGTTTACCCGAACGTTTGCGAAAGAGCTGCTGCAACCCGGAGAGAACCTGGTTCAGGTCGCCCAGCACACGCGCCGTCTGGTCAGCGAGATGGCGGAGACCGTGAACCACAAGCAGATCCCGGTTTATTTCGACCAGATGGTCGACGACGTGTTCCTCAATGGCGTGGCGAAGCCGCAGATCGGGACAGCCAAGGAAACGGCAAAGCCTGCCGAGCCTCCGCAACAAGTCGCGGCGTTGCCGCCGGTGTCGGCACCGCATACCGCGGCCTCGAACGATTCCGTCAACGCACCGATCGCGATGTTCTCGCGCCACAATGGCGGCTGGACCGTGGTGTTCTCGATTGTCGATCCGACGCTGGGGATTTCGTGGCGGATGGGGGAGACGAGCGAATTCCGCGAGACCGGGTTTCTCGACACGCTCGATCCGCGAACGCGCAAGCGGATACCCAATCCTCCTGTCAATGCGCGAAAAACGTTGAAAACATTGAGTATTCAGGCGTTTCGCAATTTGAATTTACCTTTTGCAACTCACCAATCCACCATAACCGGGATATGGCCGCCCGTGGCCGCTCACACATTCGGGGTTGCTGCTTACCTTGACTGGACCTCAACGAAGATCGCGACAGCAACCATCGCAACGGCAATGAACATCCAACGTCCGCCCCTCCAGTCAAAAGACGTCGGACTCGCGTCGACCGGGAACCTGCGGATAGGATCGCCCCATGGGTGATTCGATGCCGCAATGGATGCAAGACCTTGCCGCCGGTTGGCCGATGATCCGGGCCAACCTCCCCGCGTTCTTTGTCATCCTAGTGTTGATGATCGGCGTGATCTGGGTGGTGGTGAATTGGTCCTACACCGGTGTCCTGGCAAACAAGAATAGCCAGATTGAATTGCAAGATCGTCAACTAGCCGACTATCGCGAAAAGCTTAAAGGGGCGACCCCCGAAGAGGCAAAAGCCAAAATAGACACGCTTGAACATACATTGCGAGTAACGGTCGGACAACGTTGGACCCCGCTGACCAAATCCCAGATTTACGATCTCGCTTCAAAACTTAAAGCGATTCAGAAGAGTCGTGCGCAAATAATGTACGAGAATGCCCTCGGGAAAGAACTCGCTCAGAGCATCTTCGAAGCATTCAAACAAGCAGAATGGGATAAGGCATGGCTAAGCACTGGTAGCGGCTTTGGCGATGGATTGGTGACAGGATGGAGTTCGCGCGCCGTGGCTGTAAAAGAGGCGATGGAATCCGCGGCAAAACTTCCAGTGCAATCAATCCAAACTGAGAAAGAAATAGCTGACCTGTTGATCGTGGGAGTAGGTATCAACTCCTACTAATTGACGGATGCAAACCAAAACATCATCGCAATCGTGATAGGCCCTAAGCCGTAAACCACATCGCGAATTCGCAAATTGGCTAGTTATTTGGTGAACGCGATTTTCTTCGCAATGTTCATCGCAAATAATTTCAGATGCTTAAACGAAGAATGCGGCGGACGATATTTCCGCCATAAGTGGGAAATTGCGGCACTTCCGAAAAGTGCCAACATCCGATATGTGCGGTGATTTACAGCTATTTCCGCACTGGCTAATCCGTCCGAATTGATCGTACCGCAATTCGGGGTAAAACTTTCGATTTATCCACGTAGCATGAGATTGGCGGGGTGTCCCGACGGCTCACACCGGCCTCAGCTTGAATGAGATTTCGTATTCAATGAGGCGGACACCGGAAAGACGGGACGCGGCCAGTTTCAGGTCGGACGTAATCTCTTTGGCAACGATGATACCGCGCACAGGTTGTGAGGTCTCCATGTATTGTTCAACCCAACCCATATACCGCAAGAGTTGGCCCACGACCCGATCGTAGCCCCGCGACACTTTCAACTCGACGACAACGTAACAACCATCTTTATCGATTGCGAGGATATCGATAAACCGCCCGCCGACGGGAAATTCAACTCCAGTGATCCCTTCTTCGTCATAAAGCCGCAGGCCTGATTCGATGAGGGCTAGATTCTTAACAAGGTAGTTCCGCAAGTCCCGCTCGAAGGCAAACTCTTGCGCGGCTTCAGCACCGGCCTCAGTTTCCGGTTCGGCCTCCGCAGCGATGCTCTCCGTGTCGTTTAATTCTCGCCGCTCGATGTCGTCCTTATAGCGCGGAGCAGGATCGCTCTCTGGGGTCCACAGCCGGAATTGATCGGGACCCATCTTGTAGAAAAGGTCATGGCCGCTGCCAGCCTTAATACTTGGATGATGCTTGCGGACTGGGTTGTTAACCGCCATGCCTTCGACGTGCATGTTGACCGTACTTGATTTGATCTTGGGGTAATTCTTTGCGAACCATTGCACCGCCGCGGATTTTTTAAAGATCTGCCCCGGCGAGAGATTTTCCCTCGCCCAATCGACCATGAGCGATTTCGTTGGCCGCTCGTAAATTGGCATCGTTGACCTCTACGCTGTTAACAGCTTCAAAAAAGGTAGCATCCCCAGGGCGGCCCGCATAAGCCTCATTGTGGAAGTTCAAATAATCAGAAACTGGCGGCCCCGCTTTTGTTCATCCACGTTGCTGCGGAGCGCCGCACAATTTTCAGGCCTTCCGAGAAGGGTCATTTGCACCAATTGTGACTTGTTCGCGCTATGTCCGGTTACCGGGCAATCTCGGAAGTGTCGGTTATCTCGCCAGCGCGATATCGAACGGTCCATTTCGAGCCGATATGAAGCGGCAGAAATCGTCACTAACACTTAAATGGTCAATCGCTTTCGTGAGTGGCAGCAATTACTGAATCATTCCAATGAAATTGGCGGAGTATGGGTCCGTTGTCCGCTTTGGTGCAGCATTCCGGACTTAAGCCGGGCGTCGCGCCTAGTCCGGAAAGTACCAAAAAAACGGAAGTGACACCCTCAGCCCAAGGCATTGGAATCCAAATCGAAGATCGCTCGCGCCTTCACGGGTGTAATTTACGTCTTGGCCAATCGGCTCATCACAGTCCACCGCAAATCGATGAATTCAGAAGCTGTGTTGGCTGCTCGCAATGCTTAGAGCCTTTCCATCCATCTTTGTGCTGTGCAATGTAGTCGAGCGCTATCTCTTCGAATGTATCAGCGGCGCGTGCGATCGTGGCGGCCGCTTTGGTTGCGGTGGAGTTTCGTTCGGCTAGCGGATCACGTCCGGCTTTAATTTGCTTGCGATAGTCGGCGGCCGTCCATTCGATCGCCTTCAATTTTGCGGCGTCGATTGGTTCGTATGGTTCCAGCGTCATTAGCCGCCGCTTGCCGGTCGTCGTGGAATAGCGAAGCGCCCAGAAGGCTGAGCCGGTCTTGGCGATGGCGAGACATAAGCCACGCTCGTGCGTCCACATGCCCGGCTCTGAGGCTTGGACAAGCGCTGTGATGGTTTTGAGCGATAGACCCTTTTTGGGGATTGTGCCGTGCATGGTGTGGCGTCCTGTTTGGTTGATCGCCACGAACATCATTCACCATTTCAACGCACCAAAAAATTTAGACCCTGATATTGAGTGATATCTCATGAGAGTCTAAACTTGTGGATAATCAAAAAGGTAGCGGCTTTTAAGGCCGTTCATGATATCGCGTGACACCATGATCTTATGGATACCCAATCCGTCGATCGAACTCGCTGCCGACGCGCCGGCGGCGACCATCCAGGTCCGCTATGTCGATATTTCAGGCGAATTGCAGGGGCCTTTTCCGATCAAATTCGATCCGGAAGCCGCGTTGATCCACGATCAACGAAAAATCCTCGACATGACCGCGACGAGCTGGCTATCGTTTCGCGAATTCAATGGATTGCTGGTCTATTACACGCAACTGATGTCGTACCGTTGCGCGATCCGCGAGGCGCGGGTCGGCATCGACACGGCGGTGCCCGACAAGGTTTTGAAAATGCCGCCTTGCGATCCCAGGGATCCCAGCGTTATTCCGCATGACGCGCTGCCCTATCTCAAGCTTCCGCCTGAAACCAAATCGGTGTCCGTGGAATTGACCTATCGCGACGGCAGCATATCCGAGATCAAGAGTTTCCGGCGCTGAGCGCTTTCAGCGAAAGCCTGATCATGGACGCGAGCACTTCTCCAGAGCGACCACCTCTACGCACGATCAAAACCCGATGTTGTATCGTCGGCGGCGGTCCGTCCGGAATGATGCTCGGTTACCTGCTCGGCCGTGCCGGCGTTGAAACGCTGGTGCTGGAGAAACACGCCGACTTTTTCCGGGATTTCCGCGGTGACACCGTGCATCCCTCGACGCTTCAGGTGATGGACGAGTTGGGCCTCATCGACGGGTTCCTGAAGCTCCCGCATCAGCAACTGCAAAAGATGGACGGCAAATTCGGCGAGACTTCGATCCGCATCGCGGACCTCAGCCGTCTCAAGGTGAAATACCCCTTCATCGCGTTCATGCCGCAATGGGACTTCCTCAATTTCCTGCGCGAGAGCGGCAAGCGGTTTGCCTCGCTCAAAGTCCTGATGAATACCGATGCGACCGGTCTGATCTGGTCGGGCGATACGGTTGCCGGGGTGAAGGCCAACACACCGGAGGGGCCGGTCGAAATCCGCGCAGACCTGACGATCGGATGCGACGGCAGGCATTCAATCGTGCGGCAAAGTGCCAATCTTGAGGTCGAAGAAATCGGCGCGCCGATGGATGTGCTTTGGTTTCGCGCTGGCAGACGCGCCGACGAAAACGAAAGCCTGTTTGCCCGGCTCGAGCCCGGCAAGATGATGGTGACGTTCGACCGCGGCGACTACTGGCAATGCGCCTATGTCATCGCGAAGGGACAATACGACGTGGTGAAAGCGCGCGGACTCGATGCATTCCGCAGCGATATCGTCAGCATGGCACCGATTCTGCGATCGGGGATGGCAGACGTGAAGACATGGGACGACGTGAAATTGCTGACGGTGGCGATCAATCGCCTGAAGCGCTGGACTCGCCCCGGACTGCTTTGCATCGGCGATGCCGCGCACGCGATGTCGCCGGTTGGCGGCGTCGGCGTCAATCTCGCGGTTCAGGATGCGGTTGCGACTGCAAACCTGCTGGCCGCGAAGTTGGCAAAGGGCTGCCCGTCCGAAGACGAACTCGATGCCGTGCGGCGGCGCCGGGAATTTCCCGTGCGGATGACGCAGGCCATGCAGATCGTCGTCCAGAACAACATCATCAGCGCCGCGCTCCAACCGGGCGATCAGCCGTTCAGGGTTCCGCTGTTCGCGCGCATCGTCAACGCGGTGCCGTGGCTGCAGGGAGTTACCGCACGTTTCCTCGCTCTCGGCGTGCGCCCCGAGCATGTGAACTCACCGGCAGCTCCGGCCAGCTCGGTTTAAGTTCTCATCCCATGATCGAAAAGCCGCCGTCCACGGGGATGGCGGTGCCGGTGACGAAGTCCGACGCCGGTGAACTGAGAAACACCACAATGCCCGCGAAGTCTGCGATGGCGCCCCAACGCGCCGCCGGCGTGCGCGCCAGGACCTTGTCGTGCAGGCCGTCGATCTCCTGACGGGCGCGCCTGGTCAAATCGGTATCGATCCAGCCCGGCAGCACCGCGTTGGCCTGGATGTTGTCGGCGGCCCAGGCCACCGCGCAGGAGCGGGTGAATTGCACGATGCCGCCTTTGCTCGCGGCATAAGCCGGCGCGAAGCTGGCGCCGAAGATCGACATCATTGATCCGATGTTGATGATCTTGCCGCCGCCGGCGGCCTTCATCGCCGGGTGGACCGTCTGCGAGCACAGGAACGCGCTGGTAAGGTTGGTTTTGATCACGCTGTCCCATTCCTCAAGTGAGAGCGCGTGCGGCGGTTTGCGGATATTGATGCCGGCGTTGTTGACGAGAATGTCGATGCGGCCAAGCTCCCGCCTGACGCGCTCGACCATATCGGCGACCGCAGCCTTGTCGGTGACGTCGGCGACCACGGAGATGGCCTTGGCCGCCCCGCCTTGCCTGAGCTCGGTGATGGCGGCATTCGACTTCGCTTCATTGCGTCCGACGATCGCAATATCGGCGCCGGCCTCCGCAAGTCCGCGCGCCATGCCAAGGCCAATACCGCCATTGCCGCCGGTGACGATCGCCACCTTGCCACTGAGATCGAATAGTTGTTGTTTCATGCTTGTCATCCGGATGTTGGGGATCGTTCCTCGTCTGGTTGATTAACGCTTGCCCTGCCAGATCAGGATCAGGCCGAGCGCAGCCAGCGCTACGCCGTATCCGGCCCATCGGATCTGGTTGATCATGAAGCTCGATTGCGGCCAGGTGATCACGCCGGTGCCCTGGCCGATCCAGAGCAGTCCGACGGCGAGCGCGAGAAAACCAACGATCAGAAGCAATCTGCGCATGGGGTTCTCCCGGCGATGGCCACGCGGCTCGCGCAACATTTGCCAGAGTGGCGCGCCCGCTCGTTTGGGGCAAGTGCAGGGATAATGTCCGCGAGCCGAATTGCGCGGTCATTCGCCGAGACACAAAAAAGCCCCGGACGATGCCGGGGCTCTTTATTCGTTATAGGCAGATTAGATCAGTACTTCTCAGATCAGTACTTCGCAACGACCGGACCGGTCCAGTTGAAGCGGTAGACCAGCGAGGTGCTGACGGTCTGAACGAGCGGGTGGAATGTGATATCGGTGCCAGTCGGGATGTTA
>JAQGKC010000363.1 GCA_028290305.1 Bradyrhizobium sp.
CACTTATCGTTGAACAAAGACGCGCCGATATCACGTGCCGCCGAGGCAGCGGGACGCGTTCTATCCCGTCCGATCCTGGGTGGACTGCATCACCAATATACTCGGGCTTGATTTGCGGTAGGCACAGCGCCAGCCTGGGCGTGAAGGTCGAGCGTGTCATGACCGACAACGGCTCCTGCTACAAATCCTTCGCCTTCCAGAAGGCATGCAAACGCCTCAGCCTCAAGCACATCCGTACCAAGCCTTACACACCCAAAACCAACGGCAAAGCCGAGCGCTTCATCCAGACGAGCTTGCGCGAATGGGCCTATGCCAGAGCCTCGACACTTCAGATCAGCGCGCGCTGCAGCGGTCGCTGTCATCCATGGCCGGCGTGGCGAGGACGCCGGGGTCATCGTGCCATTGGAGCATGAGCAGGCAGATGTGCTCGCCGCGGAGCTTGCTAGCCGACCGATCCGCAGATCGCATTCCATTTGGCGCGCTTCATCGAGGACGTGCGGGGATTGCCGGCTCTCCGCGTTCGACGACGGATCCAAGGTCTATATCGAGATGCCCGGCGGCATTGCGCAAGGAGAGGCCCCGCCATTGTTCGTCATCGGACCCGAGGGGGATGGTCAGCTCGTCAATTATCGCGTGAAGCAGAACTACTACATCGTCGACCGTTTGTTTGCCGCAGCTGAACTCCGCATGGGCGGTGAGCATCAGCAGACCGTTCGGATCAGCCGCACCGACGCGAGGGTGCGGTGAGTTTAGCGCCGGAACCCGACATTCGGCCGGAACGCGACAATCGATCAGAAGGGGCGGCATCAATGCGTTTGCGCGCAGACCGCCCGCGGGTCACAAGGCTCTCTCGAAAAGTCCTTGCAGGAGGCGCCGCAATCGGGTCGCTTGCAATCTTCGGTGCCGTGTTCTGGGCGCTGCAGAACAATCGGTCGCATACATCCGCGCCATCCGAGCTCTATACAACCGACCATCACAATGTCGCCGACGGACTGACTGGTCTTCCGCGGGACTATGCCGGTGTACCCCGCCAGGCCCCGCCCCTTGGACCGGCGCTGCCCGGAGATCTCGGCCGTCCGATCTTGAACGCACAAAGCGCGCCTTCGACTACGGTGTCTGCCATCGATGCGGAGCAGCAGCGCATCGGCCAGGAGATCGAAGCTGCCCGCTTGAGCAAACTGTTTGCCTCGACCAGTATTCGCGAGTTGACGTTGCCGTCCGTCCAATCCGCGTCGAGTGATTCCTCGGCTCTCACGTCAACCCAGCCTGGTCAGTCGCCCCAATCCTCAGTCGACGAGACGCTCGCGCAGAACGGCCAGGATCGTAAGCTTGCCTTTGTCAACGCATCAGTCGATCGCCGCACCACAAGCCCGGACAGAATTGCCGCGCCGGCGTCGTCCTATGTGGTGCAGGCAGGCAGTGTCATCCCGGCGTCGCTCATTACCGGCATCCGCTCGGATCTGCCGGGGCGAACGTGTTGAAAGAGTTGGCCCGTATAAAACTTCGCGGTGGACGAGATTGAGGCAAACCGGCGGCAGATGATGGATCATCACTTCAAGTCCACGAATGTGCCAGCACAAAAGCCCATGGGGAAAATGTTTACGTGAGCAATTGCAGCGTTTTGGACTTTCCGAACCAATCTCTGACTTCAGAAGGAGTGATTGTCCGAGAACTGTTTGCACTCGATATCGTCACTTCAGTCACCACGCTCATCGCGCCCAAAGGCGAACGCCGTGGCATTAAAAATGCTACGATCCCAGATGTCTATTCGCGTTTTCGGGGGAGGACCCTAAATCTAAGTCCGTGCTCATCGACGATCGCGCCCAGCCGCCTGGCTCTCGTCTGGCGCGGCCCTCTCTTGTTCGCATAATGTGCAAATAGGTTGAGGTAATTCTAGCCGAAGGCCTTGGCTGTGTCGTACTGCGGGCGACTGTCGGAAAGAATGTGCGCGCTGACAACCAGTTCTGCCAAATCCTTATCCTTGTGATCCAAGCGTGTCAGCGACGACGCAGGGCGACGAAGTCCCAATGTCTTCTACCGTCGCGCGAGCGGTCGAATGTGTTGGTCCAAATATGGACTCCGCAACCCAACACGTGACTTAATGCGCAGAGCAGACGGAGCCTGATTTTGAAACTCGCTCATGCAAGCTCCGGCATTGCATCTCCCGATCCTTCCGGCAGCTCCCGCGCATGGACGTGACCGCCGAGCGACCAATCTGAACGTCGTTGAAACAACTAGCCAGCGCCGCTCTCACTCAGCTTTCGCCGCTCCACCGGCAGATATTCCACGCCACCGCTGTTCTGCATGCGAACGGGTTGCGGGTAGAGCGTCAGCAGTTGAAGCACGTCATCCGGCATATCGGTACTAATTGACAGGCCGAGCGACTTACCGGTCGACGCCCATATCGGATAATCGTGCGTCCACGTACCGGTTGAGAGTTTTTCCGCGAGCGCACTGGCCTGTTCCGCGGGCAGGCGGCGGGTCAACAGCTCGCTTGCTGCTTGCTTGACTTGCGTAATGGCTTTGCGTCCGACATCGGCCAAAATCAGCGTACGATCGTCGATTTTCGCCACAGGCTTCTCTTCGACGACCTTGATCAGCGATGCCGCCGGCGACTCTCCTAGTTGCGGATCGATCGGACCCAGCACGGAATGCTCGCACATGACGATTTCGTCGGCCGCGAGCGCGATCAGCGTGCCGCCTGACATGGCATAGTGCGGCACAAAGACCGTGACCTTACCCTTGTGCTCACGGACAGCCTTGGCGATCTGCAACGCCGCAAGTACGAGGCCGCCCGGCGTGTGCAGGACGAGGTCGAGCGGCTCGTCGGGATCGGTCATCTGTATGGCGCGAAGCACCTCCTCGGAATCGTTGATGTCGATGTAACGTGCAATCGGAAAACCGAGCAGCCGCATGGTCTCTTGCCGATGCACCAGCAGGATCACCCGCGATTTTCGCGTGCGCTCGAGTTGCGAGATCTTCCGCAGCCGCATGGCCTCGAGCATCTTCTGCTGCAACAATGGCTGGATCGCTGAGAAGATGAAGAATAGCCAGAACAGATCACCGATCGACA
>JAQGKC010000388.1 GCA_028290305.1 Bradyrhizobium sp.
ACCGCGACCAGCGCCCGGCCGGCGATCGAGGCGCGCGGCACGATCGGCGACAGATTGCGCGCCCTCGCCGGCACCTGGGGGCGCTCGCGTCCCAGATCCATCAACGGGCCATGTTGGTCGTCGGTTCTACTCATAGATATGCAACCGTCCCTGATGCAGCACCAGCCGCCGCGCTTCATACTGATCCATCAGCGTGATGTCGTGGGTTGCGATAATCACCGCGGTGCCGGATTTATTCAGCTCGATGAACAGCCGCAACAAACGCCGCCCCAGCGTCGGATCGACGTTGCCGGTCGGCTCATCCGCCAGCAAGAGATGCGGCCGCGAGATCACGGCGCGGGCGATCGCGGCGCGCTGTTTTTCGCCACCGGACAGGACCGGCGGCAACGCATCCATCCGCTCGCCGAGGCCCACCCATTTCAGGAGATCGATGACCTCCTTGCGATAGCTCGATTCGTCGCGGCCCATCACCCGGAACGGCAACGCGACGTTTTCGTAAGTTGTCATGTGGTCGAGCAGGCGAAAGTCCTGCAGCACGATGCCGATCCGCTTCCGGAGGCCGGCAACTTCATCCTTGCTGAGCAGCGAGACGTCATGGCCGAACAAATTGACCAGGCCACGGGTCGGCCGCAGCGACAAAAACAACAGCCTCAGCAGCGAGGTCTTGCCGGCGCCGGACGGGCCGGTGAGGAACTGGAATGAGTGCGCGGGGATCAGGAAACTAAGGTCGCGCAAAATCTCCGGGCCAAGCCCGTAACGCAATCCGACATTTTCGAACCGAACCAAGCTCAGCTCCGTTCGATGTGGGGCACGACCGGCAACCTGAAACCGAAGGCCCGCGGCTCGCTGGTTTCACTGTGGCTGCGAACCAGACAAAATGGTTGTGCTTCGGTTATGGTTTCCGATTCGTTAACGGTCGCCTTGTAGCATCTTGGCAGCGTCATTGTGGACATTGGTTCCATGCACATCGTTTGCCCCCATTGTACAACTTCCTATGCCATTGATCTGGCTACCTTGGGCGTGGCCGGCCGTACCGTCCGCTGTTCCCGTTGCAGGGAGGTCTGGCTGGCGCGGCCGCAGGACGCGATCGATGTCGCAGCTTCGGTGCCTGCGATGGCGGAAGCCGGCAAACAGGCCTCCGATCAGGATGCCGCTGCGGAATGGGAAGCCCTCGCGCGCGAGGATGACGGGCAGCAAACTCCTGTCGTCGACAGCCCTTCGATAGCGGGCGACTGGGCGGCTGACGGCGACAGTTCGCACACTGAGCCCGACTGGCCGGTGATCGCTCGGAGCGATGGACAGGACACCGGGGCCGCGCGTCCGCGGCGCCTGTCGTGGTTCCCCAATCCATTCAAATCGCCGGCGTCGTCCCGAGCGCCGGGCAAGCCATCTGTCGGCCTCTCCACGGTCTGCGCCGCCATGGGCGCGCTGGTGCTGGGGCTGATCATCTGGCGCGTCGATGTCGTGCGGCTGCTGCCGCAGACCGCCACGTTCTACAAAATGGTCGGCCTGGAGGTGAACCTGCGCGGGCTCATGTTCAAGGACGTGAAGATCACCAGCGAAACCGTGGAAGGCAAACCGGTACTGGTGATCGAGGGCGTGATAACAGGCGAAACACGCAAGCCGGTCGAATTGCCGCGGCTGCGCTTCAGTGTTCGCGACGCGCAAGGCGCCGAGATTTACGCCTGGAATGCGGTATTGGAACAGCCGGTGCTGAAGCCGGGCGAACGAGCCTGGTTCAAGTCGCGGCTGGCTTCGCCGCCGCCGGAGGCGCGCAATATCGATATACGCTTCTTCAACAAGCGGGATATCGCTGCCGGTAATGTATAAATTGAGCCATAGAGTCCTGCTTGCGAAAGACAGAGTTTCATGCCGCGCGTACTGATTGCCGACGATGAAGACTCCATGCGCACACTGGTGGCGCGCGCCATCGCCATGGATGGCCATGACATTGTCACCGCCGAAGACGGCGCCGAAGCGCTGGAGATCCTGAGCCGCGAACAGGGCGCCTTCGATCTGCTGCTTACCGACATCCAGATGCCCGTGATGGACGGGATCGCGCTGGCGCTGACGGCGGCCCGCGATTTTCCGGAACTGACGATTTTGCTGATGACGGGCTTTGCCGATCAGCGCGAACGCGCCTCGGGCCTCAACGCCATCGTGCATGACGTCGTCACAAAACCGTTTTCGGTCGCCGATATCCGCGTCGCGGTAGCCGACGCGCTGGCGGCAAGGAAGAGCGGCTAGCGGGCAGCTGCAACTTTCTTGCAATTTGCGTTATTCGGGCGAGCGACCGAAGGAATGCGATGCGCCGCGTCACATAGAGCCGTCAGACTCCGGGAAAGCGGAGTATCCAGTAATCACCGACGTGCATGAGATTCTTTGGCGCTCTGAATACTGGATCACCCGCTTTCGCTTTCGCGGGTGACGACAACCTGTATCAATAATCCTTCAGCAGCCGCTCGATGTAATCGAGTTCGGTTTGCGAGCGCTGCGGGTCGGCAAGGCGGCGGCGAAGTTCTTCCAGAATCCGGCGAACCCTCTGCACGTCGATTTCGCCGGGAATCTTCACCGTGAGATCGTCGCCGAACTCGCGCCCGTGCAACGGCCGTCCGAGCGGATCGCTCTGATTGCCGCCACTCTGCTGCCGGCCGGCGCGATTGCCTGGGCCGTCGCCCTGTCCTTCGCCATCGCCCTGCTGCATCGCCTCTGCGAGACTCTGGGCACCCTTGCGCATCGCGTCCAGCGCCCGGCCTTGCGAATCCACCGCGCCATCCGCGTTGCCTTCGCCGAGCTTGCTGCCGGCGTCATCCATCGCGCTGTCCGCATCGCCGAGGCCGTCCTCACCATCGCCTTGCTGCTGATCGCCGTCCTGACCTTGTCCCTGTTGGCCCTGCTGACCCTTCTCGCCACGCTGGCCCTGTCCCATGCCGCGCTTGGCGAGTTCCTGCTGCAATTTCTTGAGCCGGTCGCGCAGGCCCTGCTGATCTTGCTGCAGATCGCCCATGGTCTGATCGCCCTGCTTGCCGCGCATGCGATCACGCCGCGAGTCCTGGCCCTGCTTGAAGGTCTTGTCGCGCAATTGCTGCTGCTTGCGGATCATGTCGCCAAGCTCGTTGAGCGCCTGTTCCATGTCGCCGTCGCCGGACTGGCCGGGCTGCGCCATCTGCAGATTTTCCAGCATCTCCTGCAGTTGCTCGAGCAATTGCTTGGCGGCATCCTTGTCGCCGGAACGCGACAGGCGCTCCATGCGCTCGATCATGTTGTTGAGATCCTGCTGGCGCATCACCCTGGTATTGGGATCGAGCGGCCGCGCCAATTGCTGCGGATTGTTGCGCATCTGTTCGGCGAGCTGGCGCATGAAATTATCCAGCGCCGCGCGCAGATCATCGGTGAGCTTCTTGATCTCTTCGTCGCTGGCGCCGCGTTCCAGCGCCTGCTTGAGTGCGTCCTGCGCCGCCCGCAAGGCCTTGTCCACATCGGTAATGTTGCCATCCTCGATGGTGACGGCCAGCGCCCAAAGGCTGGCGACGACCTCGCGCATCGCGTCATCGGTGCGGGCGGCCTCTAGCTGCCGCGCGACGCTGTACAGTCCGAGATATTGCCCGGCTTCCGGCATGAACATTTCCGGTGCGATCATCATCGCATCGAGCGCCGCATAGACTTGCGAATTCTGGTTGGCGTCGAGCACCAGAATGCGGCGCTGCTCGATCAGCGCCCGCGCCAGGGGCTTGGTGAACAACCGCTCCGGAAGCCGCATGTTGAACGGCTCACTGCGGCCCACATTGCCGGCCTCGTCTTTTGCTGTCAGGGTCAGCGTGACGTCGGCGCCGGCATAGGGGTCTTCGCTAAGATCCTTGACGGTCTGCCCAACGCCATTGCGGGTCCGCGCATTCGGAAGCACCAGCGGGAATTGCGGCGCATCGAACAACGGCCGTGGCTCGGCATTACCTTTCGGCGCGTCACTGGGGCGGACTGCAAAATGCGCCTGCGCTTCGGTGACGCCGTAATCATCCTCGATCTTATAGGACATCTGCAGCGAGCCGCGGGCCTGACGCTCCGGATCTTTGGCAAGCGCGATGGTCGGAACCCGGTCGGGAATGGCGCCGAATTTCCATTGCGGCTGACCGGAGGGCGCGCGGACATGTGCCGTGCCATCGCCGGCGATGGTGAAATGCCGCTCATTGGTGCCTTTAGGCGCCTGCTCGGTCGGCACGGCTTCGGTCACGCCGCCAGTGGCCGCCACATCGAGGCTGCCGCCACTCGAGCGCACAATCAGGGTGCTGCCCGCCGGGACCGGCAGCGGACCGGCGACGGGCACGGCGGCTTCCTTGTTCGCCGCCGACAGGATGATCGGAGGCTTGCCGGTGTAAAGCGGCGGCGTCACCCAGGCATCGACCCTGATATTGGCTGGCGACAGCACGCCGTTCCAGTCGAACGCCGCCTCGGTGCGCATCATGCGCTCGTCGCCCGCCGCCACATAGGCCGCAACCATCAACACCGCGACCAGCGCGCGCAGCGCCCAGGGATCGTGGATTGCAAGCCGCGGTGACGGCAGGCCGGCGCGGATGCGCTTGATCGACGCCAATGTGCGCTCGCGCTGTGCCTGCCACAGCGCCCGTGCGACGGGATCCTGCGTGACCAGCGTATCGGTGAGCGCGGTCGCCGGGCGATGGCGGATGCCCGTGCCATGGTCGAGCCGGCTGAGCGCCTCTTCGCGGCTTGGCCAGCGAAACCGGAGCAGCGGAAACAGGGATCCCAGCGCCAGCAGTACGAACAGACCGAGCCCGACGGCGCGCGCGACAAACGGCAGCGCCAGCCACAGTCCGGCCCAGGACACCACCAGAAACAGCCCCACGACACTCAGCAACCGCGCCAGATGCGGCCAGCTTCGCTCCCACGCGATCGCATATTTTGCTCGCTGCAGGGCTTGTATCAGCCGCAGCCGCGAAACGGCATCGGGGTCGCGCATTGGCTCTGGTGAGTCGGGGGTGGCGCCGCTCAATAAACTCTCCGGGGGTTACCGAAACAGCACACTAGCACAACGGCGGCAATGAGGCACCCGTTCCGTAGCGGTAACCCACACTCCGAAACACGCATAACACGAAGGCGTGACTGCGGGGCGGCGACCTCGTAAACGTTTGATCTCATCCCACGGAAGGAAATGTCATGGACCAGAAGACGCACGACAAGGGACTGGAAATTCGGAAAGCCGTGCTGGGCGAGGCCTACGTCACCAACGCCCTGAAAAGCGCCGACGATTTCAACAAGCCGTTCCAGGAACTGATCACCGAATATTGCTGGGGGGCGGTGTGGGGACGAGAGGAACTGCCGCGCAAGACCCGCAGCATGCTCAATCTTGCCATGATTTCGATCCTCAACCGGCCCCATGAGCTGCGGGCGCATATCAAAGGTGCGCTGGTCAACGGCGTGACCAAGGACGAGATTCGCGAAATCTTCATGCAAGTGGCGATCTATGCCGGCGTGCCCGCGGGCGTCGACAGCTTCCGCATCGCGCGCGAAGTGTTCGCTGAAATCGACAAAGGCTGAGGCGCAGCATCATGGACATCGGATTCATCGGCTTGGGAAAGATGGGCTTTCCTATGGCCCGCCGCCTGGTCGAGGCCAAGCATCAACTTGTCGTCTTCGATCAGCGCAAGGAGGCCGTCGACAAGCTCGTAGCGCTTGGCGCGCAGGCCGCGTCGTCACCGAAAGAAGTCGCCGACCGCGCCGAGACCGTGCTGGCGAGCCTGCCGTCGCTGCAGGCTTCGCTCGAGGTCGCGACCGGAAAAAACGGCGTGATCGAAGGCAAGCGCGTCAAGCGCTTCGTCGATCTCTCCACCGTTGGATCGCATATGGCGGTGCGGATTCACGATCTGCTGGCGCAACACAACATCGTGCAGCTCGACAGTCCCGTCAGCGGTGGTGTCGGCGGCGCCGAAAAGGGAACGCTCGCCGTCATGGTGTCGGGCCCGGAAGTGGATTTCGAGGCGGTGAAAGCCGCGCTCGACGTCATCGGCAAGGTGTTCTTCATCGGCGAGAAACCCGGCTCGGCGCAGACCATGAAGCTTGCGAACAATCTGCTGTCGGCCACCGCCGTGGTCGCGACATCAGAGGCTGTGGTGATGGGCGTCAAATCGGGTCTCGACGCAAACGTCATGATCGACGTCATCAACGCCGGCTCGGGCATGAACACCGCAAGCCGCGACAAGTTTCCCCGCTCGATCCTGCCGCGCACATTCGATTTCGGCTTCGCCACCGGGCTGATGGTGAAGGATGTGCGGCTCTGCCTCGAAGAAGCCAAGGCACTGGGGCTATCGATGGAGGTCGCCGAGGCGGTCGGGCGGCTGTGGGAAGTGGTGATCCGCGAAATGGGCGCGGAGTCCGATTTCACCTCCGCGATCAAGCCGATTGAAAAGGCGGCGGGCGTGGTGGTCGGAGGGACCAAGGCAAAAGCTTAAGTTCCGTCCTTGCGGCCAAACGAGCGCTTATTCCCCTTCTCTCCCCTCTCCCTTGCGGGAGAGGGTGTTTAAGTGAACCTGCGCCCCTGACCCGGTTCAATCCCAGTGGCCCCCGCGGCATGGGAGGGAACCTAAGGGCGATTTCAGGTGTTCCCAGAAGAGCCAGTTCGATCCAGCTTCGGGGGACGATGAAAATGCCGGCGATCAAAGCCGTTCGCATTCACAGATTTGGCGGCCTCGATACGCTTCAACTCGACGACATCGAGCCGTCGATGCCCGACGCAACCGAGATCCTCGTCAAGGTCCGCGCCGCGAGCGTCAATCCCGTGGATTTCAAGATCCGCTCCGGAAAATATCCCGCCGTGAACGAGGACAGGCTCCCGTACATTCTGGGACGCGACGCTTCAGGTATTGTGGAGAAGTGCGGCGCCGGCGCAGACGCGTTCAAGATCGGCGACGAGGTTTTCGGAATTGTCGGAATCCACGGCGGCGGATATGCGCAAAAGGTCGTGATGGCCCAGGATGCGGTCGCCGCGAAGCCAGCCAATCTCGACCAGGTGCAGGCGGCGGCCGTCCCGCTCGCCGGACAGACGGCGTGGCAAGGTCTTTTTCGATATGGTGAAGTCAAGCCGGGCCAGCGAATTCTGATCCATGGCGGCTCCGGTGGAGTCGGACATTTCGCCATCCAGTTCGCCAAGGCAAAAGGCGCGCATGTCTCGACGACGGTATCGACCGAGCATGTCGAATTTGCCCGCAGCCTCGGAGCCGATGTCGTCATCGACTACAAGAAGCAGCCCTTCGAACAGATCGCGCGCGATCTCGACATGGTGTTCGATCTGATCGATGGCGAAACCCGCCGGCGATCATGGGAGCTGCTGAAAAAAGGTGGTATTCTGGTTTCGACCTTGACCGAGCCTTCGCAGCCGATGGCGCGCCAGTATGGCGTTCGCGCGACGCGCTACACAGTGCAAGCCAATGGCGAGGAATTGAAGGAGATCGCCCTGCTGCTTGAGGCCGGCCAAGTAAAGCCCACGGTGGACCAGACATTTCCGCTTGCCGACGCCGCCGATGCGATGGCGGCTGTTGAGCACGGGCATTCAAAGGGAAAGATCGTAATCACCATGGATTAGTCTGGTGCGGCATTCGTCACAACCACGGCGCAGGCTTGTCCATCGCGATCAGGGCCTCGACCTCGACGCGCGGGCGCACCACCGCATACTGGTCGTCCTTGACCAGCACTTCAGGAATCAATGCGCGGGTGTTGTAGGTGCCGGACTGCACCGCGCCATAGGCGCCGGCTGTCATGATCGCCAGGAG
The DNA here is from genome assembly GCA_028290305.1 of Bradyrhizobium sp. Next base: position 7,779 of record JAQGKC010000388.1, read on the forward strand.
ATCGCCGGATTTGGGCTCCGCCATGGTCCGGTCAAGCGCGAGATAATCTCCGCTTTCGCAGACCGGCCCGACCACGTCGGCGACAATCGTGCGCGCGCCGCCAGCGGCCGCAACGATCGGCAGGATGTCGTGATGCGCTTCGTACAGAGTCGGCCGGATCAGATCATTCATCGCCGCGTCGATGATCACGAAATTCTTGGCGTCGCCATGCTTCGCATAGATCACCCGGGTGACGAGGATGCCGGCGTTGCCGACGATCATTCGGCCCGGCTCGAACATCAGCGTGCAACCGAGATTGTGCGTCACCCGCTTCACCATCGCGGCATAGGCAGCGGGCTCCGGCGGCGCTTCCCGGTCCAAATCCTAGGGAATGCCGAGCCCGCCGCCGACATCGACATGCGAGATGGTATGGCCATCTGCACGCAGCGTTTGCACGAATTCGGCCAGCAGCCTGAAGGCTGCTTCCAGCGGCCCGAGATCGGTGATCTGGCTGCCGATATGCATGTCGACGCCGGTGACCTTGATTCCCGGCAGCTTCGCGGCGCGGGCGTAGACCGCGCGGGCGCGGGCGAGCGGCACGCCGAACTTGTTTTCGGACTTGCCGGTCGAGATCTTCGCATGCGAGCCGGAATCGACGTCGGGATTGACCCGAACCGAGATCCGCGCGGTCCGGCCGCTTTCGCTGGCCAGCCGCGACAGCAATTCGAGTTCGGGTTCGGATTCGACGTTGATGCAGAGAATGTCCGCGGCCAGCGCCGCGCGCAGCTCTGCTTCGGTCTTGCCGACGCCTGAGAACAGAATCTTCTCGGGTGGGATGCCGGCGGCCAGTGCGCGCTTCAACTCGCCGCCCGAAACCACGTCCGCTCCGGCGCCAAGTTTCGCCAGCGTGCGCAGCACCGATTGGTTGGAATTGGCCTTCATGGCGTAGCACACCACCGCCTTCTCGCTGCCAAAGGCATCGCTGAACACCCGGTAATGACGCTCCAGGGTCGCGGTCGAATAGCAATAGAACGGCGTGCCGACCGCATCCGCCAGTTCGATAAGATTCACCGCCTCGGCGTGCAGCACGCCGTTGCGATAGTCGAAGTGATTCATGACAGGCTCAGTTACCCAGCAGCGGATCGAGAATGAATGATTTTTTCCCGCCTTTGGGAGCGGCCGGCGACGCGTCGGTTCCATAGGACGGACTGAACACGCTTGGCTTGCTCGCCTCTTCGGCCTCCGTATCGGTCGCTGCCGGTGCAGCCAGCGACTGCGATGCGGTCGGCGGCAGGTCGAGCGGGCCTTTGCGCCCGCATCCTGTCAGCGCCAGCACGGCGGCTGCCAGCAGGACGAGGGCCCATTTCGACGACAAAGGGCTGGAATTACGATTCACGGCGATATCCCCAAAGCGGCGGCACCATACAAAGATTGCCCCGCTCTGGCGAGACCCGGACGGCGATGAAATTGCGATGTAAATCGCGGCTCAGCCCAATTTTCGCTCTTTTTCCAGTCGCTTGAGCCAGCCCTTGGCCTGCGCGAGCACATTCTTCGGCGCGGTTCCGCCCAAGCTGGTGCGGCTCTTCACGGATGCTTCGACCGACAGCACCGCCAGCGCCTCACCGGTAATCCTGGGCTCGGCGGCCTGCATCGCCTGCAGCGGCAGCTCATGCAATGCGATACCCTCCTTGGACGCCTTGGCGACGATGCGTCCGGTGACGTGATGGGCGTCGCGGAACGGCATTTTCAGCTTCCGCACCAGCCAATCCGCCAGATCGGTGGCGGTGGCGTAACCCTCGCCCGCGGCTATTTTCATCCGCGCCTCGTCCGGCACGATGTCGGCAACCATTCCGGTCATCGCCCGAATCGCCAGCGAGAGCGCGCCGAACGCTTCCATCGCGCCCTGCTTGTCCTCCTGCATGTCCTTTTGATAGGCGAGCGGAAGACCCTTCATCACGATCAGCAATGCGGTGAGCGCGCCGATCACCCGGCCGGTCTTGGCGCGGACCAGTTCGGCGGCATCAGGGTTGCGCTTCTGCGGCATGATCGACGAGCCGGAGGTGAATTTGTCGCTCAATCGCACCAGCCCCACCAGCGGCGAGGTCCAGATCACGATTTCCTCCGCGAAGCGCGACAAATGCACCGATGCGATCGCCGCCGCCGACAATGTTTCGAGCACAAAGTCGCGATCCGAGACCGCGTCGAGCGAATTAGCCATCGGCCGGTCGAAGCCGAGCGCCTTGGCGGTCGCGTTGCGATCGATCGGAAACGACGTTCCGGCCAGCGCGGCTGCGCCGAGCGGCGATTCATTGAGACGCTTGCGCGCATCGGCAAAGCGGCCGCGATCACGTGCCGCCATCTCGACATAGGCCAGCAGATGGTGCCCGAACGTCACCGGCTGCGCGGTCTGCAGATGCGTGAAGCCCGGCATGACCGTTGCGGCGTGCTCGATCGCCCGTTCCACCAGCGCATGCTGGAACGCCGCCAGCGCCGCATCTGTCTCGTCGATGGTGTCGCGGACATAGAGCCGAAAATCGGTCGCCACCTGATCGTTGCGCGAACGCGCGGTGTGCAATCGGCCTGCCGCGGGTCCGATCAGCTCGCTGAGCCTGCTCTCGACATTCATGTGAATGTCCTCGAGCGCGCGCTTGAAATCGAACGATCCCTTGGCGATCTCTGACAAAATCGTGTCTAGACCCCTGGCGATATTTTTCGCATCGTTCGCGGTGATAATACCTTGCGCGGCGAGCATCGCGGCGTGGGCCTTGGACGCGGCAATGTCCTGGGCATACAGGTGACGATCGACGTCGATGGAGACGTTGATTTCCTCCATGATCGCATCGGGACGCTCGGTGAACCGGCCGCCCCACATCTTGTTGCTCATGACTTGTTACTCATGACCCATTACTCATGACTTGC
>JAQGKC010000392.1 GCA_028290305.1 Bradyrhizobium sp.
ACGCGCGTGTCGGCGCCGGTCCAGGCGTAAACCTGTCCGCCTTCCGCGGTCGATCCGGGGCCGCCGTATAGCGGATCCTGGGTCGAGCCGTCGGCGTCGAGATTGAAGGTGCCAAAGAATGTGACCGTACTGCCTTCCCCAATCGGATTCCTACCTAGCGCGAAGGTCGTCGTCGTCCCAAGCGGGGTCTCTTTAAGTTACCCGTCGACTTATCCGGTCAGCATTCTGGATGAGTTTCCGGACTGCCGCGTGAATCGCGCCTCGATTTCATCCAGCCGGATCCATGGATCAGCACAATATCCGGTTGAAAAGAACCTTTTTAAAGCCCTCCAGCGGCTTGATGCTCTGCTCGACTTTTGATTGCAGGATCGCTCCTTGCCACGAGGAGTAAAGGAAGCTCGCAACTTCGCGGACGTCGGTCGATGCCGGCAACTCTCCGGCGTCAACCGCCGCCTTCAGGCAATAGACGATTGACTGGTCGATCTGCTTGGCCATCTCCGCCAGCCGCTGTCGAAGCATTTCGCTCTGATCACTGGCCTCAATGCAGAGATTTCCGATCAGACAGCCGGTGCGGAACTCCGACTTTCTCAGAAAGGCTATTTGCAGATCGATCCATGCCTTTAGACGGCGAAGAGGCGGGAGCGAGTCATTCAGCAGGGTTTTATCGCTATTGCCTCGAAGCATTGCGAAATACCGCTCCAGAACTTCCTTGGCAAATGCTTCTTTCGACGTGAAATGGTTTGTGAACGACCCTTGCGGCACGCCCGCCGCCCGAACGATGTCCCGCACGCTCGCCCCGGCGTAACCTTGCGCCAGTACGACCGACAGACCTTCATCCAGCAGTTTCTCTCGATGTGATGGCTTTGGCATAGACAATTCCAGCGGCGATCTCGCAAACTTATGGTTCAATGCACCAGCGCGCTTTCCATTTCCGGGTAGTCGATGTAACCCTCCGGCCCGGAAGCATATACGTTCTCCCATCGAACGTCCGCCAATGGAGCACCAGCCGTGAATCGGGCAACCAAATCCGGATTGGCGATGTACGGTCGGCCGAAGGCGATCATGTCGGCCAGCCCCTCTGCAATCAGTCGATTACCACGATACTGATCCATGTCGGTGTTGGCGATCAACGTGCCGCGATAGATTTTGCGGAAATGGCGGAACATGCCGTCTCCGGCAAGCGGAGCTAGGGGAGTGCCGGAAAAGTCCGTCGTCGCTCCCATCAGCAGCAAGTGGGACAGGTCGTAATCGTTCAATCGGCGGATCACGTATTCGGAGGTCGGCAGGGTCTGGTCGTTGGCCACGAACGCGCCACCCACGTTCATCGGACCGGTCTTTATTCCAACGTGGCTGGAATCCACCACGCCAAGCACGCTCTCCAGCACCTCGAACAGGAAGCGGGCGCGGTTCTCGACCGAGCCGCCGTATTCATCGGTGCGATGGTTGGTGGTGCTGTTGAGGAATTGCGCAACGAGATAGAGATAATTCGCCTGCACCTGCACGCCATCGAAGCCCGCGTCCATCGCATTCATGGCGGCGCGCGTGTAGTCGCCAACAGTTCGACGTATTTCCGCCTTGGTCATGGGGCGAGGACTTACTGTCGGTTTTTTTCCGGTTGGTGTGATGCTTTCCTGGAGCGGATCGACATCCGAAGCGGAGACAGGCAGCTCGCCCCCAAGCAGATCGGGGTGTGAGAGCGCTCCGGTATGCCAGAGCTGCGCGATGATGCGGCCCCCTTTCCTGTGGACGGCGTCGGTAACGGTGCGCCATCCGCGCACCTGCTCGCCGCCCCATAAGCCGGGCGTATCGGCCCACCCGTATCCTTGGGGACTGATGGCGGTGCATTCGCCGATGATGATGCCGGCGGAGGCGCGCTGGGCGTAATAACGGGCCTGCAACTCGGTGGGGATGTGCCCTAGGTTGGCTGCGCGCATGCGCGTGAGCGGGGCCATCACGATTCTGTTGGGGAGAAGGAGGTCACCCATGCGGACGGGCGTGAAGAGGGGTTGTGATGTGGGTTCGATAACGGGCGTGTCAGTGAGTTTCATGATCATTCGTTCCATTTATGCAAAGGTCACGTCATCTATGTCTATCGCGATGAGCAACGGTGCCGGGATTTTTTGCTTTCGGTCGTCGGATGCATAGATCCGGCGTTTTGTCGGTACCATTATTCCGTCGAAGTCTCGGTAATCAGATGCGTAGTTGAGGCCATGCGCCCCACCCATGACGTCGACCGAGTATTCGTGCCGGCGAAGCAGGCCGTCATCACCAACGTACGAGGATTGCAGATGCGAGTGGCTCACAATGTGCTCGGGAAATGCCACATGCAGAACGCGCCATCGCTGGCCGTCTTCGTCCCATGGTTGAATCTCTTTGGCCAGAAAACCGGGGTTTGTATAGAGAAATGGCGTTGTCAAATAAGTCCAGAGCGCGTAGCCGCAGAAATAGGCCAGATGGAGGTCGTCCCAGGGACTGAATTGCGTCTGGCCCGCAAAAGCCCGCCGTGGGTTATCACGCGAACCGAGCACTTCTCCACTTTCGGTCTCCATCGCGACTCTCTGTGGCGTGAAGATCAGCTTTCTTTTCCGTTGAACCTGGTGAATGAGGACATGCTGTGAATGAAGTTGCGTTTCGACACGAATATTGACCAGCGCGTCGGGTTGATTCTTTGCGGGCCAGATCGCGCCGGTGATGGACATATTCGCCCGAAGCGTACTCAGTTGCCGCCAGCGCGCCAGCCCACCATGAGCAGCCACCGCCTTATTCAGTAAATCATCCATAGGCCAACCTCAGCGCACGCGCGGCTAATGTGGAAACGCCTCGCCAAACATCGGGAGGCCGCTCTTCGATTGTTCACGAGTTGCCTCGTCTTGAATCACGTCCCAATGCTCTACGAGAATTCCATTTTCGATTCGAAGAACGTCCGCGGCGATCCAATTGACGGGCTGGCCAAGGCCGGAGAATCGGCCGTGCACGATGACGAAATCTCCGTCGGCCGCAATTGCGCCCGGCTCATACCGAAGTGTCGGCGGCAGCCCTTTGATGAGATCGAACAGTCCCTCGCGCCCCGGCTTGATGTGGGCGCTGTGCTGGATGTAGCCAGGAGACCAATATCGCTCGGCTTCGGCGTAATCCCGCCGGTTGAACAGCGCGTCGAACGCCTCGAGGACCAGTGCTTTGTTTCTCGATTCTTTTGTGTCAGACATATTTTCTTCTTTCGCTAGGATGCCTTCAAAGACGGGTAGTCGGTGTAGCCGCGGGCGTCGAAGGAGTAGAACGTGGAGCGGTCATAGTCGTTCAGTTTCGCGCCAGTTCGGATTCGTTCCGGCAGGTCAGGGTTTGAAACAAAGGAGCGGCCAAAGGCTACGGCGTCCGCGTCGCCGCTCGCAACAATCGCTTCGGCGGTATTGGGATGAAAACCGCCCGCGGCGAGGATCTTGCCCTTGAAGATTTTTCGAAGCTGCTGGGATGCAACGGGCGCTTGCCCGTCGGCGATTTCGATGTTGCCTTTGATGCGTGGCTCAACGACGTGCAGATAGGCAAGGCCAAAGGAGTTCAACTGTTGAGCGACATAGGTGAACAGCGCGGTCGGATCACTGTCCCCC
>JAQGKC010000399.1 GCA_028290305.1 Bradyrhizobium sp.
ACTGACTCTATCCGCCAAGATGTGGACCTCATCACCGCTCGCATCAACTACCGCTTCAACTGGGGTGGTCCGGCCGTCGGGAGGTACTGATTTTCTCGAAATCCCGGCAACTCAAGCCCCGGCATCGTCGGGGCTTTTTGTACTCGCCTTGAATTATAGATCGCGCGGATGTCGCAGTTGGGTCAAACTGCGACAAGCCTGCCCAAATGGGCGATGTCCGCTCTAACCCCCGACTCCGGAAGTGACGGTCGGTATCGCCAAGGCCGCGCGACCGGCCGCCGAAGCGATGGTGTATTGATCGAGGATGTTTTGATGGCGGGCGGATTTAACAGCGCCACGAGGCCGCGCCGCCAAATGAAACAGGCCGCCAACTGAGACGGCCTTACTCTGTTTGCTCGGGATGAAGCGCGGCCTTTTTTGCCTTCACCTGCTCTATCAATTCTTTGATCCCCATCAAGTGTGGGCTGATCGGCGATCCTGGACGCCAGGTGCTCGTAATGCTCGATCTTGCTGTCGAGTTCGGCGCACTTGTCACACATTTTCGGTTCCGCATTCCCGCGAAGTTGGCAGCCATTATTGTTGCTGAGCAGACGATTGAGCGGCTGATTTGTTCAGGTGGCAAGTTTAGGACACTTCTAAAACCAACTGAGGACAGGCGATCTACTTCGGTGGCTGCAACCGCCGATCAATCTCGCTCACACGTCCTCGGTCAGGCTCGAAAGCCGTTTGCTACACCCGCGAGCAGGCCGCTCTAAATAGTTCGGCCGGTCAAGCCGGTTGAGGTAATGGCGGATTCGGCTGTTATTCGCGGTTCACCTATCCTCCGCCACTTCGTTGATCGCAGACATGACTACACCGGTCGCAGTCTGATGGATCATGTGGCCGGCTCCGGGAACGCGGTGAAACCTGCTTTGGGGGACGTCGAGGTGCAATCGTGTCGATTGCTTATCAATGTCGACCAATCGGTCTTCATCACCTGCGACGATGACGACGGGCATCTTCAAATTTGCGTATTCGTCGCGGAATTGAAATGCGTCCGGAATCATAAGTGCCGACTCGGCCGCTGACGCGCGAATCTGAGAAGGACGAAGGGCCATTTCTTTCGGAAAGCCCTCAAACTTCTTCGGCACGGACCGCGGGCCGAAGATTTTGGCCATCAAGAGCGGCCACATCACTCGGCTTACAATCGGCGAGAGGGTGTGGCCCAAAACATCGCCTACTAAAGGCACCGCAGGGGCGGATAAAGCAACCACGTCGGGACGCAAAGTCGGATAGTAATATCCCGAGGCAAGAACCAGGCCTTGGACCAACTTCGGATATTTGAGCGCCAGTGCGATTGCGACAGAAGCGCCCCACGAGTGCCCTAAGACCATTGCATGTGAGACGCCCAGCCGATGGAGAGCGTTGTTAATCAACTCAGCCTGCGCTGCCGGCGTCCAGACAACGTTACGCGGCCTATCACTATGGCCGAATCCAGGACGATCGAAAACGATGACGCGATAATTCTTAGCGGCTAAATCGATCAAACCGCTGGATTCGAAATCCTGAATCATGCTGCCATTGCCGTGCAGCAGGACCAGCGGCTCGCCTGAGCCACGTTCGACATAGTGAAGCCGGACGCCATTTACTTCCAGGAATTGACCAGCTGGGGGATTGTCATTTTCAGCATTCCTGGCCAGGTGACGGTTCACCAAGGCCGATATCGCCAAAGCTCCTACGGTCGCGGCCGCAGCCACTAGATAAGGATGCGCCTGGGCCATGGTACGGCCTTTATGAAGGGATTTTGGCGAGCGTGGCTTGAGGTAGGCTGCGGTCATCGTATGCACTCAATGTCGCGTGCACGAAATCCGGACAATCCAAGAAGTGTTGCAGCGGAGAACAAACAATCAACACTGAGGTTCGTTCCGTTCGGAAGGAGAACCCGAAGGGTTGTGGAACGGAACCGCGCCCGCCCTATTAAATCTACCATGAACATAGCTTGGGCGATCTTAATAACGTGCAGGAGGCCGGGGACTATCCGTTCCGCGACGGGATGATCAACGTTACATTTGCTGAGGTTGCAATTTGGAAAAAGAATCCGGGCGCCCAATTCCAGTTGATGCGCAAATATCCAATTCAGGGCGAGTTCAGATATGCGCTTGGCAAGCAAATCGAAGAAAAGTCGGCTCCGGCGGACGATGAACTCATTTACGAAAGCAGCAACGGCGATTCGTGGTGTCTAACCCGACATCCGGTAACAGGCGTGCGAGCCGTGATGCACCGCCCAAACCCTCGATCGGGCGGTCAGGTATCCTACATCGAGATCGATAAATTCCTCTCAGAAGGGGCGAACGGGCCGGAGCACCAGGCCCTGAGGCGGTTAATGGAAACAAGCGCCAGTATGGCCACCATACTTATCGCCTGCGATATTCACCCCCCAAGGGGCGAAGCATATGACGCCCTTATCAAAGCGATACAATCTCTGGGCGATTGGTGGCATCACCTCGAAACAATTTGGATTGTGCAATGCAGCCACACGCCTACTCAGATCCGGGAGCGGCTGAAAACGCTTGTAGGAACAGAAGATCAGTTACTCGTCGTTGATATATCCGGCGACTCGGCGGGGTGGGTTGGGATCAATGACACTGGCAGCAAGTGGCCGGACGAAAATATCTGAGCTAAAACTTGCATACTGTCTCCTAACGTCGCCCTGCGGCGGGGAGCACATCCGCGTGAATTAGTGAACCATAACCACTGGCGGGTGTTCTTGCGGGTATGGGGCGATGTCTGCTGGAGAGCTTCATCGATGAGCACCGTTCCCGTTCACATTCAAAAGCGTTTTGAGCAGCGGTGGGCCTCTCGCTTCAGTCCGACGTCGGGCGCGTTAAACGCGCCGAAGAATATCGGGCCCAGGGGCACACAATCAACTGCAGGCCGGCGATGCGGGCCGGAAAAAGAAAAACCCGCCCGCGGCACCGGCGTGCACGATCGGCTGAGCCGCATAGGTGCGGCGTCTTAGCGAGCGCAAGGTGCCCAACATGGATGATAAAGTTATCTCTGTGCTAATTTCGGTAGGCATAATCCTCTTCGCGGCATGGGTTGTCGCCGCAACGATCGCAAAAGGTTGGCCGCTGGTCTGGACCCTGATGGCTGTGTTTCCCTTCGTCACGGGATCTATCAGCCTCTATGATGCAAGCCGAGACTAGCTATCTATTCGTTTCGGGATGAGCAGGGCCCGGTGCGACAGTTAGCGCTTCCACTCGGCTTGCTATTTTGGTAAACCGATTTGAATGGCAAACTCAATTAAGGTAAACCGAAAAAAGCGGGGGCGGCCGGCAACGGGGCGCGATCCCGTTAGCGCCGTGCGCTTGCCTGTTGAGCTCACCGCCTCAGTCGACAGGTGGGCCGAGGATCATGACGCTAACCGCTCCGAAGCCATCCGCCGCCTGGTCGAGGCCGGGCTCACCGCGAAGACGCCAGCGAGGCCCGTCAGCAACCCTGGCCGGAGGTTGCGCGCTCAGGAGCTCGCCGCAAAGGCGATCGAAAGGATGATCGATCGCTCCGCGCCACCCGAAGAACGAGCTCAGCGCCGGCGCCGGCTCACCAAGGGGCCGACCGAGTTTCGCGTGGACCGGGTCGACTTGCCGAAGTTGAAGAAATGAGATCGGATGATCCGACGGAAGAGCGCGTCATCTACCGCGAACGTTTTCAAGCCGTGTATTTTGATTTTCGAGGCAAAAGCATCTTCACTCGCTATGATCGTTGCGAGTTCGTGAAATGCACCCTGCTTATCGACCACGCCACAGAGCAGTTAGCGTTCACCGCCTGCGTTTTCAA
>JAQGKC010000411.1 GCA_028290305.1 Bradyrhizobium sp.
ACCACCACGCCCATGGCGTAGCCGGACACGAGGTAGCCGGCCTGCGGAATGGTCACCTGCAGACTGCCGGCGACATCCGGCAGCAAGCCCATGATGAAGCCCGCATCGGTCGACCAGGGTGCCTTCAACCTCGGCAACGCCACCGGTGCGTGGCTGAAAACGTGCGGGCTGCCGTCTTCCCGCGGGAGCGCCTTCAAGATTTTAACGGCGCGATCGGACAATGGAATGCGCCGCGACTCGTCGCCGTCGATCTTGGTCCCTGCCCGCTCAGGCGGCACCGTCCAAATTTTGGCCCCAAGATCGATTTCGGTGAGCAACGCGCCAATCACTGCACCGGTGCGGCCAGCGGTGAGAATCGTAAATTCCAGCGCTTGGGCTGATATCCCCTCAATGTCGTGAAGCTCCGCCACGAACTCGGGAACGTTATTATAGGGCAGCGCTGGATGGTGGCGGACGCGTTTGACCTTGGACCGCTTCGGCAGAACGTTGTCGAGATGGCCTTTCCACCGCGCCGGGTTGTCTCCTTGCCGATAGCTATGAGTTTTTGCCCAATCCAAAATAGATTCGATCCGCCCACGGACACGATTCGCCGTCTCGGGCTTGGCGTTCCAGATTCGGACGTAGGATCTTGAGCACCAAGCCAGTATCCACCCCCGCCACGGGCAAGGTGCCGATGACCGGGTGAACGTAGGTTTTGAGGGTCGACGTCCACTGCTTCCGGTGGACCTCATTTTTCCAGCTACCCTCATTGTCTCTCAGGTATTCGTCGGCGCAATGTTTGAAAGTGACCGCCTGTGCGTACTCCAGGGCCGCCTGAGCGCGCCGCGCGTCCCGGGCGGCAATCGGATCGATACCGTCAATGAGCAAGCTACGGGCCGCCGCAGCCTTCCGGCGAGCGTCCGCAAGCGTGATGCGCTTGTCGTCGGGTTTGACGCTGACGGGCCCCAGGCCCATCTTGCGGGGCACGCCAGCGCGGGTGAAACGGAAAATCCATGCCTTGGTCGCCTGCTGCGAGACCTGCAGGTAGAGCCCTCCCCCGTCGGCGTAGAGCCCGGGCGGAAGTTTCTTCTTTAGGGTGAGCGTCGATAGACGATTCGTCGGTCGGGCCAAGGTGTCGCCTCATAAAGCGCACGTCTCTACGTACACTTTGGATGCGAACCTAGCCGGACGATGGCGAACGTGTAAAGACGTTGGATTATGAAAACCACAGGAATTATCAGCACTTGTGGACAGTATCGGACTTAGTCGGACAGAAATAAAAGGCCTCCGTCTCCGCCAGCATACCCGCACTGATAGGGGCGCTGTCCCCTTCTCGGCGCTGTCCCCTTCTCTCTTTATTATTATCGAACTTTGACCCTAGTCTGTCGACGGCACGGAGTGATGCTCGTGCGCGATACGCCAGTCGCCATCGACATTCCGCAGTCCAATTGTCAGCCTGAAGAGAAACCCGCCTTCCTCCGGAGGACCGCTGAACGTGCCGGAGCCGCACCGCACGATAGCGACGGCGAAGGCGACATCTTCGCCGGCGGTGATTGCAAGCTCCTCTATGTCGAACGCCTGTGACGGCTTGTGGTACCTGAAGAACAGATCCCATGTTTTCTTGTACTCGTCGATTCCTCGCGACTGCAGCGGCGGCGGTACGTCGAACATCACGATGTCCTGCTCATGATGGGCAAGAATACCGGAAAGATCATGCCGGCGGACGGCGTCCGCCCATGCTTCGATAACCGCTTTGATTTGACTTTCGGCCTTTCCGCCTTGACGCATCATGACTCTCACTCCGACTGTTTGCCGATATATGTCCCTAGGACGAATGTCGGGGCGCATATCCGACACGCCGAATAACTTTTCATTTATAAGAGGCTCTCTCTGAAGACAGGGGCGCCAGCCCCGCTAGCCAGCACACCATCGATCCAGGCCGATGCGTCATGATGACGAGACTTGCCATCTCCGGCTATCGTTCTTTGCGCGACATCAGAGTCGCGCTGGCCGCCCTCAATGTCGTGACCGGCGCTAATGGCAGCGGCAAATCGAGCCTTTATCGTGCCCTGAAGCTTTTGGCGGACATCGCGCAAGGCCGCATTATCCAGTCGCTGGCCGCCGAGGGCGGACTGCAATCGACGTTGTGGGCAGGCCGGAAGCATTTTCCCGCGAAATGAAAGCCGGCAGGCAACCCGTGCAAGGATTGGTTCGCAAGAATCCAGTCAGCCTCAAGCTTGGATTTGCAGGCAAGGATTATGGCTATGCCATCGATCTCGGCCTCCCGCGGCCCGATTCCCTTTCGAAATTCTCAAGCGATCCCGAAATCAAAACCGAAAGCCAATGGACCGGCGAACGGCTGGGCCGGGCCAACGCCTTCGCAGTTCGCAACGGCCCGAGTGTCCGCATTCGAAACGACAATGGCGAATGGCGACAGGCCTACCAGCAACTCGCGTCGTTCGACAGCATGATGACCCATTGCAGCGATCCACGCGATGCGGTCGAGTTGCTGGTGCTGCGCGAGCGGATGCGGGACCGGCGATTCTACGATCACGTTCGAACCGACCCCGATGCGCCAGCGCGCAAGCCGCAGATCGGCACTTATACGCCAGTCCTGGCCGGTGATGGGTCGGATTTGGCAGCAGCAGTGCAGACGATCCGCGAAATCGGCGCCGCCGGCGACTTGGACGAAGCGATCGCCGATGCGTTTCCAGGCGCACGTGTCGATGTTGTGAGCACCGGCGCTTATTTCGAAATTGAAATGCGGCAGCACGGCCTGCTGCGGCCGCTCAAGGCATCCGAATTGTCCGACGGCACGCTGCGGTACCTTCTGCTCGTCGCCGCGCTGCTCTCGCCGCGGCCGCCGGCGCTGATGATCCTCAACGAACCGGAAACGAGCCTGCATCCCGATCTGCTGCCATCCCTGGCGCGCTTGATCGCGCAGGCGTCAACGCGATCGCAGATGATCGTGGTCTCACACGCCCCAATCCTTGTCTCCGCACTCGATGCCGATGCCGATAGCCGGCAGATCGTGCTGGAGAAGCAGCTGGGCGAAACTGTCGTCCGGGACAACATGCCGCCGGACTGGACATGGCCTTCGCGATAGCAGGGTAAGAAAGGCCCGACGGCCCTCCCCTGCAACGCTCAGTGCGTCGTCATCCAGGCCCGGGCTTCGCGCTGGGCCGTGGATATCTCGATTTCGGACATCATCTCGGCGACTTCGCGGCGCAGCTCAATCGCATCGGTGCGGCCCTTCAGGGCTGCGAGGTTGAACCACTTGTGCGCCGCGACGAGATTGACCACGCCGGAGCGCCCGCTCGCCCAATACAACCCGCGCTCAAACAGTACGTCCGGGATCGCGCTTGCTTCCACCGGCGTTGCCGTTTCCTGATCGATATGCCCCTGAAACATCCCACATCTCCTTTTTGGTTTTTGCCGCCTGTCCGAGCGCGGCCCCTGTCCACTTGTTAGAACGCCCTGTTATTGCCCCACGCCGTTTGCCGGCTTGTTGGGATGATCATGACCGATCAAATTTGAAGGGCAGTTTAAGTATCGCGATGAACGGGATGTAAACGCGTTCCCGGCGCTACGGCCGCGGAATAGCAAAAGCGCTTGTCTCGCAGGGATTATTACCCGACCGCGGGATTCGGTTTACCCTGCTATTTCGCCAAACGATAACCATTGGCGCAATCGCGTTCCGCTTACAGCCATCGTCGCCCGGCTGGATCGGGCGACCCCGTATTCCGGAGCGCCAGCGACGGCAATGAGAAGCCGCAGTGTCGCGATCGATCACAGACGCTCCGGCGTACTAGATCACCCGCGTCCGCAGGTGACGGCGGCTGGAATTGCTGGGACCGCCACCCAAAGCCTTCAGACGAAACGGTCCCCGGCTTTGCGGCCGTGGACGGTCAGAACGACTTTTTCAAGGGATTTGGGGAATCAGAGCGCCGGCATCGTCTGCCCGCAAGGGAACGGGGGCGTCCCAGGGAACGAGGGCGTCGGCGAACACGTCAGGACCAGATTTCACGTGGGGCTTTGGGCCCGGTGAAACTGCGGACCAGAGATCCGCACCGAACGAAGAAAACTTGTTTCTTCTGCCGGACCGGTTTTTGGAAGAGCGAACTCCTCGAAAACAAGATCCGGCCGTTTGACCTGATGTCTCGCCGACACCCTCTTTCGTCGACCAGAGCCACCGGTTTAAAATCTGCTTCGAGAAGCAAATCGTTCTGAAGGCTCTTGTGACGTCGCCGGCATCAAGCTGCCGGCAATTTTCTTAAGCGAGATTTACTTCTTCTTCTTGGCGACCTTGCGGGTCTTCTTCGCAGTCTTCTTCACTGCGCTCTTCGCCTTCTTTGCCTTCTTAGCTTTCTTGGCCATGTTGCCCTCCGTTAGTGAGATGGCTTAATCGCTGCGTGCACTCGGGAATCGAAATGCACTACATCCCGAATACACCAACACATTAGAAAAAACAGCGTCCAGCTTAAGGAAGTGTTGACGCAGCAATGCGAGAGCGCGCGCCGCTCGCTCGTCAGCAACACGACAATGCACCCACGCAACGATGCGAGTAGTGCGCGAAAATACGAGGTCGGCGATTGTCAATATCGCAGGAAGCGACTGTGCCGCAGGCATTTTCGTTATTCGCGCGTTCGAGGATCGACAGGTGATCGATGTCATTGCGACTCACCGATGTCAGCCAAAAGTCCACTGCGCGGACTCTGAGTCGCGATTTTTGGCAATGAAAAAATTTTCGTGCTGGCTGGCTTCGCGTCTCATCGTCGCTCGCCAAAACCGCTTTTTTGCGAGAATCGCCCCCGCTGATTCGCAATGCGATTTTCTGGTCGCGATGGTCAGCTACTCGCGGCGAACGCTTCATGCTCGCTCGCGCGCATGAAGCGAGACGGCGCCGATGATGCCGGCATCACCGTCGGGCAGCGCTCAGATGCCGAGTTTGGACTTGAGCAGATCGTTGACCGCTTGCGGATTGGCCTTGCCGCCGGATGACTTCATCACCTGACCGACGAACCAGCCGATCAGCTGCGGCCTGGCGCGGGCCTGCGCGACCTTGTCCGGATTGGCGGCGACGATGTCGTCGACCACCTTTTCGATTGCCCCCATATCGGTGACTTGCTTCATGCCGCGCGCTTCGACCAGCGCGCGCGGGTCGCCGCCCTCCTGCCAGACGATCTCGAACAGGTCCTTGGCGATCTTGCCGGAGATGGTGCCCTCGCCGATCAGATCGACGACGGCGGCAAGTTGCGTGGCGGAAACCGGCGACGCGGCGATGTCGCGGCCCTCCTTGTTGAGCCGCCCGAACAGTTCATTGATGACCCAGTTGGCGGCGAGCTTGCCGTCGCGGGTGCTGTCCGCAAGCTTCGCCAGCACGGTTTCATAGAAGTCCGCGCTCTCGCGTTCAGCCACCAGCACGCTGGCGTCGTAGGGCGAGAGGCCGAACTCGGCAATGAAGCGGGACTTTTTCTGGTCCGGCAATTCCGGCAGGTCAGCCTTCAGATCGGCGACATAGGCTTCGCTGAATTCCAGCGGAAGCAGGTCGGGATCCGGAAAATAACGGTAGTCATGCGCCTCTTCCTTGGAGCGCATCGAGCGGGTCTCGCCCTTGTTGGAATCGAACAGCCGGGTTTCCTGATCGATGGCGCCGCCGTCTTCGAGGATTTCGATCTGGCGCCGCGCCTCGTATTCGATCGCCTGGCCGATGAAGCTGATCGAGTTCATGTTCTTGATCTCGCAGCGGGTGCCGAGCGGGCCACCCGGCTTGCGCACGGAGACGTTGACGTCGGCGCGCAGGCTGCCCTTCTCCATATCGCCATCGCAGGTGCCGAGATAGCGCAGGATCGAGCGCAGTTTTGTTACAAAGGCTTTGGCCTGCTCGGACGAACGGATGTCCGGCTTGGAAACGATCTCCATCAAGGCGACGCCGGACCGGTTGAGGTCTACGAATGACAGGGTCGGGCTGCGGTCGTGCAGCGACTTGCCGGCGTCCTGCTCCAGATGCAGCCGCTCGATACCGATGGTGACACTCTCTCCGCCCGCCAACTCGACGATCACCTCGCCCTCGCCGACGATCGGCGACTTGTACTGGCTGATCTGATAGCCTTGCGGCAAATCCGGATAGAAATAGTTCTTGCGGTCGAACACCGAGCGCAAATTAATCCGGGCGTTCAGGCCGAGACCGGTGCGCACCGCCTGTCTGACGCACGCTTCATTGATCACCGGCAGCATGCCGGGCATCGCCGCATCGACCAGCGAGACATGGCTGTTGGGCTCGCCGCCGAATTCGGTCGAGGCGCCGGAAAACAGTTTCGAGTTCGATGTGACCTGGGCGTGGATTTCCATGCCAATGACGACTTCCCAGTCGCCGGTGGCGCCCTTGATCAGCTTCGATGGTTTGACGGCAATATTCATGGACGGCTTCGACGACGATTCAGATCGGAATGCTTTGAAATAGCTGGAATTTTTCTCAAGGTTTGTAGCACTCCTGCCGTGCCCCGTCGAGACATCGAAGCGCGGTAAATTATGCCGTTAGATGGATAGCAGCCAGAGTAAATTTTGCGGCGGCTCTTTCGGCCGCGAAATCTACCGCGGACGACCAAGCTTCGACGGCGAGAGCGACGCAACAGTTAGGATAACAGTGCAATGATGAGCGAACCACCTGCGGACGGACTCAAGCTTCATATTCGCGGCTGGGAGCAGCGAGAAGGATGGAAGATACTGGATGCCCAGCGAACTGCGTTTCAGCGATACGCTCATAAGCCTCAATATGGTTGCGCGTAAGCCGTTCTAGCTCTCTGAGATGACTAGCGCGCACGAGTTTTAGTGTGCCGGCGCTTGATCGGCTTGCGGCCTGTCCCGTTCAACCCGACGGCAATAACGCGGAAACGATCCGCCTCCATTCGGCCTCGAGCGAATCCTTCGCGACTGGCTTGTCCGCTTGCCGGTACCAATAGCCGGCATTGCCAAGATCGCCCTCGACGCGGTGCAGATAAGCGTGGACCCAGGCTGCATCGACCGTCTCTTCGTCCTGAACGATCTTGTGCGCCTCGTCCCATTTGCCATTTGCGGCCCACCACAGGGCGGCGAGCGGCGCGTTGAGACCCGGCGCGGGCCCCGCGCCTGATAAACTGGCTTTGAAATCCGCCATGCTCACCATCGGACTCAGTTCGGCATTGCACCTGGCGTCGCATCGAACGTCAGCGTGAACCATGTTCCCTGCCCGCGGATGCTTTCGGCGCGGAACGCGACGTTCCCAGCATTTTCCTTCAGCGTCTGCAGGATCAAGGCGCCGAGTTTCCGCGGCGACGGCCATTCCTGGTTTTCGCCGAGTCCCATGCCGTCGTCGGATACGATGATCGTCACGCGACCACCGTCCTGCTTGCAAATCAGTTTCAACTGGCCGCCGCTGCGGCCGACGAACGCATATTTCAGCGCGTTGGTCAGCATCTCGTTGATCAATAGTCCCGCCGGCATCGCAATGTTGATCGAGACCGGGCAATAACCGACGTCGATGTCGATTTGCACGCTCTCTATCGCATTGACCTCCATCACGGAGGTCGCGATGTCGGAGAGATATTGGCCGAGATCGATTTCAGACGGGGCGTTTTCGGCCGACAAGGTCCGGTACAATACCGTCAAGGCATCGATCCGGCTCGCAAGCCGTGCCAAAGCCACCGTCTCGCCTTCTGCGGCCGATCTCGCCTCCAGACGGATGAGTGCGGTGATCAACTGCAGGTTATTTTTTACCCGATGCTGAAGTTCGCGCATCAGAATGTCGCGGTCGCGGATCTGGCTCTCGAACTGTTCGATCTGCGCCCGTTCCCGGCCACCCACATCGACCAGCGCCACGATGCGAAAATTCTCGACGCCGTCGTCGTTTTCGATCACGGAGGCGTAGGCTTGCACGATGACCAGACGGTCGATCGGGCCGGCCGGACGGAACACGCCGACAAAATCTTCGCCGTCCCGGATCGCCTCGCCCAGGGTCCGGGCCGGGCCATCCTCGCTGAGAAAACCGTCCAGACAGATCCAGCTGCGACCTTCCACATCGGCCGCCGCCATCGACATCAAATTCTCGAACGCCCTGTTGATGTAAACGACGTGCTGCTCTTCGCCGGAACCGCGCGATACCGCGACCGCGACCGGAGCATGATCGAGCAAATGTTTATATTTGTCGTTCTCGATCGCCAACGCGAGCTTCGACGAACCCAGAAGCTGGTCGACCTGCTGGGAAGGTGGGCTGCCGTCGTCAGCGCTCATACACGAACCGTGCTCATCGATGAACCATGGCGAAGCGCGGCAAAAAACGCAACGCAAAAGCGGCTCGCGTCGAATGGAACCTCACGCCCACCATTTCGGCGGCGTAAATCTTCCCGCCGCCTGCTCGATCACCTCGCCGAGCGAGAACAGCGTCTCTTCATCGAACGGACGTCCGATCAGCTGCAGGCCGAGCGGCAGCCCTTGCGAGTCTTTGCCGGCGGGAACCGCGATCCCTGGCAGCCCCGCCATGTTCACCGTCACTGTGAAGATGTCGTTGAGATACATCTCGACGGGATCGGCGCCCTTTTCACCGATGCCGAACGCCGCCGACGGCGTCGCCGGCGTCAGGATCGCGTGCACGCCCTTTGCGAAGCAATCCTCGAAGTCTTTCTTGATCAGGGTGCGGACTTTCTGCGCGCGCAGATAATAGGCATCGTAATAGCCGGCCGAGAGCACGTAGGTGCCGATCATGACGCGGCGGCGGACTTCGGCGCCGAAGCCTCTAGCGCGGGTATTCTCATACATCTCGCCGATGGTGCGGCCGGGCACCCGAAGTCCGTAGCGCACGCCGTCGTAGCGCGCCAGATTCGACGAGGCCTCCGCCGGGGCGACGATATAATAGGCGGGCAAGGCGTATTTGGTGTGCGGCAGCGACACCTCGACCAATTCCGCGCCCGCGGACTTGAGCCAGGCCGCACCCTCGGTCCAGAGCTTCTCGATTTCCGCGGGCATGCCGTCGAGACGATATTCCCGGGGGATGCCGATCTTCATGCCTTTGACCGACTTTCCGATCGCCGCCTCATAGTCCGGCACCTCGCGATTGACTGACGTGGTGTCTTTCGGGTCGTGACCGGCCATCGACCGCATCAGGATCGCCGCATCGCGCACGGTGCGCGCGATCGGGCCGGCCTGATCGAGCGAGGATGCGAACGCGACGATGCCCCAGCGCGAACAGCGCCCATAGGTCGGCTTCATGCCGACGGTCGCGGTGAACGCCGCGGGCTGGCGGATCGACCCGCCGGTATCGGTTGCGGTCGCGCCCATGCACAGCAGCGCTGCCACCGCCGACGCCGAGCCGCCGGACGAGCCGCCCGGCACCAGCGCGGTCACGGAGCCTTCGCGCCGCCACGGATTGACCACCGGGCCGAAGCACGACGTCTCGTTCGACGAGCCCATCGCGAACTCGTCATTGTTGAGCTTGCCGAGCATGACCGCGCCGTCGCGCCAGAGCTGCGATGTGACCGTGGATTCGTAGGTCGGCACGAAATTGCCGAGGATTTTCGAGCACGCGGTGGTGCGCACATCCCTGGTCGCGAACAAATCCTTGATCCCAAGAGGAATGCCCCCGAGCGGCCCACCCTCGCCCTTCGCGATCCTGGCATCGGCATCGCGCGCCATGACGCGGGCCTGATCCGGCGTTTCCATCACGAAGGCATTGAGAGCGCGCGCCGCCTCGATCGCTTCGAGGTGAGCGTCGGTCAGTTCAAGCGACGTAAAGGATTTGTTCGCGAGGCCGGCTTTGGCCTCGGCGATCGTCAGCGATGTCAAAGCGGTCATTTATCAACCGGGCTGCAGAAGAATGGAGACAGCGTCTTGTCGTTGGCCGGGTCGTCGCGCAAATTCTTGCCGTTTGCCTTGTCGGCGGCTTCGAGCTGATCGAGCACGGCGTTCATCGCCTTGTCGGGATCGGCGGCCTTGCCCTGCCGCTCCATCGCGTCGAGGTAGTTCATATAGGCCTGATAGGCCTTTTCATCGTCGCAGAGCAGACACATCGGATTTCCCGTCTCGAAGACTGTTTTGTTTGACGCGTTTTCCCAGCGCGAACCGGTACCCACATCGTTCGAAAACGCTATGACCTATTCGACGACTTTCGGCACCAGAAAGAAATGGTCCTGGGTCTCCGGCGCATTGGCGACCACCTCGTCCGCGATCTCGCCGTCATTGACCACGTCGGGGCGCTTCTTCATTTCCATCGGCGTCACCGAAGTCATCGGCTCGACGCCATCGACATTCACTTCGCTTAACTGCTCGACGAAAGCCAACATCGCGTTCAGTTCGCCCTGCAGGTGGGGAACCTCGGCGTCCGTGACCGCGATCCGCGCGAGATGCGCAATACGGCGAACGGTGGCGGCATCGACGGACATTATATAGGGCCTCTAACGGCAAATGGAGCCCGCCGTATAGCAGAGGGCGCTTTTACGCCGCAACCGCGAGCGTCGCCCTTCTCAGCCGGCCATTCGGCTCAGCCGCGCCAGTGCTGCCCCGGCCAGTGCCCGGGTCAGTTCCGCCGCCGGCATCTCGCGGCCGAGCCGCACCGCCTGCCCGGCCCAGAGATTGGTGAAATCGACCTTGCCGAGCTTTTCGGCAGCCGCCTTCAGGGGCGCAAGGCCGGTCGCGGCATGGGGAAAGGCCGGTGCGTCCGCCGAGATCGGGCCGACTTCCCGCATCACGCGATTGGCAACGCCCCGCGCCGGACGGCCGGTCATGACGTTGGTGATGACGGTGGAATCATCGCGCGCCTGGGCCAGCGCGGTGCGCGCCGGGGCAATTACCCTGGATTCCGGGCAGCGCAGATAGGCGCTGCCGATCTGCACGCCGGCCGCACCCAGCGCGAACGCTGCCGCGATGCCGCGCCCGTCGGCAATGCCGCCCGCCGCGATCACAGGCACTTTCACCGCATCGACCACCTGCGGCACCAGCGCGAAGGTGCCAGGCTGCTCGGCGATATTGTCGGTCAGGAACATGCCACGATGGCCGCCCGCCTCGGCTCCTTGCGCGATGATGGCGTCGGCGCCGTTCTCCTCCAGCCAGATCGCTTCCCTCACGATGGTCGCGGACGAGATCACGATGCAGCCGGCGGCCTTGATGCGCTTGAGCTGCGCCTGGTCCGGCAGGCCGAAATGAAAGCTCACGACTTCGGGTTTTAATTCTTCAATCAGTTCGCACATCGCGGCGTCGAACGGCGCGCGGTTGGCGGCATTGATCGGCGTCGCCGGATCCAGTCCCAGCTCTTGATAATAGGACTCAAGCCGCTTCTTCCATCCGGCCTCGCGCTGGGGATCGGCATCCACAGCCTTGTGGCAGAAGAAGTTCATGTTGACCGGCGCTGAGACGCGCTGGCGGATGATGTTGACCTGCTCGCGCGCCTTCTCCACCGACAGCATCGCACAGGGCAGCGAGCCGAGCGCGCCGCCCTGCGCCGCCGCGATCACGAGGTCTGCGTCCATGACCCCCGCCATCGGCGCGAGAACGATGGGAAATTCAGTCTTGAAAAGCTCGATAAATCGACGATCCGGCCACATGGTCTGCTCATACAGGTTGATTGAGGGGATTGGCGCAGGCGTCGTTGCCAGGGGCCTTTGCGATAATAGCACCTCGCGACACGGAATGGCTATGCGACCCGCCGTTGCCTGACGTTCCAGCGCCGCAGCGCGACGACGGCCCAGATCGCCTCGACCAGCCCGAATGGCCAGGCGCCCTGCATAAATCCGTAAGCCGACCCCAGCGCACAGGCGGCCGCGAAGCCGAGGATGAACCAATGGCTGCGATCCTCCAGAGCGTAGCACATCAGCATCGCCGTTACGGCAAACAAGCCGAATAATGTCAGCCGGTCCATGGTGTCATCTGCCTTTCCCACTTTGCACGCGCCGCTCGCCGCGTGGTATGCGGGGCCATGCCTGCCCTCATCCTACCGCTGATCGACGCCGTTACACACTGGCCTGAACGCGGCGCGCTGGTCGGGCTCGATCTGGGCACCAAGACCATCGGGGTGGCGGTGTCCGATCCCGACCGCCGGCTCGCGACCGGCGTCGAGACCATCCAGCGCAAGGCTTTCAAGGCCGATGCGGCGCGCCTGCTCGCCATCGCGGGTGAACGCAACGCGGTGGGCTTCGTGCTCGGCCTGCCCATCAATATGGACGCCAGCGAGGGACCGCGCGCGCAATCGACCCGCGCCTTCGCCCGCAATTTTTCGAAACTCACGGACTTGGCCATCGCTTTGTGGGACGAGCGGCTCTCCACCGTCGCGGTCGAGCGCGAATTGATCGGCATGGACATGAGCCGCGCCCGGCGCGCCGAGGTAATCGACGAACACGCCGCGATCTTCATCCTGCAAGGCGCGCTCGATCGGCTGACGAAGCTTCGCGACATGCGCTGACGCATCAGGACCCGGTGAGCAAGATGGTCTGCACCACCGCGGCCAGGTTATTGAGGCCATGCAAGACCACGGTCAGCCAGATCGAATTGCTGCGATAGCGGAGATAGCCGAGCAAAAGGCCGATCGAAAACACCTCGCCGAGAAAGAACCAGTCGTACTGCAGATGCAACACCGTCCACACCATCGACGACAGGATGATGGCGCCGACGGGTCTGAGAAACGATTCCGACCAGCCTCGGTAAAGAAAGCCGCGCGCGAAAAACTCTTCCGTGATCGGCGCGGCAATGCAGAACGCGATCACCAGAAGCCATAGCGCGCCGTCGGCGCGCGCCGATCGCAGCACGTCCCCCATGAATCCGGGCTCGACCTCGCGCCCCGTCGCGCGCGACAGCAGATCCCAACCCATCACCACGACAACCAGAGTGACCACGCCGATCAGAAGATTGGTCCACGAGGTCCAGCGCAACACGAGATAGTCGGCGAACGGCGTGCGCGATAGATGGATCGGCACCCACAGCGCGGCAAGAACGGCGGGCAATCCCATGATCACGGAGAGCGAAATCGTAAGCCCGCCGCCGACGACGTGAACCGCGGCGGCTAAATCGAATGGCCCACCTTGCCGCAAAACGAACCAGGCCACGACCGCGATCTGTCCCACAAACATCGCGGCGAAGATGAACAGGCCCCACAGCGCGGTGCCCCAGAATTTCCAGATACGCGGCGGGCGTTGTGCGGGGACGACGGGTGCAGCCGTGATGATGTCGGCGGGACCTTCAAGAGAATCCATCAACTGGCTTTCAACTAGCGGCTCGGATTCGGCCATCAGGGCAAAGCTCGCTCCAGCAGGGCGCGGATATCGTCATTGGCGAGCTCGACGGCGCCGTACATGCCGGCATGAGTTCCGGCAAGCCGTGTTCGCGCGAACAACTCCGCATGATGTGGCGACACTTTGTTATGCGCCGCCGCAGCCGCAAGCAGCGCCAGCTTCTCGACGGCCAGTCGCGCCACGCGCTCGCTGTCCGGTCTGCGAAAGGCCTTGCCGATAAAGGCCACCGCGTCGGAGGCACCGGGCAATCCCTTGGTCTCTTCAACAAGGCCTTGCAAAACCACCGAGGCCGCTTCCGCCTCGCGCGACAATGCCCGCAGCACATCCAGGCACATCACATTGCCCGAGCCTTCCCAGATCGCGTTAACGGGGGATTCGCGGTAATGCCGCGCCAGGATGCCCTCCTCCACGTAGCCATTGCCACCGAGGCACTCCATCGCCTCGTAGAGAAATCCCGGCGCGCTCTTGCAGACCCAGTATTTGATCGCGGGCGTCAGGAGCCGCATGAATGCCGCTTCGCTGGGATCGTCAGGCGCCCGGTCGAACGAACGGCAGAGCCGCGTCACCAGCGCAACCGAGGCCTCGACGTGCAGCGCCATGTCTGAAAGCACCGCCTGCATCAGCGGCTGATCGGCGAGGTGCTTCTGGAACACGCTGCGGTAACGGGCGTGATGCAATGCGTGCGCGAGCCCGGACCGCATCAGGCCCGCTGATGCAATCGCGCAATCCTGTCGCGTCAACTGCACCATCTGGATGATGGTGCGGATGCCCTTGCCCTCGTCGCCGACGCGCTCCGCATAGGCGTCTGCAAATTCTACCTCGGAAGAGGCATTGGAGCGATTGCCGAGCTTGTCCTTCAGCCGCTGGAACTGGATCGCATTGACCGACCCATCCGGCCTGAAGCGCGGCATGAAAAAACAACTCAGCCCCTCATCGGCCTGCGCCAGCACCAGGAACGCGTCGCACATCGGCGCCGACATGAACCATTTATGGCCGGTGATACGATAAGCATCGCCGTCGCGCGTCGCGCGCGTCATGTTGCTGCGCACGTCGGTGCCGCCCTGCTTCTCGGTCATGCCCATGCCGAGCGTCATGCCGCGCTTGGTCCACCATGGTGCGAAGGTGGGATCATAGGCGCGGGTCGCGATCACAGGCATTGTTTTCGCCAGCAGGTCCGGCTGCACTGCCAATGCCGCCACCGACGCGCGGGTCATGGTGATCGGGCACAGATGGCCGGTCTCGACTTGGGCGACCATATAGAACTTCGCGGCGCGCACGACTTCGGCCGCACCTCCGGCCGGCTTGCCCTGGTCGGTCCAGGTCGAATTGTGCACGCCGGCATGCGCACTGCGCGCCATCAACTCGTGATAGGCCGGATGAAACTCGACCTCATCGCGCCGGTTGCCGCGGGCGTCGAAGGTTCGCAGTTTGGGCGTGTTCTCGTTGGCGACCCGGCCCCGCGCCGCCATCGCGGCCGAACCCCAGTGCTGTCCGAACTCGGACAATTCTTTCTCGGCTGCAGCGCCACCATTGGCCGCAACCGCATCCCTGAGTGGCCGGTCCAGCGCGAACAGATCGACGTCTTCAAATGGCGGCGACTGGTTGAGCACCTCATGATGGGTTGCGGATGAGACTGGCGTCATGGGCCCGTTCCTGTCGGAGATTTCGCTAATCAGTTTACGCTGGAACCCAGACGATTTCACCCGCACTAAGCTTAGCTGCGGCGCCGCGCGACCGGAAAATCATACGCGGGTCCTGCCGCGCCCGGCAGCGAAAAGTGCCACCACTCTTTCGAATAGTTTACAAAGCCCTGCCGCGCCATCGCGGCAATCAGCATGTTTCGCCAGCGGCGTTGAGCCGGCGTGATTGATGTCGCCGCCGTGTGCCCCTTCACATCGGAACAGTCATAACCGGTGCCCATGTCGACGCTCCCTTCCGGTGCGCGAGCGCTCGCAGGCGCGGTGCAATCGGCATAAATTCTGGTGGGATCGAACCTGGCTGTATTGTCGGCCTTCAGATCGACAAGGGTCAGGTCGAGCGCAGCACCGGTGGAATGACCGGAATGCTCGGCAATATAACCCAGCCGGAACAGTTCGGCCTTGCCAAAGGCCGGGTTATAGCGTCGCTCGGCCGGTGTTTCCCGGCCGTTTTGCGCCCAGATCACCATGTCATGCACCGCCCGCGCCGGCCGGTAGCAATCCAGCATTTTCAGTGACAATCTTTGTGGCGCCAGCTCATGCTGGATGCTTTTCAGCGCCAGCGCAACGCTGCGCTTCACCACACATTCGGCAGCGTCGTAACCCGCAAGCGGCCGGCCGGCGAAATTATTCGATCCGGCATAACGGATGTCCTGAATGATGGTTGGATCGATGTCGCGCAGGAACACGAAATCGGCAGGCAGGCCCTGCGCCCGAGCCGAAGCGGCGCATGCGAGGACCGCGAGGGTGATTACAGCCGTTTTCACGAAAAGCAGTTCCCACATCCTCACGGCCGGACTTGTTCCGGCCATCCCAGTCTTCCGGCCATCCACGTCTTTTTTACGGTTAATGACCAAGAAGACGTGGATGCCCGCGACATCTGGCTGGGAGACGCGCTTGAGCGCGGGCATGGCGAGATTGGGACAGATCAGGGGATAACTCGCGGGCCGCCTATTCGCGCTTGCCCCGCCTTCCCTTCCTGCCTATAGCTCTCGTTTTAATGACCCCTGCATCGAAATCGACCTTTGTCCTCGGTCACCGGCACCTGCTGGGAATCGAGGGCCTTTCCGCTGCCGATATTACCGGCCTGCTCGACCTTTCCGAGGAATATGTCGAGCTCAACCGACAGGTCGACAAGAAGCGCACCTCGTTGCGCGGCCGCACCCAGGTCAACCTGTTCTTCGAGGCCTCGACCCGCACCCAGTCTTCGTTCGAACTTGCCGGCAAGCGCCTGGGCGCCGATGTCATGAACATGTCGGTGTCGTCGTCCTCGATCCGCAAGGGCGAGACGCTGATGGACACGGCGGTCACGCTCAATGCGATGCATCCGGATATTCTGGTGGTGCGGCACCATGCGTCGGGCGCGGTGGAACTGCTGGCTCGCAAGGTTGACGGTTCCGTCGTCAACGCCGGCGACGGCGCCCATGAACATCCGACCCAAGCGCTGCTCGATGCGCTGACCATCCGCCGCAACAAGGGCCGGCTCGAAGGCCTTGTGATCGCGATCTGCGGCGACGTGATGCATTCGCGGGTGGCGCGCTCCAATATCCTGTTGCTCAACGCCATGGGCGCCCGCGTCCGCGTGGTCGCGCCCTCCACGCTGTTGCCGCGCGGCATCGAGCGGATGGGCGTCGAGGTGGCCCGCGACATGCGCGAGGGACTGAACGGCGCCGATATCGTGATGATGCTGCGGCTGCAGCGCGAGCGCATGAACGGTTCATTCGTGCCGTCGAGCCAGGAATATTTCCATTATTTCGGCCTCGACCAGAAGAAGTTGGCCTATGCGAAGCCGGATGCGCTGGTGATGCATCCGGGTCCGATGAACCGCGGCGTCGAGATCGACTCGATTGTGGCGGACGGCGCGCAATCGCTGATCCGCGAACAGGAGGAAATGGGAGTGGCGGTGCGGATGGCGGTGCTCGAAGCGCTCGCCCGCAACCTGCCCAACGCGTGATGTCATGCTGACCGACCGCCGCCCGATCCTGCTCGCCAACGCCCGCCTGATCGATCCCTCGCGCGATTTCGACGGCATCGGCGATGTCTTGATCGCCGATGGCACGATCCGCGAGAGCCGGCGCGGCATCGGCGCCGCCGGCGTGCCGGAAGGCACCGACATCGTCAATTGCGCCGGCAAGATCGTCGCGCCGGGGCTGATCGACATGCGCGCCTTTGTCGGCGAGCCCGGCGCCAGCCACCGCGAAACCTTCGCTTCCGCAAGCCAGGCGGCGGCGACCGGCGGCATCACCACCATCATCTGCCAGCCCGATACCTCGCCGGTCATCGACAATTCGGCGACGGTGGATTTTGTCCTACGCCGCGCGCGCGACACTGCGATTGTCAACATCCATCCGATGGCAGCGCTGACAAAAGGCATGCGCGGCGAGGAGATGACCGAGATCGGCCTGCTGAAAGCCGCCGGCGCGGTGGCATTCACCGACGGCGACAAGAGCGTCACCAATGCGCAGGTGATGCGGCGGGCACTGACCTATGCCCGCGATTTCGACGCGCTGATCGTACATCATACCGAAGACCCCCATCTGGTCGGCGAAGGCGTCATGAACGAAGGCGAGTTCGCGACCAGGCTTGGGCTGGCCGGCATCCCCAACGCGGCCGAGGCCGTGATGCTGGAGCGCGATATGCGCCTGGTCGCGCTGACCGGCGGACGTTATCACGCGGCATCGCTGAGCTGCATCGAATCGTTGGAAATCCTCAAGCGCGCCCGAGATGCCGGACTAGCAGTCAGCGCCTCGGTCTCGATTAATCATGTGACGCTGAACGAGAACGACATCGGCCCATACCGGACCTTCCTGAAACTGTCGCCGCCGCTGCGCACCGAGGACGACCGCCTCGCGCTGGTCGCCGCCGTCGCCTCCGGCCTGATCGACGTGATCATGTCCGACCACAATCCGCAGGATGTTGAAGTCAAGCGGCTGCCATTTGCGGAAGCAGAAAGCGGCGCGATCGGCCTTGAGACCATGCTGCCGGCAGCGCTGCGGCTGATCCACAATGGCGAGATGGATTTCAAGACGCTGATCCGCGCGATGTCGACGCGGCCCGCCGAGCTGTTGGGTTTACCGGGCGGATCGCTGCGCGCCGGTGCCCCCGCCGATGTGATCGTGATCGATGCCGACACGCCGTGGGTGCTCGATCCCGCCGATCTCAAGTCGCAATGCAAGAACACCCCGTTCGACGAGGCCCGGTTCTCCGGCCGCGTCGTGTGCACCATTGTCGGCGGCCGGACGGTTTTCGAGCATGTCTGACCCGTGTGGGATATATCACCAAGGGAGGAACGGCGATGGCGCCTGAAGCATTTCTGCTGGTGGCGTTCGTCATCGGCTATCTGCTCGGCTCGATTCCATTCGGGCTGATCCTGACCAGACTTGCCGGCACCCAGGACCTTCGCTCGATCGGCTCCGGCAATATCGGCACCACCAACGTGCTGCGCACCGGGCGCAAGGACCTCGCCGCGGCAACTCTCGTCTGCGACATGCTGAAAGGCACGATTGCGGTGATCCTCGCCGGCTATTATGGCGGACCCAACGCGGCGATGCTGGCGGCATTGGGCGCCTTTCTCGGCCATCTGTTTCCGGTGTGGCTGAAGTTTCGCGGCGGCAAAGGTGTCGCGGTCTATATCGGCGTGCTGATCGGGCTGTTCTGGCCGGGCGCGGTGGTGTTTTGCGTGCTGTGGATCGCCACCGCGGTGACCTCGCGCTACTCGTCGCTCTCGGCCTTGGTCGCAAGCTTTGTCACCCCGCTTTTCCTGTGGTGGTTCGGCCATCCCGCGCTGGCGTCGCTGTTCGCCGTGCTGACGCTGCTGCTGTTCTACATGCACCGCGAAAACATCAAGCGGCTGCAGGCGGGGACCGAGGGCAGGATTGGGGAGAAGTAGTAGCCGAACGCGTCGTTGTAGGGCGCAATAGCGAAACGTATTGCGCCGTCTTGAAGGCGCCGGCGGATTACAATCTCGCCAGCGCATCCTCAACGAAGCGTGCGGCCTTAAGCGCTCCGGCGTCGTCGCCAAATCGGGCGATGATCTGCACGCCCACCGGCAATCCACCATCGGCAACAAAAGCCGGAATGTTGACGCAAGGAACGCCCATCAGCGTCCAGAGCCGGTTGAAACGGGCATCGCCAGTCGAGTCCAGCCCCTTTGGCGCGGCGCCCGGCGCGGAGAACGTCAGCAACACATCGACATCGTCAAAGACCTTCGCCAACGCACGGCGGGCCCGGTTCGCGATCGCGCGCGCCTCATCATAAGCGGCGGGCAGTAGTCCAGCGGTTTCGTCGAGCTTGGCGCGCAGCATCGGCGCCATGGCATCGTGATGCGTGCGGTATTCCCAGGCCAGCGCCTGATGCGCCTCGAATTCCTGCACGATCAAACCAGCCCGCCACGCCTCCGCCGAATTCTCCGGCAACGCCAGCGCGCGAACGGATGCCCCGGCGCGTTCCGCCGCAACTCTGGCGATCCGCAGCGCCTCCCCGCTTGCCGTTTCCGGCGCGCCGGCGAAATCCTGCGTCACTAGGCCGATGCGCGGCGTGGGCGTCTCCGCACCCAGCAGCAGTTCGGGCCGGTTGGTCATGGCCGAAAGTCCGTGCGCCAGGTCTTCGACGCCGGCCGCGAACAGCCCGACCGTATCCAGCGTCCACGAATAACATTTCACGCCGACGGTCGGCAGCAGCCGGAACGACGGCTTGATCGCGGCCACGCCGCAGAACGAGGCCGGCCGGATCACCGAACCGCCGGTCTGTGTCCCCAGCGCCAGCGGAATCATCCCGGCGCCGACGGCTGCCGCCGAGCCGGACGACGATCCGCCCGGCGTGTGGCCGTGATTGTGCGGATTGAGGGTCGCCGTCGGATCGTTGGCCGCGAACGCCGTCGTCGTGGTCTTGCCGACGATGGTGGCTCCGGCCTGCTTCAGCATTTGAACGACGGGCGCGTCCGCGCGCGGTTGCCATCCCTGGTAGATCGCCGAGCCCATTTCGGTGGGAAAATCCGCTGTATCGATGATGTCCTTGATCCCGACGGCGATGCCGCGCAGCGGGCCCGCGCTTGCGGCTCGCGCACCTTGGTCACGGCAGACAAAGGCGCCGATGGTCTTTTCCTGCGCGCCGACCACTTCCAGTGATTGGCTGATCGCCGCATCGGGCGAAAGATCACCGAAATCGATACGGCGCTGGAGTTCGGCAAGCGAGATCATGGGCAAGGTTTCCTGCGGTGAGCGGAGACCGCTTTTACGGAGCGCGTGGGGATGGGGCAAGCGGCCCTCTTTCGTCATTCCGGGGCGATGCAAAGCATCGAACCCGGAATGACGTGATGAGGCCCCACGTTCAAACCCCCTTCCCCACCTGCTCAGGTTGATCCATGCTGCCCCG
>JAQGKC010000443.1 GCA_028290305.1 Bradyrhizobium sp.
TTGGCGATGTCTAAACCGATTGTCATTATCGTCTGCATGGCTCGCTCCTCTGAATCGTGGGAGCCCTAACAGCGCCCACATCCATGGTACCGATGTGCCGGTGGAGGAGCCGTCCACAGCATCAACAACGGACATGTTTCCGTTCTCGGCTTAGTGCGCCATAGCGAGAACGTCTTGCTCCGAAGTGGCCGCGCAACATCGTGGCGGTGGGCCAGCCGGTAACTGTCGTGTTCTCATTCGGCCTTCATGGCAGCGCATTAACAAGCCACGTCATAACGCCGCCCAGTACTGACGGCCTACATCGCTCCAAAACGATTCCGAGGCCTCGCCGTGCGGTGCGTGCGAACGGCTGGACGCCGCTCGATTGATCGTGATACCAAGCCTGCGCGGTTGCTCAGGCGTTATGAGCACCGTATTTCTCTTGGCGAGATTTCGTGCCTCCCTCCGGAATGCTGCCCCACGGAACGCGATCTGATGATGACCGGGCCCGAAACAGGAGTTGACGCGGGGACTGTTCCGCAGCCCGTGTCTGCGCCACTTACACGCGCCGCGATCTTTCTCATCCTGACGATAAACCCAGGTTCTGAAAACCGTGAGACCTTGCGGTCGTTCTGCGGGGACCTCGCGGCGCTTTTGCGTGCGGTGGAATTTCGCGACATCGAAGCGGGCTTGTCCTGCGTCATGGGGATCGGCTCCGACGCGTGGGACCGTTTATTCGGATCGCCGCGGCCTGCGGAGTTGCATCCGTTCAGGGAAATTCGTGCCGGCGCCCGCCACGCGGTTTCCACGGCGGGTGACCTGATGTTCCACATCCGCGCCAAGCGCATGGACCTGTGTTTCGAACTTGCGGCGCAGATCATGGCGCGGATCGGAACTGCGGTCACGACGGCGGACGAAGTACACGGCTTCCGTTACTTCGACGACCGCGATCTTCTCGGCTTTGTCGATGGAACGGAAAATCCGCGGGGCGCGGCCGTGATCGACGCCGCGCTCATCGGCGCGGAGGATGCAGCGTTCGCCGGCGGCAGCTACGTCATCGTGCAGAAATATCTTCACGACATCAGCGCATGGAATGCGCTATCGACAGAAGCGCAGGAACGCATTATCGGCCGCAAGAAGCTGTCCGACATAGAATTGGACGACGCCATCAAGCCGACCTCGGCGCACAGCGCCCTTACGACGATCGTAGAGGGCGGTAAGGAAATGAAGATCCTGCGGGACAACATGCCGTTCGGCCGGGTCGGCCAGGGTGAATTCGGTACCTACTTCATCGGTTATAGCCGTTCGCCTCGGGTCACCGAGCAGATGATCGAAAACATGTTCGTCGGCCGGCCGCCCGGCAATTACGACCGGCTGCTCGACTTCAGTCGCGCGGTCACCGGAAACTTGTTCTTCGTGCCGTCTGCGACGTTTCTGGAGAACGTCACCGACGACGGGCCGCCGGCTGAGGAGCAGCCCGCCACGGTACCGGCGGTCGAACGCGAACAATCCATTCCGTCCGTGCCCGATGGCTCCCTCGGCATCGGCTCCCTCAAAGGAGAAATTCGACATGAATAATCTTCATCGCGAGCTCGCCCCAATTTCCGATGCGGCGTGGGCCGAGATCGAGGAGGAAACATCGCGCACTCTCAAGCGCTATCTCGCCGGACGGCGCGTGGTCAATGTGCCGACGCCTGGCGGCGTTGATCTCTCCGCCATCGGCACCGGTCACGTACGGACGATTGCGGCCCCGACGGATGGCATTCTGGCGCGGCAGCGTGAAGTGAAGGCGTTAGTCGAGCTTCGGGTTCCGTTCGAGCTTGATCGGCAGGCGATTGACGACGTGGAGCGTGGCGCGGAGGACTCGGACTGGCAACCGGCAAAGGACGCAGCGAAAAAAATCGCGTTTGCCGAAGACGGCGCCATTTTCGACGGCTATGCCGCCGCAGGTATAGAGGGCATTCGTCAGGGTACCAGCAATCCCATCATGACGCTCCCGGTCGATGTGCGGGATTACCCTGACGTCATTTCGCAAGCCTTGAGTCAGTTGCGCCTCGTCGGCGTCAACGGGCCATATTCGGTACTGCTCGGCGCCGATGCTTATACGGCACTCGCCGAGACCCGCGACCACGGATATCCCGTGCTGGAACACGTCAAACGATTGGTCAACGATCAGATCATCTGGGCGCCCGCCATTGCCGGTGCCTTTGTGCTAACCACCCGCGGCGGCGATTTCGACCTGGATATCGGACAGGACGTCTCGATCGGCTACTCGAGTCACTCCGACACCGCGGTCCGCCTCTATTTGCAAGAGACATTCACGTTCCGCTTGCTTACCGCAGAGGCCGCCGTGGCGCTGGCACCGCCTGCCAAGGCGAAATCGGTGTGACGGGACTCTTTCGATATTCTGCACGCGTTCGGCACCGGCTTCACTGACGGTTCGAAGTTGATATTCAGCAGGGCCGAGATGCGGACGTTTTCCGTGTCTGTCGCCATGTCTCAAAGGTGCCATAGGCATAGTGCGGGGAGGGGTCAAACCGCTTCTTTCCGAAGGACCCTATGATCGACGCGAAGCGTATGAGCTCACTATCAATCTATCAAAAGACATCGCCCATCGCATTACGCTTCAGAACCTTTCCGTGATGCGCACCGGTGTGGGCCGCGTTCTCAACGACCGGCACACCGTTGACAACAACCGTCGTCGATTGCCGGAAGGGTATTGATGCGGATGTCGCTCGGTCGCTGAAATCTGCGGGGTCGAACGGCGATTTTGCTGGTTGGAAGGAAAACATGGGAGCCATCTTCCGATGCGGCGCGTTGACCGACGCCGGCAAACTGGCTCTGAGCCCGATGTGATGCGGCGACTTGCCGAAACTTGCCTGCTCATGATGCCGGTGTCATCAATGCGGTGGCGTATTCTTCCGATGCACGATTGAGTTCTGCGCTGGCGTTGGATCGACGCCCGAAGAATATTGGTCCTGACCGCTGCGTATCTCGCGATCTCTGACACCTCATGGTGCTGCTGCGTAGACATAGTGCTGATCTTCATCCGGCAGGGCCCGGTGCGCAGTTCCAAGAGCCGGCTGTGCCTCACGGTGAAGAAGACGCGCGGATGCTTGCGTTTGCCGTTCTTGGTGTTGCAGGTGGGTATGCGTGGAGTTCCGCGGCAGGACCGATGTTTCCGGCCGGAACAAATGATCGCGCCACAATGTCGCATGATTCCATCACGATTGTGCGGAGAGCTGGGGAATCACAGCCTGTAAGGGGAGCATGCATGCGCCGCTTTCACCTTGTTATTTGTCTTTTGTCCGCGCTGGCCGCGATGGCCATCCCGGTTGCCTCCACAGCACAAATCATCAGCATTACAATTGCTCCGCCGGAGCTTCCCGTTTACGAGCAGCCGGAAATTCCTGCGCCCGGGTACATCTGGACGCCCGGCTATTGGGCTTACGGTCCGGACGGATATTTTTGGGTCCCGGGCACCTGGGTCGAGCCGCCCAGTGTGGGGCTGCTTTGGACGCCTGGCTATTGGGGTTGGCGCGACGGCCATTATGGATGGAATGCCGGATATTGGGGACCGCATGTCGGTTTCTACGGCGGCGTCGATTATGGCTACGGCTATGGCGGCACCGGCTACGAGGGGGGACGCTGGAACAATGGCGTGTTCGCCTACAACCGAACCGTCAATAATTTCGGCGGCGTGTCGATCACCAATGTCTACAGCCAGACCGTGATCAGCAACACGAACGTCACAAGGAGCAGTTTCAACGGAGGCAGCGGTGGCACGACGGCGCAACCGACGCCGCAGGAGCAGGCCGTGGCGCACGAGCAACATGTGGCCGCGACTGCCGTGCAAACTCAGCACGAGCATACGGCGAGCACCAACAGGGTGCTGCTGGCGTCTGAAAACCATGGCCGTCCGGCGATCGCGGCGACATCCAGGCCGGCTGAGTTCACCGGCAAGGGTGTTGTCGCTGCCCGGGAAGCCAAGCCAGGCCCTGCGACCACACCGGTTGTGACTCCGGCCGGCGCCAAGCCTCTTGAGACCAATAAGCCTCTTGAGACCAACAAGCCGCCGGAGAACAACAAGTCTCTTGGGACCAACAGAGCGCCTGAAACCAGCAGAGCGGTCGAGGCCAACAAGCCTGTTGGAAACAAGCCGCTCGAGAACAAGCAGCAGCGCACCACGCTCAATAACACAGCTCCGGCCAAGCCGCCGACGACCGCAGCGAAGCCCAGTGCGACCGTGCGGCCTCCCCGGCGCCGCATCCCGTTGCCGCGGCCCGTCCCGCGCCGCGCCCGCCGGCGCGACCGAAAGCACCACCGGCGCCGCATAAGGATGAGCACCACTAAAAGTGGCCAGGCGAAGCCGCCGGCGCGACCGGCAGCTTCATTTGGTTCCTCGGCGTTCGGGTGATGCGCGCCAACCCCAAACGCTCAAACTTCGGCGCGATTTCGTCAATGTGAGGTGATCGGCGCAATAGCAAGTTGGCCGGTCTTCGCAGAACCCTCGCTGTTCAGGATAGACGACACGCGCCGGTCTGATTGTTCGAATGATGTAACGGATCATTGGTCGCGATCACTGCTCGACTGGGTGCGCCACCTGGTAGGCTTTATGGCGCCGGCGAACTCGTCGGGTATAAAGCGTGCCCTGCTGGCTTGAGCGGGCGTTCACGCCGCCCATTGTTCGACGCGGCGGCACGGCACATGCGGTAGCCATTGAAGATATTGCCAAAATCTGGCGATTTCCAAGCTGAATACGAGGGTTCGGTTCCTTTTGCCTGCTCCAGCCACATCCTCGGCCCGTGCGACGGCCGCAGACGGATGGCTTCATGCCGGGAATGCACTGCTCAGCGCCGAAAAAATAGTGTACGCGCGGAATGCGCTCAGTGCCGGGCCAGCTCGCTCCTGAGCCGCAAGACCATAAATTTCGGAGGAAATATTCATGTCGGGTTTGCCACTCTCAGGCATCAAAATTCTTGATCTGACGCGCGTGCTCGCTGGGCCGCTGTCGGCGCAGATGCTGGCCGATCTCGGCGCGGAGGTGATCAAGATCGAACGGCCGGGCGGCGGCGACGATGCGCGGGCCTTCGGTCCGCCCTATCTGGTCGATCCCGAAGGCAAGGAGAACAATAACAACTCGTTTTATCTCTGCGCCAACCGCGGCAAGAAATCGGTCACCGTCAATATCGCGAAACCCGAAGGCCAGGAGATCATCCGCGAGCTGGCGAAATCCGCCGACATCATGATGGAGAATTACAAGGTCGGTGATCTCAAGCGCTACAAGCTCGATTACGAATCGATCCGCGCCGTCAATCCCGGCATCATCTATTGCTCGGTGACGGGCTTTGGCCAGACCGGGCCTTACGCGCCCCGCGCCGGCTATGACGCCATTTTCCAGGCGATGGGTGGCCTGATGAGCGTCACCGGCCATATCGACGGCGAACCTGGTGCAGGTCCGATGAAGGTCGGCCCCAGCATCGTCGACTACATGACCGGCATGAACACCTCGATCGGGATTCTTGCCGCGCTCTATCATCGCAAGGCCAATGGCGGCGAGGGCCAGCATATCGACGTCTGCCTGCTCGACACCGTGATCGCCTCGCTGTCGCATTATGCGCAAATCTACCTCGTCAACGGCACGACCCCGCCGCGGCGCGGCACCTGGGGCAATGGCGGCATGCCGGCGGGCGTGTTTCGCTGCACCGATGGCGAATTGATGCTGGTGGTCGGCAACGACGCGCAGTTCGCGCGAACCTGCGCGGTTCTCGGCAGCCCAGAATTGGCGACCGTCCCGAAATTCATCAAGAACAACGACCGTGTCGTTCACGGCAAGGAGATCATGGCGATTTTTGCGGGTCTCTTCCTGAAGAAGCCGGTGGCCTATTGGCTGGAAGAACTGGAGAAAGCTGGCGTGCCCTGCGGGCCGGTCAACGACTTCGCGCAGGTGTTTGCCGACAAGCATGTGCGTGAGCGCGGCATGGAGATCAAGGTCGAGCACCCCTTCGAGCCGGCTCTGTCGCTGATCCGCAACCCCATTACCTTCTCCGGGACGCCGGTGAAGGACTATCGGGCGCCGCCGCTGCTGGGAGCAGATACGCGGGAGGTGTTGGCGTCGAAGCTCGGCTATGACGACGCCAAACTCGACGGGTTGAAGAAGCAGGGGATTATCTAGCGGGCAGGACGGCCGCCCGGGATGCTTATAAGGGAATGCTCATAAATTGATTGATAAACGTGGCCGGTGTATCACGATCGCGCACGTCAAATGGTGGGGATTGGAAAAATGGCCGAAGCCGACTTGGATGTTGTCATCCGGCTCATCGCAAAAAAGCAGAACAAGAGCCTGATGGACGCTGCCAGGAAACGGCATGGCCGATTTATGGCTATGGCTGGCAAGGCGAAGGATAAAGCGACCAAGGAGCGACACAAACAAACCGCCAAGAACACATTGCTGCTGGCCGGCGCCGCGGCGAGGCGGTTGCAGGTCACGGCAGAGAATGCGGCCGACAGTTACGCGCGGTCGATGAAGAAAGCAGCGGAGCAAGTGCCGGCAGAGAAGCCTGTCAAAGAGAAGCCCGTCAAAAAGAAAAAAAGCTGACGTCCCGCGAAATCCGAACTCTTGCGGATCTCGTCACGGTGCTCCAGCAGTTCGGAAGGCGACAGTCAATCTCGTTCCACGCGCCACAACACACTTCCATCACCGTCGAAGCATGGTCTTCTCTGCGGATGCTAGTTTGCCGCCGTCAGAGAAATCCGAGCCGAAGGTGTTGCGATGGGAAAAAAGCATGATCGCGGGACGCCAAAACAATCGCGGCAATGCTAAGTCTGCGTCGATGTATTGCGATTGACCATCCGCTTTTCGCGGTCCGCCCGTGCAATTCCCGTTGGCATATTGTGCTCCCGTAAGTTCGTTGCCTCCCAATAAAACTTCCGCGTGCAAGACATCCTAGGCCTGAAGAACGGGGCTCACTATTGCAAACTCAGGAGAACTTAGTTTGCCAGAAAAAAGGTTGAATGCTGCGACCAAAAAGTCACAAGCGCTATGGCAGGGATACTGTCGGTTTTAGGAAGTATCGATTCAGCTTCCCTTAGGTCTTTAATGGCTGCAAGCCAACGGGCCTGTCCGCGGCGGTGGACAGGCCCGGGTTTTCAGATATGGTTCGCACTGCGCTAGATAGTGTTTCTTGGTTTTTAAAAGATCCTTTTCGACACGCTTTGTTTGAATCGTCCGACGGTGAGGGCGTTCCATGAAAGCCCGTCAACATTGCCAAAACCTTGCTTCTCTGACCCTTGTTCTTCTGACTCCTGGCGTCGGCCTCTTGTCTTTCGTTTTCGGTGACCTGATCGGATCTCCTGCGCAGGCGGCAGGGGAAACGCCGCGGAACATGCTCGCGGCGCAGATACGTATGCAGGGCGTTGCCTGCGACAAACCACTCAGTGCCGTGAGGGACGCGAAGCACTCAAAACCGGATCACGACGTCTGGGTTCTCAAGTGTAGCAACGCGACCTATAGGATAAGCCGTTTTCCCGACATGGCGGCAAAAGTGGAACGACTTCGGTAGCGGTTTTAAAACGACTTCGCTCGGTGCGGGTGTCGTCCGATAGGAGAGCCATCCAAGTCGCCGGCTTGTTCTCGGTGCAATCGCGGCGTTGCCGGTCGTCTCCGTGCCAATTATCGCGAGCGCTGAGGCGCAAACGACAACCACTCAGGTTTCACGTCCCGCAGGTTCTGGCTTCTCGTTCGCCGCGGTCGGCGATACCCGGCCAATGATGCTGTCAATATCCGCTCCGGCCCGTACGGGAGCGCGCGCTACACTCCCGCGCGATCAACATTGCCTGCGACGGTCTGGACGTTAGTATGGTTCAGCAGCAGCCAAGCGGCAATCGCGTTCAGGTGCGGAGCGTGGTCATGAGCTATGGAATGACTTTGGTGAAATTTCGGAACGGTCAGAGGGATCCGATCCCGCGGGATGCGATCGTCAGCATCCTTGCGCGACATGGATGCAGGGTTCCAGAGCTGCGAGAGGGATCCAATGAAATCGGGCTACCTCATGACGAGGCATACTACTCTCCTCTCGGCGAGTTCGCGCTTCTCGCTGTCAGGGACGGCGAGGTGACAGAGTTTGGTTTGCACCGCCCACAGGCCACCACACAGTGCAGGACGCTACTGTTCTCGCTTATCAACGAGGTAAGACTCACGATGTTTCCTGACTATGGAATAGATCTATTCGCCCGAGAGGACGTATTTAATGAGGTTCCTCAGGATATATTGGCCCAATTCTCCAACCTCATCGTGGTCAATCGACCGGAGGATTGTGCGACCTGAGGATTGCGCCTAAGTTTTGGCGATAGCAGCAGCGGTTTGGTGCACGGCACAGCAGGTCCTGGACTGCGGCTGGAAGTCGCAAAATAGTGACGACAGGAGAGGGCATAACCTTGTGGTTTATGGTCCGCTCTCGGTCGGAACCACCCCCGGCGTAAAGCAGGTTGTAGGCAAGCCTGCCCGCCATACCAACCGCTCAAAACCACTATGCAGAGTCACTAGATCACTTTTCAGCGCCAGCAGACGACGCAGGCCATTCAAGTTCTGCCTTGGTAGGCTACGATTCCCGCACCCGCCTTCGGAAGCTCCATCCGCAGGTGATTGACGAAGGCGCTGATGCGAACGGGCCGATAGCGTGACGGCGGGTAGGCCACCGACAGCATCAGAAACGGGGGATGCCATCCCGGGCAGAGCTGAACCAGCCGGCCTGAATCGAGATCGTCCTGCACCGCCCAGAACGGCAGGATCCCATAGCCGACGCCTTCCCGCACCGCCACGATCGCGGCATAGATATTGTCGGTGTTGAATGCGGGCCGGACTTTTAGAATGACCTTCCGATTGCGAGGTCCCGTCAGCGGCACTTCGTCGGGAACGTAAGTAAACAGCACGACCGAAGGTAACGGCTCAAGCGACCTCGGATGTGCGACGGTTCGAAAGCCCGGCGCAGCCACGATCGTGCGATCGATCCGCCAGAGATGGCGAACGATGAGGCCGAGTTGGCGGACGGGGCCGGCGCGAATCCACAGGTCGTATCCGCCGGCGGCAAGATCGCCCGGCTCATCGATCAACCGCCAGTCGAGGGTGACCGCCGGGTGCTGAACCAAAAACCGGGACGCAACCGTTGCCAGAATGGTCTGGCCGAGCGCCACGGGGACTGCGACCCTGATCAGGCCTTTGAGCTCTTCGCGCTCGTCTCGCAACGTGTCGATCGAGGTTTCCCAGTCGGCCAGCATGGTGCGCGCGTCTTCCAGAAACCGATTGCCGGCGTCCGTCAATGCGAGGTCATGGGTGGACCGCCGGATGAGCTGCACACCAAGCAGAGCTTCCAGTTGCTTGAGCTGGCGGCTGGCGGTTGGTTGCGATACGCCAACCGACTGCGCCGCCGCGGAGAGTGAGCCCGTTTCGGCGATCCGCACGAACAGCCGCATGAATTCAAAACGATCCAGGGTTTTCACGATGTCGCTCTGGTTATTCGTCATACGAATAAGCGCATTTCACATGGGACGTCTACCGTTTCCGTGAACCGCAGGGCACTGTGCCCGGCGAATTTAGGCTACCTGAAGAACAGGCCGATCCAATCTGCCGCGCCGGGCGAAGACCAATCGGATGATTGGCGGGAAACAAAGAGGGCACCATGTCGACTTCAGTAACAAGCGCTGGCGAACTTCGCTGGTACCAGGGAATCGAACGCAAATTGTGGATCATCCTGGCCGTCACCTATGTGGGATGGCTGCTTGATTCGATGGATCTCAATCTCTTTACTGTCGTGCTGGTGCCGAGCTTGCGCGAACTGCTGGGACCGCAGGCCAGTCCGCAGACCATTGGCTATTACGGCGGCGCGATCGCCGCGGTGCAGTTGCTCGGCTGGGGCGTCGGAGGAATGATCTTCGGCATCCTCGGCGACTATTGGGGACGCGCGCGCACGCTGTGTCTCTCGATCGTGGTCTATGCGGTCTTTACTGCGCTGTCCGGCTTTGCGACGACCTGGTGGGAGCTCGCCATTTTCAGATTTCTGATGGCGGCGGGCGTCGGTGCCGAATGGGCGATCGGCACCGCCTTGATCAACGAGACCTGGCCGCAGCGATCGCGCGTGGCGGCGAGCGGTGTCATGATGTCGGCATTCGGCTTCGGCTATTTGCTGGCCGGCGTGCTGAACCTGGTGATCGGTTCTTACGGCTGGCGCTGGGTGTTCTTCACCGGGGTGATCCCGGCTATTTTGATCGCTTTCATCTGGAGCGAGCTTCCGGAGTCCGAGCGCTGGCAGGTGGCATCGCGCCGCCGAGAAGCCGCGTCGGAACGCATTCGATCGGGAACGTCGGTTTCACAGGAAGACCGCAAACTCGCGGCCTTTACCTTCATCGGCCTGTTTCAGCATCCCTGGCTGCGCAATACCGTGGTGGCATCCATCATGTCGTTCGCGGCAACGGTCGGATTCTGGGGCACGCAGACCTGGATTCCCGCGCGTGCGGCCGAACTGGCCGTTGCCGGCGGCGCCAACCCCGTGCAGGTGACCAGCATCGCCATCATCATTCTCAACTGTGCCGCTGTCGTCGGTCTTTTGGTGTTCGCGTGGCTGACCGAACTGATCGGGCGCCGGCCGGCCTTTGCGCTGGGATGCATCGGCAACATGATCGTGTTGCCGATCGTCTTCCTCGTTCCGAAGAATTATCAGACACTCTTCATATTGCTGCCGCTGATGGGCTTGTTCACCAACGGAATCCTGGGAACCTTCACGCCTTATTTTCCGGAATTGTTTCCAACGCGGCTGCGCGCCACCGGCGTCGGATTCTGCTTCAACATCGCCCGTATCTTCGCGGCAATCGGACCATTCATCGCGGGCTCGCTGGTGGTTGCCTTTGGCGGCATCCCGAAGTCCGGCGCCATCATGGCCTTGAGCTATGTGATCGGGCTGATTGCGGTCTGCTTTGCGCCGGAGACGCGCGGCAAGCCGTTGCCGGAATAGAAGCATGCGGGTTGATGTCCTCATACCGGGTCTGCCGGCCAAGGCCGATCATTTCCTGTTCGGCATCTGCTCGCTGATGCTGTTGCGCGACGGCAAGCGCACGATCCTGTTCGATACCGGCCCCTTTCGGGTACGACCGATGCTGATCGAAGCGCTGGCGGCGCACGGCCTTGCGCCTGCGGACATCGATACGGTGTTCGTGTCGCATCTGCATTGGGACCATATCGAGAATATCGATCTGTTTCGCCACGCCGAAATTCTCGTCCCCCGCCTGGAATTCGACTACGCAGGCGCGGTCCGTCCCACCGACTGGGGAACGCCGCCCTACGCGCGCGAGATGCTGCAGGGGATGCGGATCGTGCTGCTCGACGATTCCGAGCAGGAGCTGTTTCCCGGTGTTCGGACGCTGCTATTGCCGGGTCATTCCGTGGGCTTGCAAGGGCTGGTCGTGAAGGCCGGGCAGGGTGATCTCGTGTTGGCCAGCGACGCCTTGTGGTCGGCGCGCGACGCAGTCCGCGGTCACCCCGACGTTGCGTTCTTCGATCCCGAAAAGGGGCAGGTGAGCCTTACGCGGGCGCTTGGGGCTGGCACGGTTTACTATCCGGGGCACGACAGGCCGTTCACTCTGAACGAAGGTCGCGTCAGCTATCTTACGCAATACACCTATCACTTGCGTTTCTCATTTCAGCCCGATGGGCGCGATATCCAGACCATGATTTCGACCGAAGACCGGCCGCAGACGGCAGGAGGCATCTGACCATGCCGAGCGAAATCGAGCTGCTCTTCACGGGTCTTGCCGCTGAAGCCGACAAATTCCTGTTCGGCACGTCAACCGTTGCGCTTGTCCGTGCCGCGGGCGAGCTGATCGTCTTCGATACCGGCCCCTATGCCTACCGGCCGATCCTGCAGGGGCGCCTCCGCCGCGCCGGCATCGATCCGGCCGCGGTGACCAAGGTCGTGCTGTCGCACCTGCATTGGGACAATGCAGCGAACGCCGACCTTTTTGGTAACGCCGACATTCTCGTGCATGAGCGCGAACTGAAGGCAGCCGACACAGCCAGCGGACGCGATTGGGCCATCCCGGAATACACCGCCCGCGCGCTCAGGAAACTACGGCTTCAACCGGTCGCGGGCGATATCGAACTGGCTCCCGATCTACGCATCGTCGAACTTCCGGGCCACACACCGGGATCGATGGGATTGCTGGTTGGCCGGCAACTTCTGGCGGGCGACGCGGTCGGCAGTGCGAAAGAGGCCGTCGCCGGACAAATCGCATCTTGCGCGGCCAGCGAGCGGGATGCTGCCGCCAGCCTGAAGAAGGCGCTCGATATCAGCGAGATCATCTATCCCGGACACGATCGGCCGTTTCGGGTTGGGCCGCCGATCGCTTACATCGCCGACTATGAGTTGAGGATTAGACTTTTCGTCGATCCATCGGGCCAGGACGAAGAACTGCATTTTGGCGCCGCCGCCGCGAAGTCTTTTGCAACCTGGCCGGGCAACTGACGCTTATTTGTTTTTCACCGCTCATCGATCGAGGTTGCCATGCCGCTTAATCCAACGCCGCTTGACGGCAGGACCGCAGTCATTCTCGGCGGCACCGGCGGGATCGGATTGGCGGTCTCGCAGCTCTTTGCCGAGGCCGGCGCGCGCGTTGCCGTCGTTGCTCATCAGGACCAGGCCAAGGCCGCAGCGGCGGCCGCGCGCCTGTCCGGCAATGGGCACCGCGGCTATGCGTGCCGGATCGAAGACTCAGCGCAATTGGCCGTGCTCGCTGAAAGCGTCCTTGGAGAGATGGCACCCGCCAACATCCTGGTGAATGCGGCGGGATTCACGCGCAACATTCCTCACGCCGACCTCGACGCCATGGATGACGAGACCTTCGATCGGATACTGAGTGTGAACACGCGGGCGGCCTTCGCCGCGGTGCGCAGCTTCGTGCCGCAGTTGCGCGTCGGAGGCGACGGCCTTGTGGTGAACCTGTCGTCGATTGCCGCGACCACGGCGGTCGGCTCCTGCATCGCCTATTGCGCGGCCAAAGCCGGCATGGATGTGATGGGGGCCGCTCTGGCGCGTGTTCTCGCACCTGCGGTGCGCGTCCTCACGGTGTCGCCCGGCGTGGTCGACACTGATTTTGTGCCCGGCCGCGATCGGGCGGCGCGGGAAAGAGCCGCCGCGACCACGCCGCTGAAGCGGCTTTGCTCCGTGGAGGACGTGGCAGAAACCGTGCTCGCATGTGCCGTCGGGTTACGCTATTCCACCGGCTCGGTCATTCAAGTCGACGGCGGAAGGCATCTCTGATGGCAACAAATCCCCCACAAAAGGTTTTTATCACCTGCGCGATCACCGGAAACCTGACGCGGCCGGAGCAGTCGCCTCATCTGCCGATTACCCCGCAGCAGATCGCGGATAGCGCGCTCGAGGCGGCAGAGGCAGGCGCCGCGATCGCGCATATTCATGTGCGGGATCCCGAAACCGGCCGGCCATCGATGTCGATCGATCTGTATCGCGACGTGATGGATCGTATTCGCTCCCGCAACCGCAATCTGATCATCAATCTGACCACGGGCCCGGGCGGACGGTTCGTTCCGTCCGAAGCCGATCCAAAGGTGGCCGGTCCCGGCACCACCTTGATCGCGCCGGAGCGCCGGGTCGAACATGTCGAACTGCTGCGTCCCGATATCTGCACGCTCGATCTCAACACCATGAACTCCGGCGGCGAGGTCGTGATCAACACGCCGCGCAACGTTCGCAAGATGGCCGAGCGCATCAGGGCTGTCGGCGTGATGCCGGAACTCGAATTGTTCGACACCGGCGATTGCCACCTCGCGCGCGACCTGATCGCGGAGGGGGTATTGCAGGGACCGGGCCTGTTCTCGCTCGTGCTCGGCGTCAAATACGGCTTCAACGCCTCGCCCGAAACCATGCTCTATGCTCGCGACCTGCTGCCGCCGGGGGCGATCTGGTCCGGCTTCGGCATCGGCCGCTCCGAATTTCCGATGGTTGCGCAAGCCTGGCTGCTCGGTGGACACGTGCGGGTCGGCATGGAGGACAACCTTTATATTTCGAAGGGCGTTCTCGCCAAGACCAATGCCGAACTGGTGACACGCGCGGCTGATAGTTTGCGCAACCTCGGCGCCACGATTGCCACTGCGGCGGAAGCACGGGAGATGCTCGGGCTGTCGTAACGTTTAGCGGTGCAGCGGTGCGGCCCGCCGCGCAGCAACGGTCTCGGCGGTTTTGTTTTCCACATCGTTCCCTGTGAGCGCCTTCACCG
Organism: Bradyrhizobium sp.; assembly: GCA_028290305.1. Next base: position 14,263 of record JAQGKC010000443.1, read on the forward strand.
ACACCGCCACAATCCGCTCGATGATTCCTTCGACGTCGTTGAGATCGCACAATCCCTCCGACAGTTTTATCAGCCGCTCGCTGTCACGGATGGTCTGGTGCGCCATCGCCAGCGCGAAATGCAGACCCCAATAGAGGTCGACCTCGCTGCGATCGGGCAGCGAGCGCCGCATCGCGGCGGCGAATTTTCGCAAATGATCGATTTCGCGGTTCTTGATGCGGCGGATCGGTGGCACCGACTCGATCGAGGCGCGGATCATGAAACGTGCTGCGGTTGAGCGTTCGCGGTCGGGCCCGAGGCAGCCGCGCAGCGGCGGTCCTACCAGCGCGCGCAGGATGGAGTCGATATTCGCGCGACCGCTGCTGGCCTGTTCAGCCGCTTTCAATTCATTGAGCCGCTCGCGGTTGGTGGCGAGGCTGCGGGTGACGAACAATTCGGCGATCAGTTCATCCTTGGAGCCGAAATGATAATTCACCGCGGCGAGATTGACATCCGCGGCGGCGACGATGTCGCGCAGCGTGACGTCGGCGAAGCCGCGATCGGCATAGAGCCGCTCGGCGGCGCCGAGGATCGAGGCTCTGGTATGATCCGTTGGCATCTCATAGCCCCTGCAACGAGGGCGTTGCATTTCAAACAGTTGTATGAAACTATGGTTTAAAGGCTGGAATGTCAATGCGCATGACGCAGCGCCATTCCGGTGAATGCCACGCCGGCCGCCATCGCGGCGCTGACAAAGCGCGATAAATAGTCTTGCGGTGAAAAGGCTGCGGGGAGACAGTGCCGCCAAAGATTTCCTGAACAAAAGTGAGGAACGCCCAATGGACTTCAACATGTCTGACCGTCAGCGCGAATGGCTCAACCGCGTGGAATCGTTCATGCACAAGCATGTCCGGCCCGCGGTGCCGATCTACAAGCAGCAGGACGCGGAGGGCGCGCGCTGGAAGACGATCCCGATCCTGGAAGAGTTGAAGAAGAAGGCGCGCGCCGAGGGCCTGTGGAACATGTTCATGCCGCCCTCGTCGCACGAGGACGATGAATTCCGCGGCGCGGGATTGACCAATCTCGAATACGCGCCGCTCGCCGAACAGATGGGCCACATCGGCTGGGCATCGGAAGTGTTCAATTGCTCCGCACCGGATACCGGCAACATGGAAGTGTTGATGCGATACGGCACCAAGGAGCACAAGAGGAAGTGGCTTCGCCCGCTGATGGACGGCGAAATCCGCTCCGCCTTCCTGATGACCGAGCCGGCGGTGGCGTCCTCCGATGCCACCAATATCGAAACCAGCATCAAGCGCGACGGCGACCACTACGTGATCAACGGCCGCAAATGGTGGTCGTCCGGTGTCGGCGATCCGCGCTGTCAGATTCTGATCGTGATGGGCAAGACCGATCCAAACGCGCCACGCCACCAGCAGCAGTCGCAAATCCTGGTGCCGCGCGATGCCAAGGGCATCACAGTCGAGAAAATGCTGCCGGTGTTCGGTTTCGACGATGCGCCGCACGGCCATGCGCAAGTATTGTTGGAGAATGTCCGCGTTCCCGCCAGCAATATTCTGCTCGGCGAGGGCAGGGGCTTTGAGATCGCGCAGGGCCGTCTCGGTCCGGGCCGCATCCATCACTGCATGCGCACTATCGGCAAGGCCGAGGAAGCGCTCGAGAAGATGGTGAAGCGGCTGTCATCGCGAACCGCCTTCGGCCGCAAGATCATCGAATATTCGATCTGGGAGCAGCGCATTGCCGAAGCCCGCACCGACATCGAGATGAACCGCCTGCTGTGCCTGAAGGCCGCCGACATGATGGACAAGGTCGGCAACAAGACCGCGCAGCTCGAGATCGCCATGATCAAGGTGGCGGCGCCCAACATGGCGCTGAAGATCATCGACCACGCCAT
>JAQGKC010000077.1 GCA_028290305.1 Bradyrhizobium sp.
GATGATGAAGTCCGCCGAGTATCGGGTGTGAACGGAGGATTCCAGTTCGCTGAACCGGGCGAACGGCCGGCGCGTCTTTGTCCAATGACCGATGCGTTCTGATGTCGTTATAATAGCGTGCGTAGGAAGACCCGCGCCGAAAAGGTCGCCGACGAAGCTACATCCGTGAACTCGCATTGAGTCCAGCCTGCCTGAAAGAGAAGCATTCGCGAGCGTGCCCGGCCGGCTCTCACTGAGTGGTCCGGTATTGCGAGCACGACTATTCGCCGGCAAACTCCTGATCTAGCATTAGGGTCAGCATTCGGAATTCGGATCAAATGCCGCACTGATCGATGCAACTATGAGATCTATTTGGGCTCACTGCAGCGGCTTTTACACGATGAGGCCTCAGCGGTACATTGCGCGACGCAAGACCCTGACAGTCCGCAATTCTGCGCGCATGAATAATTGCTGGAATTGCAGTTTGCGATGCATTCCGCGGGGGTCTGAGTTTGAGCTAGTCGGAGCTTGTCGAGCAATGTGGTGGCATTGCTTGAGGCAATTCCCGATGAAAATATGAAAAGCGCTACAAAGTATCTCATGCCATTTCTCCCGAAACCATCCAAGTCGAGGAATTCCGACAAGCGTCGCTCACGAGCGCGGTCCCAAACTGGTACGACCGCAGCAGTCCGCACTCCGATCCTTGCTCTCGTATCGATCTTTGCTTCAAATCGAGGCTTTGCGATGCGGACGAGCCACTGAATCAGATTGAGAGTTCGGATTACGCGTCATGGAGCGGAGCGTTCGCCAACGCATTGCATCCTAAATCTGCCCAGGACGAAATCATCGACACGTCTAGGGAAAGCCACCACCATGATTCGTATTGGATATGCGCCAGGCGCATTCGACCTCTTTCACATAGGGCATCTCAATCTACTTCGGAGAGCCAAGGAGCGCTGCGATTATCTGATCGCCGGCGTCGTTTCAGACGAGGTTCTGATCGCCCACAAGGGAGTCACACCGGTTGTTCCGCTCGCCGAGCGAATCGAGATCGTGCGCAACTGCCGCCATGTTGACGCGGCACACGCGGCGACGACGGACGACAAGCTCGAGATCTGGCGGGATCTGCGGTTCAACGTCTTCTTCAAGGGAGACGACTGGCAAGGCACCGAGAAGGGTATCCGGCTGGAGCGACAGTTCGCCGAGGTCGGCGTCGAAGTTGCCTATTTTTCTTACACGCAAGCGACGTCCAGTAGTCGGCTGCGCCGGACCCTGCAGAACATCGACGAATTGGCCAAAAGCCATGCGACCGGATCGCCAATCGTTAGGCTCGCCGCCTGAATCGGGAATCGGGTGGCTGGCTTCGATCCGCGTCCTAATGTGATCTCATTTTCAACGCCTTCGGCGGTCTGAGCGGTGCATTCGAATTTGAAAGCAAGACCCGGAGTGAAGTGAAGCTTGTCATCGCCCAAGATGACGCCAAGCAACCAACTATAGAAGAGACCCACAATGATAAACGCGATGACTCCTGAAAACGTCCGCCGGTCCGTCGAGCTTGGCGTGGCGAACGATCCACACTGGGCGCGCGTCCTCGCGCGTGATCGCACCGCCGACGGAATGTTCTGGTACTCGGTCGTAACGACAGGCGTCTACTGTCGGCCGTCGTGTCCATCGCGAACCGCCAATCCGAAGAACGTGCAACTGCACGATACGCTGGCGGATGCAAGGGCCACTGGTTTCCGGCCGTGCAAGCGATGCTATCCGGACGGGCCTTCGATCGATGCAGAAAATGCGGTCGTGGTAGCGCGCGCCTGCAGGCTGATCGAAGAGAGCGAGGAGGAGCCTTCCTTGAATGCTTTGGCCAAGGCTGTCGGCCGCAGCACAAGTTATTTTCATCGTAGCTTCAAGGCGGTCACGGGTCTTACGCCGAAGGACTACGCGGCAGCGCATCGGGCGGGTAAAGTTCGCGAGGGGCTGGCAAGCGGCAGTAGCGTTACCGAGGCGATCTACGACGCCGGTTACAACTCTAGCAGGCGCTTCTATGAAATCGACCGACATGCTCGGCATGACGCCGACTCAATTCAAGACGGGCGGGGCTAACGAGGAAATTCGCTTTGCCCTCGGACAGACCTCGCTCGGCGCAATCCTGGTCGCATCGAGTAAAAAGGGGGTCGCGTCAATTCTGCTCGGGAATGATCCCGACGCTCTGCTTCGTCAACTTCAGGATCGCTTCCCGAAAGCTAAACTAATCGGCGCTGACAAAGACTACGAAGCGTTGGTTGCTCGTGTTGTCGGCTTTATCGAAGCTCCCCAAATAGGACTCGACCTGCCGCTCGACGTCCGCGGCACGGCCTTTCAACGCCGCGTGTGGCAAGCGCTGCAGGAAATCCCGGTGGGCCAAACGGTCTCTTACACGGAAATCGCGCAGCGGATCGGGTCTCCCAAGGCGGTACGCGCTGTTGCCGGTGCCTGCGCAGCGAACAATCTTGCGGTGGCAATTCCTTGTCACCGAGTGGTCCGGAATGATGGAGCCCTGTCCGGATACGCCTGGGGCGTTGAGCGCAAGAAAGTACTGCTCGATCGCGAAGGAGCGCGAACCCAGTGATCGTGCAAGTGCCGAAACGTACGTCGGCCCCCGCTGCGGTGGGTCCCGACGGAGAGGGCAGTGGCCTATCCGGCCATCTTGTCGTTGAGCCGAATGCAGGCGGACAGGAACGCGACGCGGTGATGCGGGAGGCCTTGGGCGACCAAGAAGTCGGTCTGGCGGAGACCACGCGGCTCGAAGCACTCAGCGATGGGACGTTTGCGATCATCATCACGTTGCTGGTGCTGGAGATCAAGCCTGGCCCTCGTATCTCGCCTATGCGGTGGCCTTCGTCTATGTCGGTGTAGTCTGGCTCAATCACCACTACATGATCGAGCGGCTGCGCAAGCTGGATCTGACCCTCAATTGGCTCAACCTGTCTATCTTGGGCACAGTGGCGTTGATACCGTTTCCGACCGGCGTGCTGGCGAACGCCTTTCGCGACGGCAATTTGATGGACCAGAAGGCGGCAGTAGTGCTGTACGCGCTGATTGCGGCTTTGATGTCCGCGGCCTGGCTACCGACATTCATTCACCTGAATCGCAATCCGAGATTGGTAAAGACCGACGTTCCGCCGGGCATGTTCGCAGCCCAAATCGTCCGGCCGGCGATCGGCGTGCTGCTCTATGCCGGGGCCGGCGTGCTCGGATGGTTCGTTCATCCCGCGGTCGCGGTGGCGATATTCGTATTCATGGTCTGTTACTACGCGGCGACCAGTCGCGGTGTGCGCACCGGCCGCTTTTGAGCAACCGAGACTTATTCGAAGATCTCACCCAAACGTAAAGACCGATCCATCGCTCCGCATACCATCATCGTCCCACGCCGGGTAGCCGCTGCCAACCGGCGCTGTGGCGGCTTCCTCGCGGCGACGTCGCTGATGTTCCTGAAGCCCCGCTTCAAGCATTTCCTGATGCCATTTTCAGCTCGGCTGGCCCGCGCTGGCGTGGTCGCCAACCAAGTGATGACCGTATCGATTGTCGGGTCGCTGATCATGGGCGGGATGCTATCTCTGTTCCATAGCCGTAGCATCCTTTTCGGCCTGCTGCCGGTTTGGCTTCTTGTCAGGATGGCTTGCGCGACCATCGACGGTACGCTGGCCGTCGACTTTGGGGAGAAAAGCCGTCTCGGCGGCGTCCTGAACGAGATAGGCGACGTCGTGTCCGACGTGTTGTTGTTGGTGCCTTTGGCGTTCGTGGCACCATTCACGACGTCTTCCGTCGGGGCAGTTGTCGTACTCACAATCGCAAGCGAAGTAGCCGGCTTGCTTGGTCTGGTGATCGGCGGCTCGCGCCGTGTCGATGGCCCAATGGGCAAGGCTGATCGCGGAATCGCGCTCGGCATATTGGGCCTGTACATTTGTTGTGGTGGGCCGCTCCCATCTGGAGCGGCTTGGGCCGCGCTGCCGTTCGGAAGCCTGCTCGCGATCACGACGGCCAATCGGCTGTATCTCGCATGGACCGAGGGTCGCGGGGCAGGCAGATGACTGAGGGCGTCGGCCGGTATGAACAGTCGGTGGCCTTTCTCCGTAACCTCGACGCGGATTGGGCGCGTCTCATCGATCTCGTTGGGCGCTGTCTGCACGATCCGGGAGCATTGGAATTAACGCTCGCAACCGGCGAGGTATTCCGCTTGGGAAAGACAACAGTGACGCGCATCTTCTGACGTCTGCTTTCCGATCCGCGATCCCCGATTTGAAAGGAAGGACCGGAGTGAAGGCCGTGCTCCGTGTTTCTATGCTGACCGCCGAATAGATCTTACGGGAGACTAGAGATGGACATCATCGCCGCCAACAACTTCGCCACGCATGAGCCTGCCAACGTAGCCGAGGCCATCCAATTCGCGGTCACTGGCTGCGATCTCGGCAAGGTCCTCGTTGCCCGCAGTAGAATGGGCGTGTGCGCCATCTTGTTGGGCACGAACGCGGAAGAACTGGAAATCGAACTCGGGAAGATCTTTCCGGACAAAGTGTTCGTCCGCAACGAGCGAGTCGTAAAAGAAGATATATCCAAGATCCTGCGTTTTCTGTCTTCTCCGAGCGCCGGACTCGATATTGCTCTCGATATCCGCGGCACGTCCTTCCAGCGGAAGGTTTGGGAGGCGCTCCGCACCATTCCGGCGGGTCGGCCGCTCACCTTCGCGCAGTTGGCTTGTCGCATTCCGGGTTCCAAGTCGCTCCGGGCGATCGGTCAGGCTTGCGCTGACAATCCGAACGCCCTCGCTATTCCCTGCCATCGCGTGATGGGTAACAGTGGGTCGCTGCTGAACTATCGATACGGCGCCCAGTGCAAGCGGTCTCTGATCAATCGCGAAGTGGCGGCTGCGTAAAAATTCTACTCGGTTCCCGGCGACTTATGCGCTGCCCGGCCACCCGCCGGGCGGCGTTTTGTTTGTCTTGGATTCGAAAGTAAACATCGGATCGTTACGGGCGTGGTCGCGCATTATGCAGTATCGAGCCTTTTGAACCGACGAGGTGCTGCGATGAGCGACGTTATTAGATATGCGTTTGGTAAGACATCTTTCGGCGACGTTCTGGTCGCGGCTTCCGATAAGGGCGTTGTCGCGCTTGAATTCGTCGACGACAGCGATGTCGCCGAAGAGTTGTTTCATTCGCGTTTTCCGGGCGCGGACGTCGTCTCCGATCAGGAGGGACTGTCATTGCTTCTCTCGCGCATACGACGAACCGTGGATCAGCCGGATGGCGGGTCCGATATCGAACTGGACTTGCGCGGCACTCCTTATGAAATCCAGGTGTGGAATTTGCTTCGCGAGATCGCGGTCGGTGAGACGACGAGTTACGGAGCGCTCGCGGCGAAGTTGGGCACGCGCGACGCGCGCGATGTGACCAAAGCTATCAGTGCCAATCCAATCGCTATCCTGGTGCCGTGTCACCGTGTTCTCAAGAAGGACGGCTCGATCTCTGGATATCGCTGGGGTGTGCGTCGTAAACGCGCGTTGCTCGAACGTGAGCAACTGGCCCTGCGCGGCAGAAAGTAGAAACGGCTTCGATGTAATTCAAAGACAATAAGCGGAGTGTCGGCGCGAGAGCCAAATTCTACTGTCCGCATGTCCCTAAATCGGACTGAAAGCAACAAGTACAGGAGATATCTATACGTCGAAGGAAAGTGACAACAAGGCGATCGTAGGTCGTTGGTTCACAGACTTCTGGGGAAAGACCTGCAATCTAAACATCGTGGATGAGCTCGCAGCGCCCGACATGCTGTTGCAGTACTCGCTTCACGAACCCCGCCGCGGTCGCAATGACATCAGGGCCTTCATGACCGACTTCCGGAAGGCTTTCCCCGATCTCAACTTCTGGGGCGCCGCCGACCTGATTGCGGAAGGCGACTACGTCGTCGGTCGTTGGGAAGGTGGCGGCACGCACACTGGGCCTGCCTTCAGCGCCTTCTTGGCGGGATCACTACCCGCTAACACCGGTCGCAGGATGAAGTTCACCGGAACGACCGTGCTGAAGCTCAAGGACGGCAAGATCGTCGAGGAAATCGGCCTTGATGACGGCGTCACGGCCTTGACGCAGCTCGGGCTGATCAAGACCGTCGCCTAACATAAGCTGTCGAGTTCTTAGAACTATCGGGCAAACAGGGCCGGCGTCCTTTGGAAGGCTGGCCCCGGTTGCCCTTCAATTACCGATGAGGATTGTGTCACGCGAAATCAAATTGAACCCGGCGCAAACGCCCGCGGCGAATACCTGCAATTTAACTCTTGGAATGCTCCTTCGGCTTTGCTGTGACCACCGTTTCTCCGCGAGGGATATGCGGCATAGTGATGGGCGACCCGCGCGAGAAATTGGAGCGAGCTCAGCCTGAGCGGCGCGGCGCTTTGGCCCGTCAGCCTCAATGGCCGGTAAACACGTCTCGGCAATCGAGGCGGACCTCAATATTCGTCTGATGCAGCGCAGCACCCGCCAGCTTGTCCTGACCGAAGCGGGCCAAGCCTATTTCGCGCGCTGCAAACGCATATTGGAGGAGGTTGAAGACGCAAATCGCGAAGCCAGCGACACGCAACAGACCGTTCACGGGTGTGTTGCGCCTCGCAGCACGCGTTACGTTCGGCGCCATGCACCTGAGGTCATCGCCGACTATCTCGACCGGCACCCAGGATGCCGCCGCCTGCAGGGATGCCGCCTGTGGGACCACTCGACACCTGCGCCGGCAGACCGGACCAGCTGAACAAATTGCCGTCATGGCGATAAGCTGTCATTCGGCCTGCAATATTGAACGCTGTTTGACACCATGAGTGTCGTTTAGCACTTCGAGGCGCGCTCCCAAGCGAGCGCTATCGAGGATTTCATCTGCCTAGATACGTTGTTTTCCATGGTAGGAAGGTGGGCTGAAACGGGGCACTGGACCAATATTGTCTCCATGACATTCTTACGACGAGCGTATCGGTCGCCAGCTATTGAATCGCCGCGATGGACCGGCGGCAGTCCCGCTTTTCCACATTGGAGGAGCGCTTGTTCCGCAATATTCTGATCGGCGCGCGGGTATCGGCCGAGGGGCGCAGCGCGATTACTCTCCCACTGTGCCTTTAAGTTCGTATTTGATTGGATCCGCCTCCAATTCAGTCGCACCTTTTGCGAGGCCTTGCTGCAGGAGTGCGCGGAATCCATCATCATAGCTTGTGAGGCTCTTTCGAATAGCATCTTTCCAAGCCTCGCCTCGATCCCATGCCTCCATGAAGGCTGACGCGATGTCAGCATGTTGGCGGTTCTTGATCATTGCCTCGAAGATCGAGCGAGCCTGGAGTCGGTCCTTGGTGCTTTTCGCCGTTGCTTCGCGCACTTCCTGTCGCCGGGACGCCACGATGAGCTTGTGAACCGCAAACCTTTCAGGCGCCGGGACCAGCACCGGCACGCCGGCACCGTGGAGCAGGAGGGCGCGGATCGGCTGGTAGATGAGATAATCCAGGAAGCGCAGCGGAAACGCAGCCGCGCCGCCGAGCGCGGGCATCTGAACTGGCTTGCCTTCGATCTCATCCGAACCGCGGTTTGGAGTAAGAAACTCGACCTTGTACTGGTCCCTTGAGACAAACTGGGTGGAGACCCGGCCGTCGATTTGGCTGGGAATCTCGCGGAACGTCGGGTCGACCGTTCTGAGGACCTCGAGAATGGGAGGCAGAGAGTCGCCCACCGCCACTGAGATGTCGTGGAATTGCGCGAAATCCACGTCGCCGGTTTGCATGGCAACGGCATCTAGCCGCCTTGCTAGGATGGCGGAATAGCACTGGTAGGCGACGGTGCCGATAAGCACGCCTCTCAAGCGGAAGAAACCAGCTTTTGCCAGTGCCTCGACCACTTGGCCTGTAATGAGTGGCGGTCGGGGCAAATGAGCCTCGCGCGTCAGGGTCGACACCAGACGCCGACGGCTTTTGACATCAGCTTTCAAATCCCTGAAAGTTTCGACCCGCTTGGTGATCTCGGGATCATCCTGAGGACCAACGTAGCGGCGATTCTGGACGCTATCGCCATCACGCTTCGGCGTATCAAAGTACCAATATTTTTTTCCCTTCACCTCGACAGGTACGAATCTGCCATCAGTTGAGAATTCGGAGGTAAAGCTCTCGTCCAGACTGCGCTGAACAAGCTCCGAGTACATGGTCTGGTAAGCGATATCGAGGCTGTCGTTTCTGGCCATAGGAACCATCGCTATACTAATTTTGCAGAAATAGTATAACAGCAATTGAGCGCAGCGAAAGCGCGTTATACTAAATCTGCGACTATAGTATATCTCACGACAGCCTTAAGGAGCCGTGTCCGCCCCACTGTGCCCCGCCGCTGGCGCGGCAGGGCCCGGGACCCGCTCCCTTCGCGGACATACCGGCGATCTCGGCGGCGGGCATGGTCTTCAGTAGCTCTTCGACGACTAGCGGGCTGACTGACGGTCAACGTCCAATGAATTTTTTGGTAGGGCTGGTCGTCGGTTTCGCAGAATTATTCGGCGGCATTTTTGCGGGAGTGAGTTGTTCGGGCAGATACTTCGCGATCACAGCTTGGTCGAGAGACGCAAGTTCGGAGTCGGGTAGTCGGTGCCAGAGTCTCATCCCTCCCCAGCAGGGAAAAGCCGATATAACCCCCGGAGCGTGAGCGTCTGACTGTCGGAGTTCAAGCTCATTTTTGCCTTGTATATTTTCCCGTCACGCGGATCGAGGATGTTGCCGTCTTCGTATTTCAATCCTTCCTGCTTCATGTCCCGAATAAACATGGGCGGAGGCAGGCGCCGACAGCAACAGCAAGGCGACGGCGAGAACAATCCACCGCGCGCTCATGGCGTGGTGAAGGCCCGACCATAATCATTCGTGGGATCGCGGTAGATCGTATGGACATGCATGGTCGGATCGCCGCCCACGCCTTGCGGCGAGAATTCGATCACCAGTTTCGGCCCCTGAATGCGGTAGTAGGACGAGCCATTTCTGCCGGGCGCATGGGTGGTCGGACCGCTCCATGCGAACCAGGTATCGTCCAGCCCTGCCTCGATCTCCTGCATGCGAGGCTTGGCATAGGCGTCGTTGACGATGCCGGCCCATTCGGAAATCACATCGAGCAGCAGCGTGCGCTGCTGCTCAGTCATTGCCGAGGACTTTCAGTCCCTCCGGCACGATCATCTCTCCGCCATGACTCGGCCCGAGCACCAGGTCGTTCACGCTGTAGTTCAGAACGGCCTGCTTGCGCTGGGCGTCGTCAAGAGCGTCCAGCAAGGCGAACGCCTTGTCGTTCTCGCCCGCGAGCACGCGCACCGTTCTGCCGTTGGCGGTGTAGATGGAGGGTTGGGCCCCGGTCAGCGTGGGCGTGAGCACGCCGTGCTGTCCTGCGATCAGCACGTTGAGCCCGACATGATGGCCGCCGAATTGCACCATCCAGGAAGCACTGGCGCTCGGCGTGCCGAAGATGCCGATCGTGTAGACGTCCCGACCGGAGGCGAAAGGCTGACCGGCTTCCGACAGGGCCTGATCGGAGCCCATGATGTCGAGCACCTTTTGGTAGCCCTTGGGGCTGAGCAGCACCTGGAGCAGGTGCATGGCGGCGTCGCGCTGCGCTTCGCTGAGGCTGCCGAGCTGCAGGCCTGGGCGCGGCACGTCGCTGACCGGATAGTTCGACCAGACCGCGTCGCCATATTTCTCGCCGACAAAGCCACCGGGCGGTCCCATGCCGGGACCGCCACCCATGCCGCGTCTGGTGAACCTGGCGGACGTGGCCGTCTTTTGCGGCGTGAAGGAAAACAGCACCTTCTCACGCTGATCGGCGCTGAGGGTGGTCAAAAAGGCGGCCGCGGCAGCGACAACAGCTTGCGTCTGGGTGTCCATCGCGACCTCCGTTGTGGCTGCGGGTGCGGCACCCGTCACTCCGACGCCTCCCCACAACATTGCGATGGCCAGGGCCGGGGCCAAGACGAGAAGCAGGGGTAGCTTCGCTATTGCACGGCGCGACCTCGGGCGCTCCGTTCGATTGATCTCACGCATGTCTCTGTCCTGCAGGGTTGTGGCCGGCGATAAATCGTGCAGCACTCGCTTGGCAAAACATTTGAAGAGTCAGGAGCATGGACAAGATCGCGGGCCCCTTCCAAATATCCTGAACTTTCCGAGACGACCCTAATTGGCCGAGTGAAAAGCATTGTTGATCAGCGGAATCATCTCCGACCTGGACGGGGTCGTCTACCGTGGCGATAACGCGATCCCTGATGCTGTTGAGGCATTTCGCGCATGGCATGCCGAGGGAACGCCCTATGCGTTCGTGACGAACAATTCATCGAAATCCGTGGATGAATTTGCCGCCAAATTGAACGGAATGGGTGTCCAGATCACGCCGGACCTCGTGTTTACTACGGTTTCCGCGACCGCAAACCTGACCCGCCGAAAATGGTCGCCGGGGACGCGCGTCTTCGCGATCGGCGAAAAGCCTCTTCTCGATGCGCTGATGGCCAATGAATTTTTGCTAACGGATCAGGAAGTCCAACTGTTAGTTATCGGGTTCGACTTCGACCTGAACTTTGGCAAGTTGCGGACTGCGGTCAGAATCGCGTTAACTGGAGTTCCCGTGATTTTCACCAATCCCGATGTGCTGACTCCAGCCACTAACGGATTCAATCCCGGTGTCGGCGCGACCGCTGCGTATGTGAGGGCGGCTGTCCCGTCGATCACACCGGTGTTTGTCGGAAAGCCTGAAGCTTATTTGATCGAGGAAGCGCTTTCCGTCCTCGGTACCGATCGCACAAAGACGATCATGATCGGTGATCAGGTCGCAACCGATATTGCCGCCGGCCGAAAAGCCGGCTTGCCCAGCATTCTCGTGACGACCGGCGTGCAAGGAGAGCGTGTTGACGGAGTGGTGCCAGACCGCGTCGTCTCAAGTCTGCTCGACCTGCTTGGTTAGGAATCTAACTGCAGTGTAGAAGTGAGAGCTATCGGCTTTAGCCTGTCCGGCGGCTTTCAGTTGAAGCGGTCGTTGAGAAGCCATAAGCCACTGGAGGTCGCACGCCACGGCTTCTAACAACTGTCGTCACGACGGCCGAACTCGCAAGAGCAAAACGAAAAGTCCGATAACTCGCAGGCTCGCCGTCCGCCAAGGCATCTCGTGATGCGAGATCTGGCTACTCGTTTTTTGAATTATGTACCGATAAGTGAATAGTACGCAACTATCACTGGTCGCGCTGAGGATTCAAAAGGGGTTAATCGACAGAGTGACGAGCGTCAACAGCCTCTGATCGCGCGATCGCAATTCTCGATTTGAGCAAGAAAGAGGATAGTGACAGAAACGCTGGCTTCTTGCGTATCAGCTCAAGCGTTTTAGTCTTCGATTAAGCGATCGGAGTTCATCAGATAGCGCGGAGCAAGCAAATGATCGATGCAACCAGGCGTCAGTTTATTGTTGGGGCGGCAGTCACCGGGGCGGGACTGGTAGGCGATTTGAGTTCTTCGATCATTCAACCGGCGGGAGCTCAGGGGCTCAAGCGTGTTACGATCGCGTCAGCCGGCCCGATCACCGGAAACTGGGATCCGACTTCTCACACGACCATCGGTCAATGGAATGCTGAAAAGCATATCTTCGGTCATCTGATCAAGACGCCGGTAAAAACCGAAAATCCGTACGAAATTCTTCCCGACCTGGCGGTTGAGTGGAAAATTATCGACAAGTTCACCATCGAATACAAACTGCGCGAAGGAGTTAAGTTTCATGACGGGAAGGAGTTCGGCGCTGAAGATGTCGCCGCCACCTTCAAGTATGCTTCAGCGAAAGGTCGGCCCGCGGCTCCGCTGTATCCTGGCCTCTCCGATGTGGAGATCGTCAACTCTAATACGGTGCGCGTTCACACGGATAAATATGGCTACCCTGCCGCCGCCTTCTATTATGTAACTGGCTTCCTGCCAATTCTTTCCGCGAAGGACATCGCCGACCCCAACGTCCTGCAGCAGCGGCCGAACGGGACTGGACCGTTTGCCTTCGTGGAGACAAAGGGCGACAAAACGCTGATGCGAGCGTACGACGGCTATCATGAGGGTCGTCCAAAGATCGACGAGATTTCCTATGACTATGTACCAAGCTCGAACACTCGAGTGCTGGGCCTACTGAACGGCGAATACCAGATCATTGAGCGGATCGAACCGGAGCAATACGCCTCTCTCGAGAGCAATAAGTCGGTGAAAGTCGACCGACGTTTGTCGCTGGAGAACAAGTATGTTCACTTCCGCTGCAACAAACCGCCATTTGACGACGTTCGAGTTCGTCTTGCGGCATGTCATGCCATCGATCGCATACAAATTCTGTCTGTCGTCGGTATCGGTGCGCAGGAAGTGAACGCGCATATATCGCCATTGAAATTTGGCTATACGGATGTGCCCGACTACGCAAGCTACGATCCGGACAAATGCCAGAAACTGCTCGCTGACGCCGGCTTTCCGCGAGGGAAGGGACTGCCGGAGATTGAATATATCGTTTCCATCGGGTTCTACCCCAAGACCAAAGAATACGGAGAGCTGATCACGGCAATGCTGCAGGAACAGGGATTCCCGGTGAAACTGACGGTGCTCGAGCCGGCAACGTGGGAAGATCGAATCTATCTCCGGCCGGACGGCAGCGGCGCCGGTCACATGGTCGACGTGGGTTGGATGACTGGTTCGCCCGAGCCCGACCTCGCTCTGTTTCCGATGTGGCATTCCAGCGGCGGCTTCTTCACGCACTTCCGCGACAAGGACGTCGATGCCGTCATCGAGAAAGAGCACAACGCAGGAACGCCAGAGGAACGAAAAGCCCTCATCGGCAAGGAAACCTTGCCGGCCCTTGCTGCGAAAATGCCAAGTTTTGCGTTGTTCGCATCCTATTATTTCCATGCCCTATCGCCGAAATTGCAGGGCGTCTATTTCTTTCCGAACGGGCCAATCGATCTGTCGAAAGCAACTTTCACTTAGGAGTCTATCCGGCTGAAATCACTCTCCCTCCCGTGTCAGGGTAGTTCATGCTTTTCGCACTTGAATTCTGTCTAAGGCGAGTGACGCAGGGCGTCGTCATCGTGTTTGTGGTGGCGTTTCTCGTTTTCAGTCTCTTGCGGATCATTCCGGGCGATCCCGTCCGCTTGATGCTGGGGCCGATGACGACCCCGGCGGTGATGGAACAGACGGCCAAGGATCTGGGGCTGCGCGACCCCATCTACGTTCAGTTCGTCCGCTACATCCGGAATATGCTGTCCGGTGATCTCGGAACCTCGTTCATCAGAGGAAAGCAGGGAGGTAGCACAGCGGGGTCGAGAGGCGATACGACGCACGATCCGGAAAATAGGGCGTCAGTCGCAGGATTAATCGCGACCGCTCTTCCCTACAGCCTGTTATTGGCGGGGCTCGGAATCGCCTTTGCTCTGATTTTTTCGTTTCCGCTCGGGATCATCGCGGGATTGTGCGCGGGTAAATGGCCGGATCGTCTTGCCGTTTATCTCAGTTCGATCCTGGTATCACTTCCAAATATCTGGCTGGCCATCGTCTTCATCTTCTTGTTCTCCGCAAAGCTCGGTTGGCTGCCCGCGATCGGATACAAGGGGCCTGAATACGCAATTCTGCCCGCTCTGGTAATCGCCCTCGAACTCACGCCTGTTCTGGTGCGGTCGATCTCGGTCTCGGTCGCGAACAGTCTGAACGAGAATTACGTCGATGTGGGACTCGTTAGGGGCGTTCCGCGCCGAACGATGATCCTGCGACACGTGCTGCGAAACGCATCCATCCCGATTCTCAACGTGTTCGGCGTTCAGGTGATCGGCATGTTGCTCGGCGGCCTCTTCGTCGTGGAGTTCATCTTCAGCTATCCTGGATTTGGTCTGATGACCATCAACGCCGTGTTTCAACGGGATTTTCCCGTCGTTCAGGCTGTTGCGGTTCTGTCCAGCGGCGTTCTGGTCAGCGTGAACATGCTGGTCGACTTCGTTGCAACGAATATCGATCGACGGTTGCAGTACTGATGCAGGATACAATCGCAACGCCAATTGAAATCAAGCCGCGTGCGGTCGGCCACTCGCTTGGTGGACAGATAGTGCTGCGCGCGTGGAGTTCCCGGGATTTTAGGATCGGCGCGCTGACCTTTCTTGCCATCCTGGTGCTGTCGGTCGTGGGCCCTATGGTCATTGATGTTTCTGCCACGGCTTTCGATGTCCGCCACAAATTTCTCCCGCCATGGCCGCTCGATGAATCGCAGATCAACCATCTCTTCGGGACTGATCAACTCGGTCGAGATCTGTTTATGCGCTCGTTGGTGGGCTTGAGAAACGCACTCATGATCGGATTTCTGAGCGTGGTCGGAATGTTTTCGCTCGGATGCATGATCGGCTTGATGGCCGGCTATTTCGGGAAGTGGGTCGATCTGGCCTTGATGCGACTGACCGATGTGCAGATGTCGATTCCGGTCATTATTCTTGCCATCGCGATTCTCGGCGTGACGCGGCCCAATGCGGGGCTGATTATCACGGTTCTGATTCTGGCTGGTTGGCCGGCGTACTCTCGCGTTACTCGAAGTATCACGCTCGCGGAACGACAAAAGGAATATGTCCGCGGCGCCGCCATCCTCGGAGCGTCCAATCTTCGCGTCATTCTTCTTCACATCGCCCCAAACATTCTACCGCCGATTGCGTTCGTGGCGGTCCTCGACGTGGCGAGGATGATGATCTTCGAAGCGATATTCGGATTCATCGGAATTGGAATTCAACCACCAACCCCAACATTCGGCAACATCATCAGTGACGGAACGCAGTATCTTCTAAATGCCTGGTGGATCACAGTCATTCCGGGTCTTTTCCTCGCCATAACGCTTGCGAGTCTGAATCTTGCCGGAAGCGCACTGGAGCGCGCCCGCAACAAGATCCTGTTGGGGATTCACTAATGTCAGACTTGGTATTAGCGGTTGAAAATCTGTCGGTCGAATTGATGAGCCGTCATGGGGCTCGTTTGGTTGTGTCGAACGTATCTTTCGATCTGCACCAGAGGAAGGTTCTCGGGCTAATCGGCGAAAGCGGATCGGGAAAAACGGTCTTGTCGCGTGCACTCGTCAACTGGATCGCGTCTCCTTTGCGGATCACCGGCGGATCGGTCAAATTCCAGGGGCGGGATATTCTGAGACTGTCAGGGCCTGAAATGCAACTGCTCCGCGGCCGGGATATCGCATACATTGGAGCGAATCCCGGAAGCGCGCTGGACGCAACCGTGGCGATCGGGCCACAAATCGTTGAGAAGATATGTGCAGTCGAACCGGGCTTGTCACGGCGAGATGCCGAGAAACGTGTCTTGCAACTCTTGGACGCGGTTCGTATCCCGTCGGCGAAACAGCGATTCACGGAGTTTCCGTTCCAGTTCAGCGGTGGAATGATGCAACGCATCCTGATTGTGGATGCGCTGGTTTCTAATCCGGCATTTCTCGTCGCTGACAACATCACTCAACCGCTCGACGTTACAATCGGTGCACAGATCCTCAGGCTTCTGCGCGATCTACAGAAACAATTCCAGACGGCCATCATTTTCGTTTCGTCTTCATTGGGCGTTGTTCGGGATATAGCCGATGATGTCTTGGTGCTGGAGGCCGGGCGCGAGGTCGAGGTCCAGCAGACGGCGAAGTTGATTTCCGCGCCGCAGTCTCCGTACACCGTGAAGCTCCTGGAGAAAGTACCCTGCATCTGGACGGCAGAGACGAAGGCTCCCAGCAGCGAAAGAATCTCCTTCGATGACCCAATCCTTCGCGTTCGCGACGTGGTGAAGACCTATCGGGTGAAAGCCCGTGACGCTCTTTTTGTAAAGAAGATGGTGCATGCTGTTCGCGGCGTGTCTTTCGACGTGATGAGGGGTGAGAACTTTGGTATCGTCGGGGAGTCCGGCTGCGGAAAATCCACGTTGTCTCGTCTGCTGAGCCGTCTGGAATTGCCGGATGCGGGGAGCATTCTTTTCGACGGAAGCGATATTTCAAAACTGTCAGGCCAAAAACTTCGTAATTTGCGCCGCCGATTCCAACTCGTATTACAAGATCCGTTCAACGCAATTCCACCTCATTTTTCAATTGGCCGGACAATTTCTGAAGCTCTGCTGATTCACGGCGGACTGACGAGAAAGCAGGTCCGTGACCGTGTACGGGAGGTGATGGAGGAGGTAGGTCTGACGGCGAATCTCTATGATTCCCTACCGGTCGGGCTGAGTGCCGGTCAGAGACAGCGTGTGAACGTCGCTCGGGCACTGGCTCTTGAACCTGAATTGTTGATACTGGACGAGACTCTTTCTTCGCTTGATCAGGTGGAGCAGAGCAAGCTGCTCGACCTTTTCGAACGACTGCAGGCGAAGCACCATATCACCTACATATTCATCTCGCACGACTTGGCGATGGTCCGCCGGGTCTGCTCGCGCGTTGCGGTGATGTATTTGGGCAAGGTAGTGGAACTCGCGGAAAACGATCAGCTGTTTCTGGATTCAAGGCATCCCTATACCAGAGCGTTGCTGAGCGCTGCGCCGGTGATTGAGAAACGTCGCTACCAGCCAGAAAACTACCTGCTGGAGGGAGAGCCGCCAGACCCAATCGATATACCCAGCGGTTGTAGCTTCCGCACGCGTTGCCCGTTCGCGTTTGAGCGGTGCACCCAGGAAGACCCAGATCTTTATCGTCGCGCCGAAGGCGGCCTCAGCGCGTGTTATCTGGCAGATAGTACAAATCCTCGAGCTGTCCATCCATTTGCAAGTCTTGAAGCCACAACCGAGGCCTGAGGAGGGAATGTGCACTTTTCAAAGCGGGTTTCTCGCTGATTGATGGGGCAAGCACCATTATTTGTCCTGTGACTTGCTGGCACAGTTCGCGAAATAGCCGGCAAGGGAAATTTGGAGTTAGTGTTGTCGTCATCGAGCAATCTCATTGGACGCACCGTGCGGATGCCAAAATCCGAGCGTCAGGAACTGATTTTGGCGCGGCTGGGTGCCGCACCGACGTTGAGAGCCTCCGAACTTGCCTCCGTGCTGGCCGTTTCGACAGAGACGATTCGCCGAGACCTTCAGGAACTTGATGCGCTTCGGCTCCTGGACCGCACTTACGGCGGAGCTGTCCGCCCACTTGCCAAGGAGGCGCCGATCGCCGAACGGCATAAGGTCCTCATTGCCGAGCGTGAGGCGATTGGCAGGGCGGTCGCCGCCCGCATATCCGAGAACGAGGTTGTGATGCTCGGAGCAGGGGCGAGCACCTATCATGTCGCCAGATGTCTGGCGGAATTGAACAAGAATATCGTTGTCGTCACGCACGACATCAACATCGCCACGGCGCTGACCGCGAATCCCACAATACAGATATTGTTCCTGCCTGGCCGATTTCATCGTCAGGACGGATACGTGTTTGGTTCACAGACGATCGAGGGCCTTCGTTTTTTCGAAGCCAATTGGGCGATCTTGGGCGCGGCCGGCATCGGCCCACGAGGCGTCAATCATTCAGACGATGAAGCTGCCGCAGTCTACCGCGCGATGACGCTTCGTGCAGCGAAGGCGATCATTGTTGCCGATTCCACAAAATTCGGCATGCCGGCTCTTTCCGTTTTCGCCGAATGGAATGAGATCGATGGTCTTTTCACCGATGCGGAACCGGGGCGGGCTTTCTCCAAGGCTCTGTCGGAGGCAGAAGTGGAAGTCGTTGTGGCAGAGACAAAACTGCGTCGCTGACGGCTTGTTGGGACATTCCACATCTCAGATTAAAGGTTGAGCAGTGATCGGCGAGAAGCTGCCTATTTTATGTGGGACTTGCCACATCTTTGTTGTGGTTTTCAACGTTGGAGGATGAAACGATCTATGTGCTGCGGTACGCCTGCGCAAAGCAGGCCACCGCGCGTGTGTCATGTCGAAAAAAGCTGGAGGGTCCCGATGCATAGCCCCAGTATTCGAACCAGGTTGGCAGTCACGCACCAATTAAAGATAGGGCGGCTGGCCATGGATATCGCCGTCGCTGAACGACGATTGACATGTTCCACCCAAAGCATGGAGAGGATGCGCGATCCCTCGTATCTTCTCGTTTTACCGCTCAACGCCTCGCTGAGTTTCGTTCAGAATGGACGGAGTGGGCTTGTGGAGGTGGGCGAGTATGTGCTTCTGGGCCAAAACAACTTCTATGAACTGTCCTCCGAGCCGGGTCATCAGTTGCTGATGTTGCGTATTCCGCTCTCGGACCTGCGCGGCCGGCTGGCAACCGTTGAAGACCACGTCAGTCGCAGATTTGAACCAAACCCGGCGCTCAGCCATCTGCTTGTCGATCTGATCAAAGGCGTATCCAAGTCATTCGCCGAAAAAGACCCTCCGAACCCGGAGGCGCTTGCGACCGAGATCATTGGCTTCGTTGCGCTGACCATCGAAGCGGAGGATCGCGGCGCGGCAGTTGACGTCAGTAACGGACGCTACCAGCTCCGTCGCCGCATTTTTGAATTCATTGAAAAAAACCTAAACGACGAAAGCCTGTCGCCTAAAATGATTGCGCAAAGGATGCGAATTTCGATGAGCTATTTGTACAGTCTGTTCAGCGACGACAACACCACGATCACGCAGTTCGTTCGGGAAAAGCGTCTGCAACGGGCCTACGAAGTGCTGGTTGCAGATACCAGAGGTCACCGCACGGTGTCCGAAATCGCTTATGAAGTCGGCTTCAAGAATGTTTCTCATTTTTCCCGAAGCTTCAGCCGTCATTTCGGAATTGCGCCGAGGGATGCACGACAGGTTTGCCAGCTTGACGCTCTATCGATGCGGAGGCTGGAAGCCCTGTCCGTCCACGCCTAGCGCAAGGGTGGAAGTACATCCGCCTTGTCCAGTCGGCGTTGATCGGCCTCGGAGATCACCTAGGTCGCGGTGACCATCCTCCACAGTGCTTCTGCTACCACCGCAACGCCGTTTTCCAGGTCGTGCGGTTCAGTGAACTCCCGTTCGTTATGGCTTAGCCCGTCACGGCAGGGGACGAAGATGAGCGAACTGGGAATGATCCGTTGCAGTGCGAGGGCGTCGTGGCCTGCAATCGTATCGAGCACGACGGAAGACAAGTCGAGTTCGGTGACCACATCACGCAACAGATCGACGCCGTCCGCATCAAGCTTGAACACTTCGCGACGATCGTCGGTCACGATTTCGATAGTGACGCCGAGTTGTTCGCTCAGCTTCCGGACGTGGCCAAGGAATTCATCGCCTAGGCGGCCGGTAACGTCTGCATCGGAATGCCGAACCTCGAACCAGACCCGGGCGTCGGATGCCACGACGTTTGGCGAGTTCGGTGTCACCTCGATCCTGGAGGCGGACGCATGAACACCGAGGGCTGCGCCTCGGGTAACCTCGTAAAGCGTGCCAATCGCAGCTGCCGCGCAGCGAAGCGCGTCGCGACGCAACTCCATGGGAGTTGGTCCGGTATGAGAGGGCTCGCCGGCAAAATGCAGGCAAATCTTGCGTGCGGCCCAGGCGGCCTGGACAATCCCGATGTTGATCCCGGCCTTTTCCAGCCGATCGCCTTGTTCATTGTGAATTTCAAGGTACCGCACGGGTGTCAATCGCAGGCGTTCAACGCCAAGATATCCGATCTCCCGGAGAGCGCTCTGGATTGAAATCCCTGCCTGATCTTCGATGGCCAGAGCGTGCGCGAGTGGTAGCTTTCCCGTGAAAACGGAGCTGCCCAGCAGGCTTGGCAGGAATCGCGAACCTTCTTCGTTCGTCCAGTTCACCACGGCGAGATTGCGCTTTACGAATCCGGGAAAGGCTGCCGCCCTTTTGACGACCGACGACGCAGCGGCGAGCGCTGCAACGACACCGTAATTGCCGTCAAATCGTCCTCCCGTTGGCACGCTGTCCAGGTGAGAACCGGCGAGAACCACCCGGTCCGAAGTCGGCGTCAGCATGAAGACACCAAACATGTTGCCAATCGGATCAACGGTCAGCGATCCACCCCGTGCGACGATTTGTTCCCCCAGCAACCGCCGCGCCAGACCATCTTCGCGCGAAGCTGTCAGTCGGCACAGGCCACCTTTGGGTGTGGCTCCGAGCGCAGAGAACCGTCCGAACAGATCGTGAAAATCCGTCATCATCGCTCGCCTATTGCCGTCCACGTTCATCCCCTTCCTTGTTCTTCACCACTGGGTCCGCCTTTTCGTGGTCTTCCAATTCGGATTCTACAACCATTTTTCGTCTGGAAAATTTCAATCGTGCGGATGACAACAAATCGTGGACTGAAAGGCATGTCTCGCGGCGACCGTTCCGGGAATCCACAATTTTATTGCGCTGAGCCGTCGGGGCCCGGTTTTGGGTTGCTAGACCAGAATAAATTGTAACCACTACCAGCTTGGACGCACTGTCCTCTCGCGGTACTGAAAGACCGAGCTGGATGACCGAAGTTGAACACGACAAAGACAGTCTTGAAATGGCTGTCAAGAATCTCGAAGGCTGGCAGGCGCGTTCTATCGTCGTCGAACCCGCCCTGCCGGTGCTGGCATCTCCGAGTTGGCGCGGCATCGATGGAGCACCGTGGCGCGCTTACGACAGGTGTTCCGGCGAAAGCATCTTCATCAAGGCGATGCATCCGGAAGCGGCTCTGTACATCGATGTGCCAAGCGCGATGGATTCGGCCATCAAGGCAGGTGGCATGGGGATCGGTCCCAAGGTTATCAAGGCTGATTTACGCGCAGGTCTGCTCTTTATGGAGGATCTGCGGGACGGCTGGAGAGTCGCCGGGTTAGAAATCTTCAGAAGCCAGGAAATGACGGACAAATTCCTGGATGCGCGGAAGCGCTTTCAAAGCGTAGCTCCGCTTTCGCGAACTGTCAGCGTCTTCGAGGAGGTCGAACGGCTCTTTGCTGACCTGAAAGCCGTCGGAGCGAAGTTGTCAGCGGAAGTTGAATGGATGTCCGACAACGTCAACCTCGCAGCTGAAGCGATGCGGCCAGGAGCAGCTGCACCCGTTCCCATTCACGGCGACGGAAACATATCGAATCTGATGATCGACCTCGATGGCGACGTTCGTATTGTGGATTGGGATAGAGCGACCAATGCCGATCCCCTGGAGGACGTCGGTAGCGTCATGGCGGAGGCGTATGCCTTCGATCCCGAGGCTCGCAGCGCCTTCACACGCTACATGGGCGGATTCGACCAGCGCGCGTTCGACCGAGCACGCCTCTACGGCGTGGCAGACGACTTCAGGTGGGGATTGATCGGGTTATTGCTTGCGACCTGCTCTCCCCGAAAAACACACGAGTTCTTCAAGTTTGCAGCCTGGCGCTTTCTACGGTGCCGGATGGCGATACGAGATCCGAGATTTGCCGAGCGACTGCGGAGCGTGTGAATGTTGATCAAGCGAAAAATCGGTGAGGCGACTACGCAGTACGAGCGCGATGTGGAAGCCGCGGTAGCCCGCATCGAGAGCTGGAACGGCCGGAACATCTCCTACTCGATGATGGTCGGCGGTATATCCAATCAGAACTGGCGGATCGAAGTTCAAGGCGACAGCCGGACCTACTTTCTGAAGAGTCCCGGTGCCGGAACAGAAACGTATATTGACCGCAACGTGGCGAACGAGGCCGCGCGCAACGCCTATCAACTCGGATTAGGTCCCGAAGTCGTCTTCTTTGATGCCGCCACCGGTGTGGAAGTTTCGGAGTTTCTCGACGGCTACACGACCTGCACAACGGCGGATTTTCAGGATCCCGACATCCAGTCGCAGGTCATAGACATTTACCGGAAAATTCACCGCGGTCCGCGCCTGTCTTGCACGAAGACGGCGTTCGATATGATCGACGAGAGCTTGGATCAGGCACGAAGGCTGAATGCAGACCTTCCGGAAGATATCGCCTGGTTAGAACACTGTTACGGTCAGGCCAAAGCAGCATTCTTCGCGAGCGGTCTGGATCTTGTCTCCTGCTACAACGATCCGATGCCGGGGAATTTCCTAATTCGCGATGGCGCGCCGATGAGGTTGATCGATTGCGAATACGCGTCAGTCAACGAGCGGGCTTTCGAACTGGGGTTGTTATCGGCGGAGATGTTCTATGACGAGGCGGTCACATCGCGACTCGTCGAGCTTTACTACGGGCGTTTTGGCGCTGACGTTTTCGCTCGTGTATGCATCAGCCGCGCGCTGGCAGACTTGCGGTGGGGATTCTGGGCAGCGGCCAATCGAAAGAACAGTAAGTGGGATTTCGACTACCAGAAGTACAGCGCCTGGAAGTTCATTCGTGCGCGGGAAACACTCTTTGACCCCAGGTGGCCTGCGTGGCTTCGTGCGGTCTAGCTCCTTCCGGGTATGGCAGAATCTACTGTCCAGTGCGCGGCTCTCGCGGAGCGATCTTCCTGAGATGAGGCCATTATGACGAACTATCCCCAGATCGAACTCTACATTGACGGCCACTGGAAGCGCGCCGACGGTGAACCCATTATAAACCCAGCGAATGAAAACGTGATTGGCACAGTTCCGCATGCCACGGCGGCAGATCTGGATGATGTTCTGGCGGCCGCTGAAAAGGGATTCATGATCTGGCGAAAGATGTCGCCGTCCAAACGATCCCAGATCATCCTGAAGGCGGCCAGTATCATCAGGGAGCGTGTCGAAGAAATGGCTCTTGCCATGACGCTTGAGCAGGGCAAGCCGATCGATCAGGCCAAGCTGGAAATTCTGCGGGGATGCGCCATCATCGAATGGGACGCGACCGAGGGGTTGCGGATGTACGGCCGCGTCATACCCAGCGAACAAGGGATGCGGCATACGGTACTCCGCCAGCCGATCGGACCGGTCGCGGCCTTCGCGCCCTGGAATTTTCCGGTAAGTTCGCCGGCACGAAAAGTGGCCGGCGCGTTGTCGTCCGGATGTTCCATTATCCTCAAGGCCTCCGAAGAGACCCCTGCCGGCGCCGTTCAACTCGTTCGCGCTTTCCATGACGCGGGACTGCCTTCCGGCGTCCTCAATCTGGTCTTTGGAATCCCGTCGCAGATTTCTGAGCAACTCGTTCCGAGCCCGACCGTCCGTTTGGTGACGTTTACCGGTTCGGTTCCCGTCGGCAAGAAAGTCGCGGAGATGGCCGGCCGAAACATGAAACCAGCCATCATGGAGCTGGGTGGGCATGCTCCGGTGATCATTTGCGATGACGCGGATCCTGTGACTACGGCAACGGCGTCCGTCGCGGGCAAGTCGCGCAACGCCGGTCAGGTGTGCACATCACCGACACGCTTTTTTGTACAGGAATCCATCTACGAGCGCTTTACGAAGGCGTTTGCGGAAAAGGCCGCTCAATTGAAAGTTGGTGACGGGAGCGACCCGTCGACGCAAATGGGACCTTTGGCGAACCCCAGGCGCATCGAGGCAGTTGAGGGTTTCGTTGCCGATGCAACGGCCAGGGGCGCACGTATTCTGACGGGCGGGAGTCGTATCGGAAATCGGGGCTATTTCTTCCCTTTGACTGTTCTTGCAGAAGTGCCCGATGACGCACGGGTCATGTGGAACGAGCCCTTCGGGCCGTTGGCGCTGATTAATCCGGTTCGGAACCTCGAAGAGGCGATCGAAAAGGCAAATGCACTTCCATTTGGCCTCGCCGCCTACGCGTTCACCCATTCGGCATACAACGCCAATCGCATGGCAGACGACATAGAGGCAGGTAATCTGTCCATTAACCACTTTATCTCGTCGCAGGCGGAAACGCCTTCGGGGGGTGTGAAGGACAGCGGCTACGGACGCGAAGGTGGGATAGAAGGGCTGGCTTGCTATACCATCACCAAAAACGTCTCTCACAAGATCGACCTTTTTGTGGATCAGGTCCAATGAATGCAAGCCGAGAAATCGAGGACTTACGCGAGCTCGTTGACCATTTTGTGTCAGACGAAAATCGGACTTTCGCCGAGCCTTGGCAGTCGCGCGCCTTCGTGCCCGCGTTGTCGGAGCGCGGCATGTTCTCGCTACGCGAATTCCAGGCTGCTCTCATCGGAAGGATAACCTCATTCGAGAAAGGCCAATGCATCGGCGGTACCGCCGATTATTATACGTGCTGGATCGAAGCCCTCGAAGACCTCGAAGACCTCGAAGACCTTCTTTCGCAGAAGGACCTGCTGCCGAGCGACCACCTCTCGCTTCTCGAACGGGACGTAGTCGAGGACGCGGAGTCACGTAAAGTGCATCAACGCATGACGTCGCGCGGTGAAAATGGCCAACTGAGGATTTCTCCTCTGCTCGTGGACCCGGCTCTCATCTGAAAGGAGTGCTGCGTGACGCTAGAACAGCTCCGAATATTCGTAGCCGTCGCGCAGATGGAGCACTTCACGCGTGCCGGCGAACGGCTGAACGTTAGCCAGTCGGCCGTGAGTGCGGCCGTTTCGGCGCTTGAATCAGAATATCAGGTTCAATTTTTCAATCGATCCCGCCGCCATGTAGAACTCACGGCAGCCGGCGACGTAGTGCTGGCGGAAGCCGAAGCAATTTTGGCTCGCGTTGATCTCGCATCACGCCGCCTGGAAGACCTTAGCGAATTGCGTGTGGGTCATCTGTCCGTTGCCGCAAGTCAGACCGTTGCGAACTATTGGTTGCCAAGCCTGTTGCAACGGTTCCACGACAGGTATCCCGGGGTCATGATCGACATGTGGCACGGCAATTCGACGGAAGTGGAAAAGCGAATCCTGCGCGGTGAGGTGGATCTCGGCTTCATCGAACAGGAGCCGCACGATCAGACGCTCACCGCCGAAGAGATCGCCTCCGACAAGCTCATTGCTGTTGTCGGATCTCAGCATCCCTGGTTCCAGCGCGCGAACGTTGAGTGGAAGGAACTCATGGACACGCAGTGGATCATGCGCGAGGCAGGCTCGGGAACACGGGCGTCGTTTGAAGCGGCGCTGCTACGCCATGGTCTTCGACCCGAACTGCTGGAAGTATCTTTGACGTTGAGAACCGGGGAGGCTGTGCTCGGTGCGGTTGCGGTAAGCAAGTGCGCTGCCGTCGTTTCAGATCTTGTCGCATCGACCGCTCTGAAAGCCGGAACATTACACCGGATTGATCCGATCGCCGTGGAACGCGCTTTCGTCGCGCTATTGCTGCCGGAGCGTCCGCAGCCGCGGACAGCCATCATGTTCCTGGAGGTCATGAGAAGCGGTGATGGCAACATTGAAACTCATCCGCGACTGATTTCCGCCAACGATGATACCAATCGCCTCAGGAAATGACTGGAATCGGGGGCTTTGCCGAATTGCCGATCAACGTGCTCATTGCCGTTTCATTTAGACTTTAGCTGAAACAAAAATTCGCGATACAGCGCATTTCGGCGCTGGCACGCTCCCTGCACCCTCTTCTTCGTGCACCAATTTACAGTTCGAGAGTTTCTCATCAAGGGAGAGTTCGTGATGGACAAGTCGATCTTTTCTACAATGCCAAGCCTGACACCGGCCCTCGGTTTTGCATCGATGATTGGATTGGGGCTATTTTCATTGGCTCTATCTTACGCGGTCCATCTGGGCCGGGCTACGTCTTGAAACGGAGCAGGCATTGGATCCCGATCCCGGGGATCGCCCTGATTGCGTGCGTCGTTCTTTGCGCATCCTTGCAGTTCGCCCAGACGGAGGATGCCCCGCCACCTGCCGTGAGCATCGCGAGCCCGCTTGGCGATATGATCCTGGGATCAGCCAACGCGCCTGTCACCATCGTCGAATACGCCTCGATGAGTTGCACGCATTGCGCCGCCTTTCACGACCAGGTCTATCCGAAGCTAAGGGCGCGCTACATCGATGCGGGCAAGGTTCGATTGGTATTTCGCGAGTTTCCGCTCGATATCACGGCGGCTGCTGGATCGATGCTGGCGCGCTGTCTCGCTCGGGACGATGCGCAAAAGTATTTTTCTGCAGTCGATGTGCTGTTCCGGCTGCAGAATGAGTGGGCGTTTGGCAATACCCCCGATGCATTGAAACGGGTTGCGCGCCAGATGGGCCTCGGTGAGCTGGAATTCCAGTCATGCCTCGCCAATGAAGACCTTCTGAAAGCGATCAAACTGACGCGGGAGGATGCGATCGCAAAGCTCAATGTGAAGTCGACGCCGACCTTCTTCGTCAACGGCGTGCGGTTGGAGGGCGAAGCGACCCTTGAAGAGCTTTCGAGCGCGATTGAACCGCAGCTCGGAAATTAGTTTGGTCGCAGTTCGCGCCGCACGCATAGCAGGGCGCGTCGGTCGAACGCTGGCCGTTCTCTTTCTCCTTGGCGCATTTTGCGATTAGTAGCCGATGGTGGCCAATTCGACGAATTAGCAGCAGCCGCGATGTTGTGTTGTAGCAAGCCATTGTCTTTCGCAGTACGGAGTTCCCGTTCGGGCGAGACGGCGGCCAACGTACACATCCGATAGGTGACAGGCGCCCGCGTGATTCAGCTATGATACTGCGGGCACCGCTCTATCTGATTGAATCGAGCCACTATCGCCAATCGGCGTGTGCAGCGTCGCCGAAATCTTTGCCCAGCGACTGCGCATCTGCATGCGGCAGCGCCGTGAAGTGATCGCTGATTTGATTGCTGTGATAACGTGTGGCGATCACTGTGAAACGGCGGTGCTCAAAATCACCGCACGATGCTGCAATATCGGTGCTGCATCATTCACGAGCTAACATTTCAAACAACAAAGGTTTGCTGGTGGGCGTAGCAATGCTGTCGTCGCCGGCGCGACACGTGGCTCTGATTTCATTTCTATTTCAGTTGTATGTGCCGCTTGGGCGGAAATGATCCATCGCCGAGACGAGCGACGCGTTCGGCGTCCCATCCGTTCGGTTCCGCGCCTGACGTTTGGGAGTTCAAGCAAGCGCGTCACAGTTTGACACGCACGGCTTGTCGTTCGCGCCTGTTCCTCATCGAACTATCCGGTCTGCGAGCGACCGCGGAGGTGGGCCGCCGCCGGTCTGGTACGCGAAGAAGTCGCTGCGGCAGAGGATGATTACGCTTTTGAAGACTGTTGGAGCCGCTGGCCGAGTGCGGCAATGAAGAGCAGACGGCAGCGCGATCTGTTGGAAGCAGATCATGCGCGCAGCAGCGCATCGCCTCGTTGCCAAGAGGCCGCTATCCAATCAGCAAGTGCAACTCATCAGTCCTTTTGGATGTCGCTCGAACCGTGCGAAGAGCGGTCGCGATGCGTCCTGCATACACGTCTAAAAATATGATGACGATTTGAGCGATGGCGAACTTCACTAACTAATAAATTAGCGACGCGCTCGTTCTCACTCACTGGCATGATGATTGCTTAGATGCGGTTGCTAGTTTGGCGCGTGTAGTGAGCGTCATGCTAGGTCGCAACCCGCACTGGAGTATTTCATGGCAATTAATCGACGTACGATGCTCGCCGGATCGGCAGCCAGCTTGGCGGCACCGTATTTTTTCACGCGGACGGCTTTGGCCGCCGGGCCAATCAAGGTGGGCGTTCTGTTCTCGCTCACCGGCGGACTTTCAATTATCGAGAAGTCGCTGCATGACGCGACCATGATGGCGATCGCCGAGGTCAACGAGGCCGGCGGCGTGAAGGGTCAGAAGGTCGAGGCGATCGTCGAAGACGCTGCGTCCGATCCGAAGACCTACAATGAAAAAGCATCGAAGCTCGTGATCCGGGACAAAGCGGTCTCGGTGTTCGGTTCCTACACCTCCGCCAGTCGCAAGGCCGTGCTCCCGGTCTTCGAAAAGCGCAACAGCCTCTATATCTATCCGACGTTCTATGAGGGTTTCGAGTGCTCCAAGAACGTGATCTATACCAATGCCGTGCCGAACCAGCAGCTCTCGAATTTCGTGCCTTGGGTGATGAAGACACTAGGCAAGAAGAAATTCTTCATCGTCGGGTCGAACTACGTGTTTCCGCGCGAAATGGCGAAGGTCGAAAAGATCCTGATCCAGCAGAACGGCGGCGAATATCTGGCAGACGAATATCTTGAACTCGGCGATTCTGAGTGGGGCTCCATGGTCAACAAGATCAAGTCGTCCGGCTGCGACGCGGTGCTTTCCAACGTGGTGGGCGATTCGATCGTCGCCTTTTACCGCGAGTTCAAGAATCAGGGTCTCAGCCAGGACAAGATCCCGATCTGTGCTTCGGTGACCTCGGAGATCGAGATCGCTGCGATGGGAGCTGAATACGCGGCCGGAAGCTTTAGCTCGTTCCCATATTTCCAGGCCATCGACACCGATGCCAACAAGTCGTTCGTCGAGCGTTACCGCAAGTTCGTCAACAATCCGAAGGCGGTGACGCAGAGCCCGTTGCAGTCAGCCTATATGGGCGTTCACCTGTGGAAGCAGGCCGCCGAAAAGGCCGCCGAACTCGAGCCTTTGGCGATCCGCGATGCCATGAAGGGTCAGGAGATGGATGCGCCGATCGGTCACGTCAAGATCGAGCCAGAAAACCTGCACACGTGGCTGATTCCGCGCATCGCGCAGTGGCAATCGGACGGCCAGGGCAAGATCGTCAATGAGTATTCGGCGCCTCTCATGCCGCTTCCCTACGTTGCCTACGGCGAAACCGAGAGCAATCTGTTCTGCACGAGTAAGGGCCTCGACTCCAACAAGCTGAAAACCTGATCGGTTCCACTTTTGCAGCCGGTTTCATTCGAAGGCGTGAAGCCGGTTGATCAGTTGAGAGAAAGCGATGCTTGACACCCTTTTTATCGGACTGAGCCTCGGCTCGATTCTGCTCCTCGTGGCGCTTGGCCTCGCCATTACCTACGGCGCGATGGGCGTCATCAATATGGCGCACGGCGAGATGGTGATGATCGGCGCCTATACGACGGTGATGACCGCGATATGGCTTCACCTCGGAATTATCTGGGCCATCCCGCTTGCGTTTATCGTTACGGCGATGCTGGGACTTTTGATCGAGAGATTCGTGGTCAGGCAGCTCTATGGTCGCTTGATGGATACGCTGCTTGCAACATGGGGAATTGCAATTTTGTTGCAGCAGGCCGTCCGGCTGGAGTTCGGACTCTCGTTTTTCGGCCTCCATATCGACGGCCTTGGGCCGGGGCTGCAGAACGTAACGGTACCGGCCTATCTGCAGGGGACGGTTACGATCGGTTCGGCGCAGATCAACAGTTATCGGCTGTTCATCATCGGCGTCACGACCATAGTGACCGCGCTTACATGGTTTATCATGCATCGCACGTCGATCGGCATGAAGGTTCGCGCCATCATCAGGAATCCGAAGATGGCGGCTGCGTGCGGGATCGACGTCAAGCGGGTGAATGCACTCACCTTTGCTTTCGGTTCGGGTCTAGCCGGCATCGCCGGCGTGATGATGTCGGGCTTCAAGACAGTATTCCCCGACATGGGAACGCCAATGGTCGTCGATGGATTCTTGGTCGTCGTGGTGGGGGGCGTCGGAAGCTTGGTTGGTTCGATTCTGTCCGCCGGGATTCTCGGTCAGGTAAACGGTGTGGTCGCCGCCGTTATGAACGATGTCATCGCCCGAGCAGTCGTCTTCGGGTTCGTCATCCTTACTATCGTGATCAAGCCCGAAGGGTTGTTCTCCTATAAGGGTCGCCGGTAGCTATGAGACATCTGTCAAAGAGATCGCTCATCGACATTGCGTTCTATGCCGTCTTCATTATCGCGATCCTGATCGCTCCGCGTTTCTTCGAAGAGTTTGGCCTCAACCGCCTCGCCAAGTTCCTGGTCTATGGAATGCTGGGTATCGCGGTAGCGCTGTCGTGGGGATACGCGGGAATCCTCAATCTCGGGCAGGGGCTGTTCTTCGGTCTTGGCGCCTACATGATCGCGATGTCATTGAAGATCGCGAGCCCAACCAGCTTGCAGCAGGGATCCGACAAGCCGGTTCCGGACTTTATGCTATGGAATGCCGAACCGGGATCGAAGACGGATCTCTGTTGCATCAACGCCGGGTCATTTCTCTGGATTCCGTTCAAGCATCAATGGTTCGGAATGGCGATGGCCGTCGTTCTCCCGACCATCATCGCCTTCCTGGTGGGGTTCGTGATCTTCCGCAAGAAGATCGCCGGCGTGTTCATCTCCGTGATCACACTTTCGCTGGTGCTGCTGGTCCGGTTGTTGATCATCGACGCGCAGCCGCTTACCAACGGTTGGAACGGCTTGACCGACCTCGGCACGATGACGCTGGGATCCGTCGAGTTCGACCCGTTCAGTGTCCCGACCTACTATCTGGTCAGCATCTCGCTTGCGGTCATCCTCGTCGCCGTCAAGCTGCTGACGCAAACCCGGGCCGGTATGGTTCTGCAGGCGATCAGGGACGACCAGAACCGCGTCGTGTATCTCGGCTTCGACGTGCCGATGTACCAGATCTTCTTCTTTGCGGTCTCGGCGCTAATCGCGGGCTACGCCGGCATGCTCTACGTGCTGGTCGCGGAGTTCGCCTCTCCGACCTTTATGGATCTCAGCTTCTCGATCACGATGGTGGTCTGGGCGGCGGTCGGAGGACGCGCCTCGCTGCTTGGCGCATGCATCGGCGCTATCGTCATCAACTCGATCGAGGCATCCGTCAGCGAGACCAAGCCGTTGGTCGAGGCCTGGAAGGTAATCATCGGCCTGCTGTTCGTGGTGGTGGTCTTGTATCTGCCGCGCGGGCTGGCAGGCCTCATGCACTCGGCGATCGACTGGGTTCTCGACCGGCGCAATCCGTACGTCGCCGACGTCGAGTCAACGCTGCCCGAAGAACAAGCTGCGGAGTGAGAAGAGATCGATGAGTGAGGCAGCATTGACGATTGACGGACTGGGTGTCGACTTTTCCGGCTTCAAGGCGGTCGACGGCGTGTCGATCGTGGTCGAGGAAGGCGAATTGCGATGCCTGCTTGGCGCCAACGGGGCGGGCAAGACCACTCTGTTGGACCTGATCAGCGGTAAGACCCGAAGCACCGATGGCCGCATCTTCCTCTATGACACCAACATCACGAACTGGCCGGAATACCGCATCGCGCGGCAAGGGGTCGGACGCAAGTTTCAGATTCCGAGCGTGTTTAGGGAACTCTCGGTTCGCCGCAATCTGGAGATCGCTAGCTTTCCAAGCCCGAAGGTTCTTTCCAACATCGCGGTCGGACTCGCGAAGAAAAGCCAGGACCGCGTCGACGAGGTGCTCGAGATCACCGGCCTGAAGCGGGAAGCCAACCGGCTTGCCGGCCGCCTCAGCCACGGCCAGACCCAGTGGCTCGAGCTCGGGCTGCTGATCACGCAAAACCCCAGGGTTCTGTTGCTCGACGAGCCGACCGCCGGCATGACCGAGTCGGAGACCTTCAAGACCGCGGAGATCATTAAAGCGCTGAAAGGCCGCCATACCATCGTCGTCGTCGAACACGACATGGGATTCGTCCGCGAGGTGGCCGAGCGGATCACGGTGATGCACCTCGGCCAGGTCCTGGCCGAGGGAACCATCAGGGAAATCGAAAATAACGAAAAGGTACGTGAGGCCTACCTGGGTTCGAAAGGTATTTCGTGATGCTGGAGTTGAAAAAAATCGACAGCTTCTATGGGGCAAGCCAGATTTTGCATGGTGTCACGACGAACATTGCGGATGGAGTGATCACGGCCGTGCTCGGCCGCAACGGCACCGGCAAGACGACGTTGTTGAAGACGATCATGGGGCTGACCGATCGGATGACCGGGCAGATTCATCTCGCCGACCGCGATCTGACGCAGCAGCCAACCCACATGCGCGCGCGGGCCGGCATTGCCTATGTGCCGCAGGGCCGCGAGATCATTCCGAATTTCACGGTGCGCGAAAACATCCTGATGGGCGGGTTCGCCAGAACGGACGGCCATCAGGAGATTCCCGATCTGGTGTCGAAACTGTTTCCGTACCTGATCGAGAATCTGAATCGGCAGGGCGGACTGCTCTCCGGCGGACAGCAGCAGCAACTGGCAATCGCTCGCGCGCTCGCGGCGATGCCTTCGATCCTGCTGCTCGATGAGCCTACCGAAGGAATCCAGCCGAACATCGTCGAGGATATTCAGAACATCATCATCCGGTTGAATCAGGACGTCGGACTAACGATCATCCTGGTGGAGCAGAACGTCGCGTTCGCAACGCGGGCGGCGAACAACTTTTTGATGATGGAGAAAGGTCGATTCGTGGCATCGGGTTCGATCGACAAGCTAACCCAGGAGGTTATTCACCGTCATCTCGCTGTCTGAGGATAAGGAGCAGATCAACACCATTGAACGGCACATCTCTTTCGAGCGAAGCGACCGACGGCCTTTTACGAAGAGCCGTCGCCGCGAACGCAAAGGTCACTTGCGAACACAAAGAAAGCGCGGCGCCGAACAGATCAATGCCGAACCATCGAGCGATCAGGACGATAACGGTCCTGGTCGGAACCTGAGAAGAGGCGTCGTCAGGGACGCTTTGGAAAGATGAGGCAAGTCATGGGAATTCTCTCGCGTTTTAAAGATGTCATTCGTTCGCAGCTCAACGCCGCTGTTGCGAGAGCGGGCAATCCGCAAAAGATTCTCAGGTTGATCATTCAGGACATGGAAGACACGCTGGTGAAAGTGCGCGCGTCGTCGGTGCAGACCATAGCGGATCGGCGTGATCTTGAGCGCCGCATTCTCCAGCTCCGAGACACCGTGGAAGAATGGAAGCAGAAAGCCGAAATCGCGGTGCTTAACGGGCGCGATGATCTTGCCAATGCCGCGCTTCAAGCCAAGGTCTCCAATCTGAAGATGCTCGATGCGCTCGAGAAGCAGCTCGCCGTGCTGGTCGCGTCGCTGTCGCGCCAGAGTGAAGACATGGAAAAGCTTCAGCTTCGCCTGCAGGACGCCAAGGTGCGCGAACGAACCATCGGATCGCTGCACACCACGGCGCGCACGCGCCTGAAGCTGCGCAAGAAGCTGTTCGACAACCGTCTTAACAACGCGCTGGCCCGATTCGAACAGCTCGAAAGCACGCTCAATCAGATCGAGGGCAAGGTCGAATCTTATGACCTGGGCCAGACCCGCAGCCTGAATGAAAATCTCGGTCAGCTCGCGATTGAATCGGCGGTGACGCGCGAGCTTGCCGACATAAAGACGCGGCTCGGAAACCAGATCATGTTGGCATCCAGCAAGGTCTGATCTCCGATGTCGTCGCTCGCAGCCTTCATATTCCTTGTTGTTATTCCGATCTGGAGTGCCGCGGCGATCATCGTCCGATGGATTGAAGCCTGGGGCGCGAAGTCAGCGCCCGAGGCTTCGGATTATCTGGCAACGCCGGAAGAGATGGCCCGGCGGATTGCTCTTCTGGAAGATGTATTGAAGGCCGACAGATCGCGTGTGGCGCAATGAAGATGGGTCGTCCCTATATGCCCTTGGTCTATCGCGATAGCAGCGCCGGCTGGATCACCGGCGTTTGCGCAGGTCTGAGCGAGATCACCGGCGTGCGCCCGGCGCTGCTGCGCATCTCGGCGTTGATCGCGACCTATATGTTCCCGCTGGTGGTCGTACCCGCCTATCTGATCGCGTTCGCATTGCTGAGGGACAGGGCGCGAATGGAATCGTCGGTGATCGATGAGACTGCACTGGCGCGGCTGGAAGCGCCGTCCAGTTACGAGAGTGACTATGGCTTGCTGCAGCAAAGGCTGGCCCACCTCGAGGCGGAGGTGACGTCGGGTGACGCTGAACTTCGGAGGCGGTTTCGCGATGCCGGTCTCGCCTAAGATAGTCGTAACCGACGAAATGTTTGGCAGCCCATGCGCTAATCCGCGGGGGTGTGCAGCGTTTTCAGAAAGGCGACAAGGTCGTCGCGACGGTCAGCTTCGGGGATTCCCACGAATGTCATCTTCGTGCCGGGGACGCGCGCGGCTGGCGAACTCACGAAATTCGAAATGTTTTCTTCGGTCCACACGATCTGGCTTTGCTTCATCGCCGGTGAATACAAATAGGTTGGCAACGATGCCGCCGGGCGTCCCACCACACCGTACAGCGAAGGACCGATGGAATTGCGGCCCGGTTCTTTGGTGTGACAGGGACTGCAGTTCAGACGGAATGTCGCTGCGCCTGCAGAGGGCGATCCGGATTGCGCCCAGGCCACGTCGCCCGAATACAACAATGCGAGCGCAACAATGAGTCTATTAATTTTCTGCATGTCCATCACCGTTTCCGTCCGATCTGACATGAATACGATGTGCGGCTCTGTCAAGCGACGCCGCGCGGACGAACAAAGGCGGCACGCTGACAAGCAACTAACATTGGGGAGTTCGTAACGTGTCAAAAGCAATCACCGTCAATGTCGGTCATAGCCTCGGTGCGGAAGCAGCTCGTCTGCGGATCGAAACCGGGATTGTGCAGTTTCGCAACGGGCTCGGATCGAAGCTTTCGGTTTTCCAGGAAAGCTGGACCGGCAACCATCTCGATTTCGAGGTCGGCTTCATGGGACAGATCTGCCGGGGGAAGCTGGACGTGTTCGACAGTCAGGTCCGGCTGGAGATCTTTCTTCCGGGCTTGCTCGGCCTCCTGGCCAACAAGGTTCAATCGGCGGTGCGGAAAAAGGGTCAGCTACTGCTGAGCCGTCAATGATGATCGCGGCCAGATGAGCACGTGCGCGGGGAAAATAGGAAGAGTCGTCGGCGTCCTATTGGACTGACTGACGGTTTGAAACCGGGAATGGCTTGATGTTTGGAGAGCTCTTTCGAAGCAGACGGTCGCAGGCCCGCTTTCTGATCTGGCTGGTCAGAAGTGCAGCCGCGGTTGCGATTGCGTTGATTGGCCTGTTCCAGTTTGTGCTTGGCAACGGTTTCTCCTTGAACGAGTTCGCGCCGTCCTACCTTAGCGCCAGCCTGAATTTCGGCCGCACCGAACAAGGCAAGTTCGAGTTGTCGCTGGCGATGCAGCCGCATCACGGATCGGCGGCCGGCGCGGTTGTCGATGCAGCCTCTATCGGTGGCAATACAACGGTACCGGCGAAAATCGCCGCTGCATTGTCGCAAGCTGATGCAGCGCTGTCACCGGTCAGCAAAGCGTCGGTCAAGGTTGCCACTGCTCAACCCGGAGCGGCAAGACCCGTAACGGACGACAAGCCGTTATCGTGTGCGCTTCCGGCGCGGGCCAAGCAGGCCAGCAGCGACGGAAAACTGATGCTGGTCTCCTTTTCCACTGAAGCTGGCCGCGTCGACGGATATGGCGTGAACGATACGGCTCTTTCGCCGAACCTCGACAGCCACGCCGGCTATTCGCTGCCGGTCCTCGAATGGCTTCGTCATCAAGGCGCGCTTTCCGGTTATCGCCACGCCGTAGCCGACAAAGCTCCGAGGGGCCGCGGCATGACGCTTCCAAATCTCGTCGCTTCGGCGGTCGATGAGGGAACCGGCGACTATGTGATGAGTGTCGCGCACGATGCGGTGGATTTTATCACTGTCGGCACCGGTGATTTTTCAAGCGAGCTGAATCTTTGGTATCACAGTCTGAACGCTGGCTTTAGGACGCGCATCATCGGGGAGATGACGTGCACCGCAGCCGAGGTGCCGCCGATGAATGGTGTGCGATCGAATATTCAGTCGGTCTCGATCTCGCAGAACCGCCGGACGATGCTGTCGAACGATATGGCGGTGTCGGACCGGCGTGCGGCGATTCATGAATTCAAAGTCAATGGCCGTGCGCCCGGCAACGAGATCGGCTCCGAGGTGCGGCTGCCGTCATCCGGCAGCGTCGCTGTATCGGCATCGCTTGCGGTCTCGCTCGACGAAAGGCGACGTGACAGTGCAGAGCCGCAGTCCGGCTGGAGTGTCGAGAATGCCCGGATAGCCGACATGCGGCTGGTGAACGTCGAGGCCGTGGTCAACGGTCGCGTAGCTGCGACGAAGACGATTACGGCCGACGGAAGCGAGCAGAAAGTAGATTTCAGTCTGCCGATCCAGCAAAGCAGTTGGGTGGCCATCCGCATCAAAGGTGCGGCTCACACCAATCCTGTGTTTGTGTTGGTCGATAACATGCCAGTGCGTGCGTCCAGAGCCAGCGTAGAATGGATCATGCGCTCCTTGCTTGAATCTTATGAAGTAGCCAATCCGAGATGGACCGAGAAAGAGTCGGCTAACGCACGTGCGGCTTATGAATATTCCTACGCCGTCTATCAAAAGCTGCTCGCCGAAACGAAAGCGCCATGACGTGTACAGCACGACATGATCGGTTTGCGATCGCCAAAAATTCGGCGCGGCATTTATTTTGCACCCGAAAGACATCCAGTTTGCGTATCGTCTTGAAAGAAGCATGGGAGGAGAAATGAAGACAACCAAGCTTGTACTAATCGCGCTCGGTCGAAGCGGCATACCGTTTTGCCTGGCGCTGCGTGCCGCGAACTAATCTGTTCCGTCAGTCTGCTTAGAAATTGTAGCAAGGGGCAACAATGCAACCATCCGTTAAATTACGATCGAAATATCTAAACGCGAAACTTGCCTGCGCCGCTCTGGTGATCGGTCTTGCGTCGCTTTCGACGATGACGGTCCGGGTCTCGGCGCAGACCTTCGGGGCGGCGCCGGTGCCGGCTATTGTCACCGACATCGCAAAGCAGCCTTTGATGGTCGAGGTCGACCATCTGCTTCAGGCGCTGTCGTTCGTCGGACGCCCGCTTTCCGACAGCGATCGGAACGCTATTTATGACGCCGCTAAACTCCCGGATGACAAGGCCGTCGTCGCCATCCAGCAGATTCTGGATGGCCACGCGCTGGTCAGGGTCGACATCGATCCGCTGCGCAAGGTGACTGTGCTCCCGATCTCGGGATCCTCTGAAACCCTGGTCAAGAACGGCTGGACAACGTTCCTCGTCAAGGTCAGCAACCGCGCCGGCTCGACCGAAACATTGGATGTCGACAGCCCGCAGGCTGCGATGCCGTATGACTTCTCGCGCATGCAGGTCGAGCGCAGCGTTTATGACGATCAATTCACCGATGTGATGCTGGAACACGTGTTCCAGACTGGCGTGACCTGGGGCACGTGGGGCGGCGGATATCCGTACAAGCCGCCGCCGCAGCCGGAGCAGACTGACGTCTGGCCCGCACATGGCGATTTGTCATTCGTTCCCACCAAGGACCGGTGGGCGGCCGTCAGCCTGTTCCATGGCGCGTCGCTGTCGCAGACGCTGACCGGTCTGACGCTCGAATACCAGGTGTTGCAGGTCTACAGCCGCGACGAAGGTCAGAAATCGATGACACTGTCCTTTAACGTCGGCAAGCTGGCGTCGAGCGGCACGGGCTCGGTCCCCTACGCGCCGGCTAATCCCGGCCTTCGCGGTGAAACCAATCTGGGCTTCAACGTCGAAAAGGCCGTACCGGTGACGCTGAACATTCTAGATGAAAACAACGCGCCTACCGCGGCGCGCTTCACGATCCGCGATAAATTGGGTCGGGTCTACCCTTATCGCACCAAGCGTTACGTGCCGGACCTGTTCTTTCAGAACCAGATCTACCGTTACGACGGCGAGACCGTTGATCTTCCGCCCGGTGAATACACAGTCGAATACGCCCGCGGGCCCCAATATGAAAAGGGCACCCGGACGATCACCGTCGCCGCCAACAAGCCGATGACGGAGAAATTTCTGCTGAAGCGCTGGATCAATCCGCGTAGTCTGGGCTACGTCAGCCTCGACAAGCACGTCCACACCGCCGGTTGTCTGCATTACAACGATCCAGCCTACGGGATCGAGCCGAAGGACATGCTCCGCTATACCACCGGCGAAGACCTGGATGCTGCGGACATCCTGATTTGGGGACCGAACTGGTACTATCAGAAAGCGAAGTACTTCACCGGTCAACCTGATCCGGTGTCGACTCCGAACAACGTCGTCACGCACAACCTGGAAGTTTCGCAATTTCCGAGCAGCGCCGGCGGCCACACCAGCGGTCACGGCATGAAGGATATCGACTATCCGGGAACCAAGAAGATCCAGGACTGGCCGAGCTACACACTTCCCGTCCTCAAGTGGATGCAGTCGCAGGGCGCCTTGTCGAGCTACACGCATTCGGGATTCGGCCTCGACGTGCAGACCGCCGAATTGCCGAACTACATCACGCCCCCGATGGATAGCATCGGCGCTAACGAGTACATCATGACGGTGGCCCACGGCGCGACCGACGTGCTGGGCGTCGGCAATACCAACTATGTCTCCGAACTGAACATCTGGTATCACACCTTGAATGCCGGATTCAGAACGCAGATCGGCGGCGAGACGGACTGGCCCTGCATCAATGGAGAAAACGTTGGCCGGGGCCGGTCCTATGCGAAAGTTGCAAGCGGCCCCAACTCGGCGGTTTCGTATCAGGGCATACTTGACGCGATCGACGTCGGGAATTCTTACGTTTCCGACGGCCGCAGCCATCTGATGAACTTCAAGGTAGAGGGGCAGTCGCCCTCGCGGCGAGTGGGCACCGAAATCAAGTTGCCCGCTCCGACAACGGTTTCGGTAACCGCGACCGTCACGGCGATGCTTCCCGTCGAGCCGGAGACGATCGAGGTCCTCGGCACGACCTATCCTTTGGAGTCGCAGAAGACGGCCTACGAGCCGATGCCCGAGCCCAAGCGCATCCGGATTTCGAGCCTTCCGGTCACAGGCGTGAGCTGGCGGAATATTCCGTGGTGGCATCTCGAGCGCGCCCGGATCGGCGACACTCGAAAGGTCGCGGTCGAGGTCGTGATGAACGGCAAACCGGTTGCGAGCAAAGAAATCGTGGCCGACGGCAAGCCGCAGGATCTGGAATTCAACATTCCGGTCCAGCAGAGCAGTTGGATCGCGTTGCGTATTCTTGGCGCGAGCCACACCAATCCCGCTTTCGTGCTGGTGGACAAGATGCCGATCCGTCCGTCCCGCGCTAGCGTCGAGTGGGATATCAAGGCGTTGCAACAGGCCTTCGAAGTCAAGCGTAACGGCTGGCGGCCCGACGACTACGAGCAAGCCAAGGCTGCTTACGAATATGCCTTCGAGACCTACAGGAAGGTGCTGTCCGAGACGACGACTCCCTGACGCTCGTCTCTCACAGAAGCGCCTGGGTACGCAGTCGTAGGGCTGCGTACCCTCTGCTTTGACGAACAAACCGGAGTGCTCATGCTGCGATCTATTCTTGCGTTGTGTATCGTCTCTGTTGCCGGCTGGTGGCCGCTCATGACGACCGAAGTCCGCTCCGAACAGGCGGTCGGGGTCGAACAGGCCGACCAATCCTATAAGGATCAGATCGGCGCAATGCATAATGCCTTCTGGAAGTCCTTTGCCGATCGCGATCTGTGGACGATTGGCCAGATGTGGGACCAGAACGACAAGTCAATTTCGGCAATCTTCCCGGCGGCGGCGACGCCCGCCATCGGCTGGGATAATGTCGCGGAAAGCTTTCGACGCTCCTTCTCGCATAATCGCGATATCAAAACCGACACCCGGATTATCAGGACTTACCGGACGGGCGATCTCGCCTGGCTGATTTCGACCGTGAAATTCGAGGCGGTGCAAACCCAGACCGGGCAGCCCGTCCTTATCAACCGCATGTTCACCACGGAAATCTTCGCGCTGCGTAACGGCGCATGGAAGCTGGTTCACTACCACGGTCACAATCCGGAGTTCGCGCCGCCGATGGAAGGGCCGGAGAACATGAATGTCAACGTAACCGTTCCAAAGCGGGCGCCGAGCGCGGTATGGGCCGCCTACGACAAGTTCGGCGCGGCGTTTCAGCAGAAAGATCTCGCTGCGATGTTCGAGGTGGTGGACAACGATGGTGAGGTATCCGCGCTTCAGCCGACCAGCCCGGTTCCGTTTCTTGGACTTGAGAACGTGTTGGCTAGCTGGAAGAAGACCTTCGCGGACATCGAATCCTTCACTTTCGATCCGCAAGTGCTGGAGCTGAGCGAGTCAGGATCGACCGCGTGGGTCACCGACCTCAGCCAGTTTCATATCGTCTTCAAGGACAATCCAAACGAGGTGCGCCACTTCCACAATGTCATGACCACGCTGATCTTCCGCAAGCACGGCGATGAATGGCGCCTCGCGCACTATCATGCGCATCTGGGTTTTTCCTTTGATGACCATAATCACTGATCGAGATCGCTCGGAACGCTACTTCTGGTGAGATGTATGATGATGCATATGACATACGGCAAATCGTTACGCATGCTGGCCTTGGTCGCCTTGTTTTTCGGCTCGCCGGAAGGGTTGCAAGCTGAATCCAGGGCGGCCACACAGATGTCCATCGTGGTCGCCCGTGACCCGAAGGCGACCCGAGCGAGACTGGAATCGAATGTCCTTGAGGTCGAGAACACGTTCAAGGAGGTCGGTAGCTCGATTCCACCGGAGGCTGTCAAGTCGCTCGACGCTGTCTCGGGCATGACCGACTACGACGCAATCGGTTCGGTCCAGACGATTCTCGACAGGTACGCGCTATTATCAGTCGGCCTGAATGACGAGGCGTGGTTTCAGTTGATCCCAGCATCACCCAGCCCGCAGGACCGGATTTTGACCAAGGGCCGGTGGCAGACCTTTCTCGTCAAGCTCGACAACTCGTCCCGTGTCACCAGCCCACTCGAAGTGCGAAGCGGGCAGGCCATCGAGACCTGGTCAGAAGAAAACAAGGCTTCCAAGGAGTTCTGCCTTGAGCAGCCCCATGACTGGTCGAAATGGTTCCTGATGCGGATGGTCGGGCCACCGCTGATGCCGGGGCTGATGACCGGCAAGGAAGTCGAATATTTCGTCATCCAACTGTGCAGTCTGGACGTCGGCGATCGCGCCGCCGAATTCACGTTTTTTCTCGGGGGCGGGCAGGTCAGCCAGGGACATTACGGATCGACGATGATGGTGTTCAAGGTCGTTGATCCGCCGGCGTCCCGGTGACCGCGATGGACAATAATGTATCGACGATGGCGCGGGTTGCGCCGGCGGCGTTGAGGCCGGCGGAGTTCAAACAGGCGAAGGCCGATTGCGGATACCGAGATGGCTACTGAAGTGAACGAGATACCCGACATGAAGGTGTCGGTCCGGCAGGTGTTCGGTATCGACAGCGACCTTGAGGTGCCGGCTTATTCCGAGGTCGATCCGCACGTGCCGGACGTCG
The DNA here is from genome assembly GCA_028290305.1 of Bradyrhizobium sp. The sequence goes on from JAQGKC010000077.1 coordinate 41,015, forward strand.
ATTCGGATTACCGCTTCGATCGCGCCACCACGCTTGCGATCCTCGCCGGCTTTTCGAAAAATCGCC
>JAQGKC010000496.1 GCA_028290305.1 Bradyrhizobium sp.
TGATCGTCTGCGCGGCGGCCTGGCGGCGCAGCACCGCGTTGATCCGGGCCAGCAACTCGCGCGGATTGAACGGCTTGGCAAGATAGTCGTCCGCGCCCATTTCCAGACCGAGAATGCGATCGACGTCTTCGCTGCGTGCGGTCAGCATGATGATCGGCGTTTGCGATTCCGCGCGAACCTTGCGGCACAGGCTGAGGCCATCTTCACCCGGCAGCATCACGTCGAGGATGAGAAGGTCGACGCGATGGTCGGCCATCGCCCGCACCATTTCGCGTCCATCGGTTGCCGCCGTCACGTTGCAGCCGTTGGTACGCAGATATTTCGCGATCAGCGATCGCGTCTCGCGGTCGTCTTCAACGACAAGGATGCTCGGTGATGCCGTGGCCATGCTGACCTTTGTCCGTGATTCCGGGAGAACCGACGAAGGATTTTTGTTTCGAAATGTTTCCGACGTGGTCCTCGCATCACGAGGCAACATGCCGGTACGGCAATAAAAAGGCTGCTCTTTCGTCGGTACGATGCGTGTAGCCGGTCCAACCGAAAAGGAGCGCATTTATCTTAGCGGGCTTCTGTTTGTTCACGTTAGCGTCGGCGTGTACGGGCAAGCTATCTCAACGACGCACCCAGACCCCGGAACGATAACGAATCGAAAGCCGTGCAACTTTACAATCGCGGCTACCAGATTCAGGCCAAGACCCAAGCCTGATGTGTGTCTTATTTTATCCGACCGGTAGAAGCGCCTTAAGACGGCGTCGCGTTCGTGTTCGCCTATGCCGGAACCAGTATCTTTAACGCGTACGATGCTTTCGCCGTTGCCGCGAAATAATCCGATCTCAACCTGCCCGCCGGCCGGCGTAAATTTGACGGCGTTGTCGACGAGATTGGCGATCGCCTCGATCAACAAATCCCGGTCACCATGTGCGCTTAATTCGTGCGGTGAGTGGATGAGAAGAGTAATACCTTTGTCTTCTGCTATCGGCTCGTACATGTCACCTACTTCGCGTACGAGATCCGCAAGCGCGACTTTGCCAAAGCCGGCCAATCGCTGGCTATTCTCGATTTCCGCAAGCCGCAAAATGGCGGTGATGATCGTGAGCGATTGATCGATTCCGTCTATCGTCTTGTCTGCAACTGTCTGCAGCTGCTCCAGCGTCGTGGCGCTGGTGCGACCGCGCTCAAGCGTCAGCCGCGCACGGGTGAGTGGCGTGCGCAGGTCATGCGCTATGTCATTGCCGACGCCTGCGAGGGAGTGGATGAGAGTTTCCATCTCGTCGAGCATGCCATTGACTATCATCGCAAGTTTGGAGAAGGGATCGTCGGGGTTCCGATGCGGGAGACGTTCGCGCAGGTTGCCGGCGACAATACTCTGTACCCGCTCGTTGACCTCTATTATGCGCTTCCGGGCACGAACGCTCAACGCCACACCGACCGCAAGGCAAAGCAGCACGGCGGGAACCAGACCAAGCGCGAGCGCCCGACCAACGACGCGTGCGATCTCCCCGACTTCATCGACATTTCGTCCGACCACCAGCACGTCGCCATCAGGCAAGCTTCGCGCGATCAGGCGGACCGTCTGTTTCTCCCGACCGCTTTCGCCTATCCTGTCGACCACAGCGCTCTGTACCGCATTATCGATCTCGAGACCGGGTGGCAGGCTTTCCAGGTTACCCGCGATCCTGTGGCCGTTTGAGCCAAACAATCCCGCGAGCTGAACACGGCCCGGATCCTGCTTCAGATCCTGATTGATGGCGTCCAGCCTCCGCTCGGGCGACAAGTCCGCAAAGACGTTCATTCGCGAGGCGGACACGCGGTCGGATCGCATCGTGAGGTCGCTTTCCGTTTTCAAGTAAACAAATCCAAGCAATACAACGATAAAAGCCGCAAAGATGCCGGCTACCAAAAAGGTCCAGCGCAGTGTGGTTGAGCGCGTGAACTCAGGCAGTTGCATAAAATCATTCCGCCGAAAGATTATGGAGCTTTCCATGTTTCTGCTTGCCTTGGGGAATACTTGCCTGGCTGCGACGGTATGCGGTCGGAGTCTGGCCGGTCGCCTTGCGAAACGCTGCGGTGAACGAGCTTGTCTCGCGGAAGCCTACCGCCAATCCGATTTCCGTCATCGACGACGCAGATTCCATTAACAATTTCTTGGCGCGCTCTATGCGATGGCTACCCTGGTATCGATGCGGCGGCGCACCGAACGACTGCCGGAAGGCCCGACAAAAATGGTGCGGGCTCAGGTAAACCAGCCGCGCCAGGGTCGTGAGCGATATTTGGTCGGCAAGATGTTCCTCGATGTAGGTGGCGACCGTGCGCTGCTGCCAGGTCGCGAGGCCACCTCGTACGGGACTTTCGATGCGCGGCGCCCCTGCATCCAGACGAACAAGTTCATGCGCGAGGACGATGCCGAGTGCTTCAAGATAAGGGCTGCTATTGGAGCCTGCATTCTCGATCAGCCTCTTTAGCTTGAGCGCAGTGTCCGACAGTGTCGCATTATCGAAGAAAAGCCGCGCCGTCAGAGGCGCAGGTATGATGTCTGTTTCACGATACGTGGGCATCTTCGCAGGATCAAAATAGAAATACACGATGCGCGCAAGAACGCGCGGTTCCTGCCACTCGTGGTACAGGTGACCGGCTGGCACGAGCGTTAGCTTTCGCCTTACGTCTCGCAACTTCGATCGGGGCAGACCATCGACAAACGTCTCCCCATCGCTTCGTATCCCCTGGTCATATACCGCAAGAAGATGAAGCGGGGCGCGATAGCGAAACTCTATCTTTTCGGGTCCGGTAGCCTGCACGATCTCGGCCGCCATGCCATCCCATGCCATGGTGCGGCGCTTCACAATATCGGGCGGATAAACCTCCACGGTATTTGTCGCGCGAACCAAAGGCCGATCATGCAGTCGATCCGTCGGAAGATCGACCCATCCATCACGTCTTTCGTCAGCGCGCCCGTTCAATGATAGCAACATGGAATCCCGACGCGGCTTTTGGGTAGTCCGCTCGAAGGGACCATGCGATGTTGCATCGTTACATCGGGTTTTTGCCAATTTGGGTTCCACCCTTAGCGTTTAACTCGCTTGGCTCGCTCGCCCGGCCCAACCAACCCTGGCTCCGGTACTCATGTCAGCCTAATCTCATCGAGACCGACCGCTCGATCCTACGGAGGTTGATTCGAATGTCGTATTGGTTTGGGCGCCCCATACCTTGGTTTGGTATCGGGAAAACTCGCTCCAGACGCGCTGATGGCGTTCGAAAAAGCCCTCGCTGAGCGCGCAGCGCCTATCTCGCCAAGCCTATCTTGCCAGGCCTATCTGAACAGGTGGAATCCGTGATGCTGTGCGACATTCACCGCCTCACTCACTTGCCGGCTCCGCCGCGATGTCCTTCCAGGGCAGTGTCGAGGCAGTTGATCAAAGCGAGTCCGCCGAAGGGCTTGGCCAGGAAGCAAACTGCTCCGGCCTTCAGCACTCGGGCGCGGACGCTCTCATCGGGGAAGGCCGTGATGAAAATGAACGGCACACGGTAACCCTGGGTGCGCATAAGCGTCAGCAACTCCACGCCGCTCATAGCCGGCATCTGCACATCCGCAATCACACACGACGTGTCATTCAGGTGGGCCGACCGCAAAAACTCCTCGGCCGACGCAAATGTATGGACTGTGTACCCATGCGACATCAGAAGATTGTTAGTCGCGCCGCGCACAGATGGATCATCGTCAATGACCGAGATAACCGAACGAGTTGCCAAGGCGGTCCTTCCTGAAACAAAGCGCTGCCGTAGCACCGCCGCCCAATGGCAAAATGCGTCGCGAACCAAAATTGTGAAATCATACTTAGGTTTGTACTCGCTAGGGCTTCGGGCGACGAATTCCAAGCGTCTCGGCCATTCTGAGCAAGTCGGCCAACGACCTCGCACCCATTTTTTTCCTGATGTGCCCCCGGTGGATCTTCACGGTAATCTCAGCAAGGCCAATCTCGGCTGCTATCTGTTTGTTCATGAGGCCGGAAGCGACCAAAGCCAGCACCTCCCGTTCACGGGGGGTCAGGGTCTCGAAAAGGGCCTGCAAATTCGCAACGATCTTCTCACCTTCGCGTCTCTTCCGATCCCGTTCAATCGCCATCACCACAGCATCCAGCATGTCCTGGTCGCGAAACGGTTTGGTCAGGAAATCGATCGCTCCGCCTTTCATCGCCCTGACGGTCATCGGGATATCGCCGTGGCCAGTTATAAAAATGATTGGAATGTGAATGTTCGCCTTGGCTAATTCGGTTTGAAAGTCCAGGCCGCTCAATCCTGGCAACCTGATGTCGAGGACCAGGCAGCTGGCAACATCTGGAAGCTTGCTCTGCAGCATTTCGGACGCCGAACCGAACACCTCAACCCCCAAGCCCACCGATTGAAAAAGATTGGTGAGCGCTCTGCGCATTGATGCGTCGTCGTCGATCACGATGACAATCGGCTCCTTGGCGCTCGCGGGTTCGCGCGACGATTTAGGGCGCTCGGTCACGACGCATCCTCTTGATGCAAAGGCAGGACGAATTGAAATGTCGCACCCGGCCCAACATCGCCGGAAGCTGACAGTCGTCCGCCGTGGGCTTCCACGATCGAACGGCAGATCGAGAGTCCCATGCCCATGCCGCCGGATTTGGTGGTGAAGAAGGCGTTGAACAGCCGGTCCGCATCCTCGGTGGAGATCCCGACGCCGCAATCCGTCACACTCACGAGCACCTGACGCGTCTCGTCCTGGCCTGATCGTATCACCAGTTCGCGCGGCCGATCCGCTACCGATTGCATCGCTTCAATGCCATTCATCGCCAAATTGATAATCACCTGCTGCAGTTGGACCCGATCCCCAAGGATCATGGGCAGAGCCGGTGCCAACTCCACCTGCAACGATATCCGGTGGCTGATTAGCTCACGCTGCACCAGCGCGATGACCTCCCTGACCACGTCATTGATGTCGAGCGGCACCTTCTCAACGCTGGTCTTGTTCACGAGCGCCCGGACGCGTCGGATCACCTCACTCGCCCGGTTGCCGTCGTTGATGATCCATTCCACCGAGCGGCGCGCTGCGTCCAGGTCGGGAATTTCGCGGCCAAGCCAGCGCAGACAGGCCTCGGCGTTGGCGACAACGGCGGCGAGCGGCTGGTTCACTTCATGGGCGATGGAGGCCGTCAGTTCGCCCAGCGTCGTCACACGCGTTACATGCGCAAGTTCCGCCTG
>JAQGKC010000510.1 GCA_028290305.1 Bradyrhizobium sp.
TCCTAAACTCGTCGAAGCCGCCAACTTTTTCGTTGACCACCCTCGCTTGTTTTTCGTCTACCCTGTTGCGATCCTCGGGATGAACTCGTTGCCGAAAGTTCCTGCGAGTCGGTAGATCCACCTGCGGATCCAAGCCGTAAATCCGGAACATTTCCTCGGAGCAGAAGAGCACTTTCTGGCTGCGGGCGTCCCATGCCCAGGTACCGGTGTGGGTCAGCTTCTGCGTTTCGGCTAAATAAGCCTCACTTCGCACCAGAGCTTGTTCGGCCCGCTTGCGCTCCGTCAGATCGAGCACGAATGCGACGCCCTGGTTACCGCCCTCTTCAAATGTTGCCCCACCAATCAGCACGGGCACACGGCTACCGTCTTTCCTGGCGTATTCCTTTTCGAACGGTTCGAACCGACCGCCACCTTTTTGCTGTTCGATCCTTGCGTTGTTCCTGTCGCGCCAGTCGGGCGGCGTCAGATCTGTCCACCGTATGCTGCCCGCGAGGAGGTCTTCACGGTCGTAGCTCACCATACGAAGAAATTCGTCATTGGCCTCAAGGACGCGACCTTCGAAATCCCAGATGAAAATTCCGATGAAATTGGAATCGACCAGGCGTCGGATTTTCGCCTCGCGTTCCGCGACGTCGCGGTACAAACGGGCGTTCTCCAGCGCGATCGCCGCCTGTGAGGCGAGCAGCTTCAGCACCGCGATCCGCGCAGGCGTGAACACATGCGACGCCAGGCTGTTCTCGAGATAGAGGACGCCGATCAGATCGGCCTGTTTCAGCAACGGCAGGCAAAGAAGCGACCGTACCCGTTTGCGGCTCATGTATTCATCTTCGGCAAACATGCTCCGTCCGCGGGCATCATCGAGGATCACCTCGCTCTGAGTACGGATGACTTGCTCAAGGATCAGCAGGGGCAATTCCGAAGGCGTCACCGGCGTTTCGACAAGACGGACCCTGACGCCATCGCGACCGCTCGTCGCTCCGGCCTCGATCCGGTACCGGCTGCCGCGCGGAAGGAGCAGGAGGCCGCGGTCGGCCCCGGCATGCTCGACGGCAATCACCATCAGCGTCTCGATCAGCTTTTCGAGTACGATCTCGCCGGCCACGGCCTGCGACATCTTGATGACCATGGCGAGATCGAACTGCTCGACCGGCGTCTCGATGGTCGGGTTCAGGACCAATGGTGCCTGTGGTCGGACTCGGGGGTAGGCTTGGTCGAGCTGTGCGACCTTTGTCTTGGCGCCCCAGCGGGCGTAGCAGTCGCGGGCCTCGTCCAGATAGGCATCTGCCACCTTGGCGAAACCGCGAAGGCGATAGAATCGAGCTGCCAGTTCGCCCGCAAGCGCCTGGTCCTGAAGGAAGCCGCGCTCCGCAGCCGAGCGAATTGACTGTTCGTACAGCCGCATAGCCTCGATGTCTCGTCCTTCCAGGCGCGCCCATTCCGCCGAGACCAGGGCGTGTTTATGCGCGAACGTCGCCGGGCAGCTCTCCGCCCATCGCTGAAACGATGCCAGGTGTTCGATGAGATTCTCGCGAAGCTCTGTCCGTCCCTCGGGCGAGGCCGCTTCAAAGACCGAGGCGATAGCGAGAGAATGATAGAAGCAGTAATCCATCGACTGAAGATTGAGACGTGCTGACCAGAGAATCGGCTTCGCCTTGGCGGCAAACTCAAGGGCTTTCTCCGAGTTGCCCAGCAAGACGTGCCTCTGCAATTGCAGGATCCAGTGAAAGCAGGCAACCAGAGGAACGCCGCCCCGGAGCACCCGCGCTTCGAGTGCCGTCTCGTCGAGCGGCGCACTGCTCCCCGCTCCGCCGCGAAGGCTTTGCACGAAACCCTGCACGCTCAAAATGACCAGCTGGCCAAACTTGTATTTGCGGACGAAATCCAGCGCGCCGGCCGACTCGAGCCACACCTGGTCGAGAGGATCGCCGCGCGCCATCAGATCGGTGAGGCGATGCTGACGGTTGAAGCAGGCGTAAACCATCTCGCCGGTTTCGCCGACGGCTCGGATCGCAGCCTCGAGGCAGGTCAGCGCATCTTCGATAGGACGCGTCCAGAGGACCGCCATTTGCATGAGGAAATGTGCGCCCGCCTTTTGCGCGCTGAACCCGTATCGCTCGGCGACTGCGACCGCCAACCGGGCAAAGGCCTCTCCGTCTGCGAAGCGATGGAATGCCGGACCAAGAACCACGGCGATCGCGCCGTAGCCGATTGCAGAGTACTCACTTGTGCCATGGCGACAGCTCAGCTTGACCATCCAGCAGGAAATCATCTGGAACAGATCGCCGTCGGCGTGATAGGCCAATTCGCCCAATGCACCGAAAAGCTTCATGACCGCCCGCACCTCCGGGTCGTCCATCATCGGCAGGTCAACCAGGTTCTCGATCGGGCGATCACCGAGCGTCCGGCGCATCTCCTCGTATTCTGCTCGCATCTGTTCCGGCGTCGGCGAGTCCGGCAGGTCGACGTCGAACGTTCGCAGGCATTCGAGCGCCGTGCGCACCGCCGGACCGTAGTTGCCTTGCCTCAATTGAAGAAGCATGCTCAGCCGACAGATCTCGGCCCGATCGATCTTCGATTGCGCCTTGCTCAGCAATACCTCGACGAGTCCCGCGGCCTGTTCCAGGTTTGGTTTGAGGATCTCGCATTCTGCCCGCTCCAGGAACAGGCCCAACATCAGGTCGTAGGATCTTTGCCACCCTTCGTCCGACAGAATGGCGACGCCTGCTGCGAGGTAATTGGAGGCCGAGGCGTAGGCGGTCGAGGTTTTCGCCTTCAGCCCTGCAATAAAATTGAGTTCGGCCGCGCGCACTTTTTCGGGCCACTCGAAAATCAGCGCCGAGCCCAGGTTTAGCTGGTTGACGAGGTCGTAGATCTTCTCCGCGATCCTCTCCTGCTCGGTCTCCGCGACAAGAAGACGTGCGATCCGCAGATGGTGCCCGGCCCGACCTTCCGCCGGCATCAGTGCATAGGCGGCTTCCTGAACCCGATCATGGAAGAACCGATAGCTTCCCTCCCGGGGGACGGCCGCACCGGCGCGGACCGCGTCGCGAAAGCTTGCATGCATCGCATCGTCGGATTCGCTGCGCAACTTTGCCAAGGTCGCAAAATCAGCGTGATTGCCCAGGCAGGCGAGCAGTTTCAACGCTTCCTGGGCCTCCGGAGAAAGGCGGCGCAACCTGCCGATCATCAGATCTACCGGATTGTCGCTGAACTTCTTTTTGACGATAGCGCCCAAATTCCAGGTCCACGACCGCGAGCGCGGATCGAACTCGACCAGTGCTTCTTCTGCGAGACTTGTGAGGAACTGCCCAGCGAAGAACGGATTGCCGCGGCTTCTCCTGTGCACCAGTTCAGCGAGAGGCCGCATCTCGTCTGGCGCATGCCGCAAGGTGTCGCACAGCAACTGGTTGACGTTGTCGATCGAGAGTGGGCTGAGAACGATCTGATCCAGCCTCGCAACGGCCCGGCGCAAGGTCTCCAGCTTGAGCATCAGCGGATGGGCCGCGTCGACCTCATTGTCGCGATAGGCGCCGATCAGCAACAGGTGCCGCGTGTCGGGATGGAGGAGGAGATATTCGATTAGCGTTAGCGTGGCCGGATCGAGCCATTGCAGGTCATCGACGAAAATGACGAGCGGGTGTTCCGCCCTCGCAAACACGCCGACGAACCGCTGGAACACGGTCTGAAACCGCA
>JAQGKC010000503.1 GCA_028290305.1 Bradyrhizobium sp.
CGATAGCAATCAATGGAAACACGAGGCGCGACATAAGCAACCATAGACGGCCGGCTGTTGGGAGGCGATTCAAATCTGAGTGCACAGTCCAGCGCAACGGCTGTTTGCGAGCGATTGCTTCGCGCCAGAAGCGGCCGTCAAAAGTTCCGTGGGAAAGCTAGGCTACTCAGCCGCTAGAAACAATTCGCTCGCGATAGGGCGACGCGGAGGGCGGGATGGCGGAGGATCTCTTATGCCCGCACGATGCTGTGTCAACCGCTGCCAGTCCCCCTGGAACAAAGGGTTGCTCGTCGGTCAAAAGAAAGCTCTTGAGCCGAAGCACGTCTGGTCTATTCGGGTCCGCCTAGAAATCGCGAAATCAAGGCGGGACCTTGCAATTTTCAACCTAGCAATCGACAGTAAGCTTCGCGCCTGCGATCTAGTCAAACTGCGACTGGACGACATCTGCTTGGGAGCAAATGTGCGACGTCGAGCAACAATCGCGCAAAAGAAGACGGGACGGCCTGTCCAGTTTGAGATCACAGAATAATCCAAAAATTCAATCGAAGCCTGGCTACCATTGCTCCGGGCCACCGGCTCTCGATACCTCTTCCCAAGCCGACTTCGTGTCAGCCCTCACATATCAACCCGCCAATATGCACGGCTGGTGCATCGATGGGTCGAGAGCATCGGCTTGGAGTCAGCCTCTTATGGTACGCACTCGATGCGGCGTACGAAGGCTGCCCAGATTTATCGAAAGACCGGTAACCTACGCGCAGTGCAACTGTTGCTCGGTCATACGAAGTTGGAAAGCACCGTCCGATACCTTGGGGTCGAGGTCGATGACGCTTTGAATATAGCTGAACAAATCGAGCTTTAATTATTCGACCACCGGCATCAAGCCGGTGGTCGCTTACGCTCTCGATACGAGCATCGGCCTGGTTGATCGATGACACTTTTCAGGGTGCACAATCATCGGGGTCAGGCTTCCCGGCAAATCGGTCACTGGTCCATCCCAGCATGTCCTGGGTGCTGGCCTGCGCCGCCCGGCCGTGGCCGATGTTTGGCATCGATATCATGCGCACCTTGCTGCCGGCCTTGCACAATCTGTCCTCATAAGCCTTGGTCACATCGGGATGAACAATGACATCGTCGGTACCTTGCGCGAGGAAAACCGGAATCTCCGGGGGCAAGGTGCCGGGTGAGTTCTCCGTCAGCAATGTGCGCCATGGTTCGACGTCGGACGGATGTTTCGTGGTCAGGAAATATTGCTCCAGCGGCTGCTCGGTGAGCTGACGCCGTCGCAGATCGAACGGCCCCTCAATGCATTCCTGGGCCAATCGATCGATCGCGGGCGTCGCCCTCGGATCGACCACTCTGTCCATCTTCGCGTCGAACACGCGCTGCCAGGACCACAGCGTCATCGCGGTGATGTTCTTGCCGCCGACGGAATCGATGTCTTCGTTCATCAGCATTGCCAGATCAGTGGCGGGCGCGGCTGCCGCGACGCCGAGCAGATCCAGTTCAGGCGCGTAGGTTCTTGCGATGATGCCGGTAAACAGCGCGGCGTGCCCGCCCTGCGAATGGCCCCAGACCACGAATTTCTTGCCGCCGCCGGCGCCCGGCATGGTTGCGGCAACACGCACGGAGTCGATCACCGCACGGCCCTCGCTGGCGCCGACGAGGTAGGGATGCGGTCCCGGCGTGCCGAGGCCGGGGTAGTCGGTCGCCGCGACCACGTAGCCGTCGCGTACGAACGAGCGCAGCCCCTGGATCTGCTCGAACAGGAAGATCGCGAGCGACGGCGCGCAGCGCGGGACCACCCCTGAGGTCGGATGCGCCCAGGCCACGATAGGCCGACCGCCCGGCGGCGGATCGCCCGGGGGCACGATCACCACGCCCGACACCAGGATCGGCTTGTTGTCCAATCCGGTCGAACGATAGAGCACGCGGTAGGCGGTGGCGCCCAGCGGCGCGCCATCAATCACCTCTTGCCGGACCAACGTGCCCGGTGCGCCCGCCGCCTCGGATGGCGGCGCGCGATAGAAATCGGTCTGGGCCTTCGCCGCATCAGCGCCGGCGAGCGCGCACAAGACGCCGAGGATAACCTTGAATGTGACGGGCATGGCTTAGAGTCCATAAAGGATCTTGAGATCGCCGCTGACGCGAAGCGCGATGCTGACGCCGTCGGCCAGGAGCTGGATGCTGTCCAGCTTGGCGGTGCTGAGCTGGCCTTCCATTCGAAAACCGTTCTTCAGCGGCCGGTTCAGGCGTTCGTTGGCCGCGTTGAGCAGGTTTTGATAGGCAAGGCCATAACCGATGTCGGGGATTTGCTTCAACTGATCGAGCAACTGGTCCTGTAATTGCGCCGCCGACCCTTCCGGCAGCGATGTGTCGCCTGCCAAGTTGGAAATCCTAATCGATTGCTGGTTCGCATCGACGCCGAGCACACCGGATAGATACAGCCATTCCCCGGCGGCCGGATCGCTGTCGCCGGGCTTGGCAACGCGAACGCCGATCACCAGCTTGCCGGAGGACGGATAGATCTGCATTTCCTTGACGATCGGGGCGGCCTTGCTGCCAGCTATCACCTGCATGATCTTGTCACGCATGGCGTCATAATTGACGCGCACCGGAAGCAGGACATCGAAGGTGCCGGGCTGGCCGACGTCGTTACCAAGCGCGGGCAGCGGCGTCGGCGTCACCGGTGAAGGTGCCTGGCCGACCAGGGTCTGAACCGTGCCGGTCAACTCAAGCGAACCGGACAGATCCCTGGCAGTGGCGTGGACGCCTGCAAACGCCGCGCCCGCCGGGGTGATCTGCAACCAGATCGCCGGATCTTGCGAGATCTGCACCGGCTGGAATGCCTGCTCCCAGGCTTTCGCCGCCTTGTCATGCAGATCGAGACGGCGCGTTGCTTCCTGCGCTTGCCCCCGGATCCGGCCGAGTTGTCTGCGAATGCTGGGCTCGGCATATTTGGTTAGCGAGATGTCGCGGCCCAGAACATGGAGCACCGGCGGTTGGGTCCAGTGGAATGAGTCGCTGAAATTCAGGTCGACCGACCAGTCCCTGGTCAGTTTCGGCCGAGACTCGACCTCGACCATTGCCCGGCCTTCGGCGTCGCCATGAATGCGCGACGTGAAACGGTTGGCACCCTGGCCCTCGATGGTGCCGAAGATCGGAACCGAGCCGACGAGATGGTCACCACTGCCATAGACTGACATCGCGCCGCGATCGACGAAACCGTTGACGTCGCAATTGGCTTTGATCCTGAATACGAACACGCGCCTGCTCACACAGCCGATGCGCTCATCGATGGTCGCCAGCCGCCTGGGAACGTCGCGTTCGACGGCCGAGGCAATCGACGGCAGTCCGAATTCGATCGTCGCCGAAACCCGCGATGGCGTCGTCAGCGCCGACGGCTGGTCGGGAATAACCGGCGGCTTTTCACCCGCCAACGCTGTCCCGGCAAAAGCGGCGGTGCAGAGCAGCACCAAAGCGCCATAACTCACATGATTACGTAATGCTTGACGATCCATTGTCATCTTCCTGTTCCCTGCAGATCCTGGTTGTCGGTTGGCGGGAGCGGCTCTTGATGCCGCGCGTGCCGGATCTTGCCAAGCGCGCTGCCCGCGAAAAGTACGATGAAGCTTTCTCAGGAAACAGCGCGGCCCACAAATACCGAGTCAATATGCTGGTATAGGCTCGGCCGATGGCAGCGACGTGAATCAAAGTGCGCTATATTCAGAACGGACCGCGCGACGCGATCGCATTGAGGGCCGAGGAAAGCGCGGTGATACGAGAAAGCAAGTTCAGTACAGCTGCGCCAGCTGTCGGTTTTCGAAGATCATTGAAGTGCAACATGATGCGAACTCCATGATTCGAGGGAAGACGTCGTTCTCAAGGCAATGCGACCGGGTGCTGCAATCCGGCAAACAGCGCGCTCAGGCCGCTCCAGCCGATCTGTATACCTATGCAAACCAGAATGAACGCCGACAGGCGGACCAGCACGTTGACGCCAGCCTCTCCGAGATACCGCACCAACGGCACGGCAAAGCGGTAGGAGCCGTAGATCGCCAGCGCGATCGCGAACAGACCAAGCAGTGCCGCGCCCGCAAGCAGCATCGCGTGCGCGCCGAACGGATCTCGGCGGATGATGGCTGCCGATCGTCAAGGCCACCGAGATCGCGCCGGGTCCGACGGTCAGCGGCAATGTCAGCGGATAGAAACTGTCATTGGCGACGCCGGCGTCGGCCGCGTCGTGCAGCGGTTCACGGCTCGGGCCACCGCCTTCGCTGAGCAGCTTCCATCCCATCGCAGTGACCAGCATTCCGCCGGCGACGCGGACCACGGGAATCGAGGTGCCGAAAAATTCCAGAATGAGCGATCCGAACAAGGTCGATCCGACCAATAGCCAAAAGCTGTTCAAAGCGACCAGCATTGCCAGCCGCGTCCGCTGCTGCGGGGTGCGATCGGCGGTGAGGCTGAGGAAAAGCGGCGCAGCGCCAAGCGGATTCACCACCGGAAACAGCCCGGCAAAGACCAGAAGGAAGGCGTTTGAGATTTCGTTCACGGCTCGATCTCTCGTTTGATGTGGCGGTAAAATCCGTATTCGCAACTAAACGGCAAGCAACGGTTCCTGCTCGCCCATTCAACAATTCAGCCTCGTCGCGCCGACGCCTGGCGTCTCGGGTCAAGCAGCGAGTGATCGGCGCGCTAACTGCTTGATGGCGGTACGATTGGGCTTGCCCTGTTCGGTGAGCGGCATGTGGTCGACCGGGACCACGAGGAGCGAGGCGACGGCGGCGGCGCCGAAACGATCCAAAATCGCCTGACGGCATACGCGGCCCTCGATGGATAACCCTCCCCAGGCGGCCACGGCGGCGATCGTGACGTATTCATCGGCATCTCTGATCACGACGGCGTGGCGGATCGATGGATGCTGACAAAGCGCGTCTTCAATTTCCGTCGGTGTGACCAAAGCACCGTTGATTTCCTGAACATCCACCGCTCTACCCAGAACATGCAGGCGCCCATCTCGATCCAGACGACCAAGATCGCCGGTATTATACCATCCATCCTGAAAACTCCGGGAACTGAGACCAGGGTTATTACGATATCCGTTTGCCATGGCTGGAGATCGCACCTCGATGACCCCTATTTCCCCCGAATCCACTAAACGCCCGTCGGCTAGTCGGAATCGTACGTCAACTCCTGGCTGGATCCGGCCGGCGGAGGTAAAACATTCCGGCCGCGACACGTCATGATCGACAGGCGCGAGCGCGCTTACCAATCCCATTTCGCTTGCTCCATAAGCATGGCCGATGATCGACCCAAACCGCTTGCGTGCCCTTAATCGGAGACTTTTTGGCGCTGAGGCACCGATGTGCGTCAGTGACCGAAGGGACGATAGGTCGCGCGCTTCAATTTCGGGATCGTCCATCAACTCGAAAAGCTGGGGTTCGACGAGAAAGAGATCCGTAATCTTCTCCGCTTTAATGGTCGCAATCGTATCGGCCGCTTCATATGCATCGCGGAAAACAACACAGCCTCCTCCCAGCAGCGTAATATCCGCGAGGACTTGCGAAAGATACGCGAGCGGCCCGTTTATCAGCTGAATGCGATCGCGCGGACCCGTTGCGCTGACCATCGCAGTGTACGCAGCAAAGTTTCGGCAACTGCCTTTTGGCACTCCAGTAGAACCGCCCGATGAAGAAACGACGGCCAGGTCGTTCGAATCGTCAATCGGATCCATCGACGCTAACGCAGCCAGAACATCCAATCGGCCTCTGGATCCGACTTTGTCCATGCCAACTGTGACGAACGGCACACCGACGCTCTGGCCGAGGTATCTTATGGTCTCGGGGAATACGACAAGCAGATCCGGTGCGATCTCGTCGACCAAGGCCTGACGCTGGGCTTGCGTCGGCGGCACCGAGAGATAGACCGTGGCAGCCCCCAAAACATGGGCTGCATAGCGAATCGCAATTGCTTCCGGCCGGTTCGGTGCGAACATACCGAGCAAAGTGCCGCGACGGATACCCAAATCGCGCAAGACGTGCGCATACCGAAAAATCAGAGCGATCAGGGCCTCGCCAGAAAGGCTCTCATCGCGATAACGAAGAACTGCGGAGCGCCTGGCGCGCCGCAGCTCTCGAAGCAACTTAGCTATATATATGTTATTTTCGATTGCCACTGTCGTTCTCCAGACGGGGCGTGATCGCCCCGGTATTTGTTTTGCCCGTCGGGACTTTTGATGTGAAGTTGAGTTGCTCAGAGCCGACGCCGTCCACCGCCGCCGAAGCGAAAGCCCCCGCCGAAGGCGCGTCGCTGCGGCCGGAAGGCCGGAGCGCGTGACCGCATGGCTTGGGGCCAAGCGTCGCTGCGTGGCCGCGCAAACTCTTGGCGCTCCGGCATCGGGCGATCTGCCCGAAGATCGCCGCCGTCACCGAGCCGATCCGGCAGAGCCGGTGCGATTCTCCTAGCATCAACGCCGCGGTCGTCCACCATTCCATGGGCTGCGTCGGGATGCTGGACATCGGTATGATCCCTGAACACGTCATTATGCTCAATGTCAGCACGATCCCTGAATGCCTCGCGAGCAGCCGCCTCGTTGGCAACGCCGAAACGCCTCGTCAGGCCGGCGTTCTGATACGGAACGCCGTGGCGGTGCGCCGGGTCATGAGTCCAGGTGTTGTTGGCGACATTGATGTTGGTATGGTTGAAGACATTAAAGCGGTTGACGTTGATGATGACATTATGATTCCACCAGTCGCACCCGCCCCAAATGGCTGCGCTGACCGCCACACCTGCGGCGAACGAGACCACGTTGCTGGCGACGAAACCGGGCGGAGACCAATAAAACGGCGGATAGTCCGGATAGCCCCAGGCGCCATACGCCACGGCCGGATCGTAGACCGGGACGCTATAGACATCCGGGTTGACCGGTTCGATCACGATGGGTGGCGGAACATCGGAAGCAGCCACGCCAACCGGGGCCGGCGCCACCGTCACCACTTGCTGCGGTGTTGATTGCAGGTTTCCTGCCGCTTGCGCTTCGGCGCGCAGCTTCTGCACCGCGGCCAGCACGTCCTGTTGCTGCACCAAAAAGGCGTCGCCGAGTTGCTGCGTCCAGTCGAGCTTATCGCTCATCATCTGCAACGTTTGCGGCACTGCCGTGAGCGCCTTGACGCTTGGATCCCACGATTGCGTCTGCATCGCATCTTGAAGCGCCTGGCCATTGACCATTGAATTATCATGCGACCATCGCGCCGCCTCGACGACCTCGAGCGGATAGGTCGAGGCCATCAGGACCTGGATCAGAAGCGGATCCGGATAAAGCGCGATTGGCGCCACCAACTGATCAATCTGTCCTTCGGACATCTTCTCTTCAATCGGCGTCTGGGTCTGGGCCGGCGCCGTAGCGGTGGCGTCTTGGGCGCGAGCCGGCGTAGCCGCGAGACCCCACATCAACACCAGCGGCGCAGCACACAAAGCGAGCCGGCCAAGCGCTATCTTCGTTTTACTTTTCATCTTTCGCCTCCTTTTATCGGTTGCCTGGGTCACTGACCGCCATCGGGACATCCCGGCCGCGCGATGGCGATCTCGTGCTCACTCAGGAGCAGATGCGCTGGTTGTTGTGCCAATAGCAGGCCGAGCCGCGGCGATAGGCGTAGACGTTGCCATACCGTCCCACCACCACCGCGCCGTTCCGGTTGAGGCCGACGGCGCCGCGAGAGCCGATGCAGCCGGCTCCAAACGCACTCCTGCCACAGGAGAAGGCATTGGCGTCGGGTACGCTGAGGACAACACCGAGCAATCCTGCAAGCGCAACCGCGGCAAGCTTGGCGCGTGACTTCTGCGACACGACAGGGAAACGAGACATCGTCTTCATGTTTGAATTCCTTTTCTTTCGAGTGTGAATATTGCGGGCTGGCCGCTTGGCCCTGCCCGCTCGCGGCAGACAAATGATCCAGCTGGCCACCGAAAACAAATACCGCTTCAATATGCAGGTATCGGCGCGGGCTATGGGCTGTCGCGATCGCACTCTTCCGCAATCGGACGGCAGCGCGGCACGATCGATTTTCGAGATATTCGATCAATGATTCCCGTTTGCGGGCGGGCGCCAATCGCCGGCTGAAGCCGATGGACGCGAAAAACTGTCATTGCTTCAGAACCGCATCACAGATCCGTGACCCGCCTGGCGATGGCTTCGACCGGTGGCAAGAAGGACGGTCGTCACGAAGCCTTCCGAAGTACGTCGCGACCCAAACAGCGAGAGCTCCACTCTTGAGCTTGCGAAAAATGCGGAACAATGGATGATATCCGGGCGCAACTCTACGT
>JAQGKC010000504.1 GCA_028290305.1 Bradyrhizobium sp.
GCATCGAGCTTCGTCTGGCGGCGGACATCTTCATCCACAAAAAATGTCTGCGCGACGGGCGCGGGATCGGCGAGTCCGGTCGTTTCGACGATGATACCATCCATGCGACCCTTGCGCCGCATCAAGCCGCTAAGAATTCGTATGAGATCGCCACGCACCGTGCAGCAGATGCAGCCGTTGTTCATTTCGAAAATTTCTTCTTCCGCATTGACGATGAGGTCATTGTCGATTCCGACCTCGCCGAATTCATTGACAATGACGGCATAGCGCTTGCCATGCGTCTCCGTGAGGATTCGGTTGAGCAACGTGGTTTTTCCGGAACCGAGGTAGCCGGTGATTACCGTGACGGGGGTCTGGTTCGGCGCCGCCTGCATGGGATTGTCCTTTTGCTGAAGTTGAAATTAGTGCGGCTCAACCAACGTCGATGCGCGGGCGGGAGCGATGGTCATTTCGATTTCGACGGAGGCCTTAGACAGGTCGGTTCGTGCGGCCAATGGCGCAAGCGCATCGGTAAGGTCTGTCTGAGTGATCTGCTCGATCGGCTTGTCGATTCCGACGGCCTCCGTTGGCCTTCTCGGATGCATAATGAGCACGATGGTTCGGGCGCCCCCGCAACCCGGATCGCCGCAATCGCGTTCGCTGATTGTGACTATAGTTTCCTCATCGGCGTTGATGGCCGTCCGGGCATGCTCTTTCAATTTGAGCACCGCGTTCCATCGGTGGTTCGACGTTTTCCTCGGGAAGAAAACAACTGCCATCTGCAACACCGGGCCTGAAGTATCTCAATCAAGAGGATGTTATGTTATAACATAACATTTGGATAGATCAATCAGCTTGTTCGATCATCTTGGGTATTGCTGGCAGGCTCCCTAACTCATTTTAAAGGCTGGAATGATGGGGCTCGACGGGCAACCGAGCGTTCGGAAGGAACAGCACCAATGGCCACATGCACCGAGAAACACCATGCCAACCACACGCATAACCACGGCCCGAAATGCGGGCACACCGCGGTCAGCCATGACGGCCATGTGGATTATCTTCACGACGGCCATCTCCACCATATGCACGGGGATCACGTCGACGAACATGCCATCGCGGTTGACGCCACAAATCCCGTGAAATGCACACCCCAAGTCCACTGCTCACACGCACACGGTCCGAACTGCGGACATGAAGAGGTGCCGCATGGCGACCATGTCGACTATCTCGTAGACGGCCGGCTGCACCATCCGCACGGTGATCATTGCGATGATCATGGGCCCCTGCAGTTAGCCTGAGGGCGCCCACAACGGTGGTCGAACCGCATGACCTGGCTCATTTCCGAACCTACCCGACACATAGAGGCGAGCATCCGCTGAGAATGGGAAGCTGAGTTTTCCCCTTCGAACATACTTGGCGGAAAATGCGCCGGCTTGGGAAGCTTTCGGCCAACTGGGGCGTGAACCTATAAATTCAGAGTGGTCGGTGGACCTCCGCTTTGGTGCGCATTCCGGACTCAAGTCGGATTGCGGTCGATTTTCACGACATTGCGATAGCCGAATTTTTGGTGGAACACGCGGTCATCCAAAGAGTCCGAAAAGCAAACTCTCACTCCGCTGCGTGGGCGCGAACCGGAAATTCGATGAGCGCGACCATATACGTCTTAATGTCGTCCGCCACTTCTGGATCGGCCTTTAATTCCGTCAAGGTTCTTGGACGGGGCATCGGCTTGCCGTCCGCTTCAAAGCTTTCGGCATATAGTTCCAAGGCTTCAGGCGCGTTGCGTAACGCCTCGTTGATATCGTCGCCCGCGGACGTGCAGCCGGGCAAGTCTGGAAACCAAACGCCCACGGCGTAATCCGGTCCTGCGTCCTCAATGATGGCGATATAATGTGCCAAGGCGAACCTCAGTCAGGCTTCCCGTTGTCAACATGAAGCGCCTCCCATCGAAATCTATGACGGAAGACCAGTGCGGGCTAGCCTGCGGCGCAGGAGGCTTACACCCGCTCCACAAAACTATCGACCACCTTTTTCTCACCGGCCTTTTCGAACGCGATGGTGAGCTTGTTGCCGTCGATCTTCACCACGTTGCCGTAGCCGAATTTTTGGTGGAACACGCGGTCGTCGAGGGAAAATTCCGAAACCGTGCCGGTGGATTTTGCCACCAGTTCGCCTTCGATGGTCATCGGGCCGCGCTTGTTGCGCGAGAAGCCGCCGCCATGGGTGTCGCTGCGCGATGACGAGAACGGCGACTGGCTTTCGTTAAAACCGCCGCCGGCCTGTCCGCTGCCCTGTCCATTGCGGCCGCCCTGGTTGCGGGCGCGGTTGGCCTGCGCGCGCTGCCAGCCCGGCGTCGAATAGCTCGAACCGAACGATTCGACATTGTCGAAGCGCGACGGACCATAGCCGCTGGCGCCGCCCCAGCCGGAGCCGCCCTTTGACTCGGTGATCTCGACATAGTGAGCCGGCAACTCATCCAGAAAGCGCGACGGGATCGTGGTCGACCAGGTGCCGTGAATCCGCCGGTTGGTGGCAAAATAGAGTTTGGCGCGGCGGCGGGCGCGCGTCAGCCCGACATGGGCAAGACGTCGCTCTTCTTCGAGGCCGGCGCGGCCCTGTTCGTCGAGCGTGCGCTGGCTCGGAAACAGGCCTTCCTCCCAGCCGGGCAGGAACACGTTGTCGAATTCAAGCCCCTTGGCGGAATGCAGCGTCATCAGCGACACCGCCTCGTCCTCGTCGCAGCCGTCGCGGTCGATAACTAGCGAGATGTGTTCGAGGAAACCTTGCAGGTTCTCGAATTCCTCCATCGAGCGCACCAGTTCCTTGAGGTTCTCAAGGCGTCCGGCGGCATCGGCGGACCGATCTTTCTGCCACATCTCGGTGTAGCCGCTCTCGTCGAGCACGATTTCGGCCAGCTCGGTATGTAAAGTCACCTCGCGCTGCGCGCGCCAGCGATCGAAATTGATGATGAGGTCGCGCAAGGACCCGCGCGCTTTCGGCTTCAACTCATCGGTTTCGACCACCGCGCGGGCGGCCTCGAACAGCGGAATGCGGCGCTTGCGGGCATGGTCATGCAGCATCTGCACGGTGGCGTCGCCGAGGCCGCGCTTCGGCACGTTGACGATGCGCTCGAAGGCGAGGTCGTCGGCCGGCGAGTTGATCACGCGCAAATAGGCCAGTGCGTCGCGGATTTCGGCGCGCTCATAGAATCGCGGGCCGCCGATCACGCGATAGGGCAGGCCGAGGGTGACGAAGCGGTCTTCGAATTCGCGCATCTGGAACGAGGCCCGCACCAGGATCGCGACATCGTTGAGATTGTTGCCGCCGCGCTGCAGTTCCTCGATCTCCTCGCCGATGGCACGGGCTTCCTCTTCGGAATCCCAGGAGCCGGTGACGGTGACCTTTTCGCCGTCGACATCCTCGGTGCGCAGCGTTTTGCCGAGCCGGCTTTCATTATGCGCGATCAGATGCGAGGCGGCGGCGAGGATGTGGCCGGTCGAGCGGTAATTGCGCTCGAGGCGAATGACCTTGGCGCCGGGGAAGTCATGTTCGAAACGCAGGATGTTGTCGACCTCGGCGCCGCGCCAGCCATAGATCGACTGGTCGTCGTCGCCGACGCAGCAGATGTTCTTGGGGGGAGATTGGGGCGGCGGTTGAGAAACGACATTTGCTTCGTCATTCCGGGGCGCACCGTCAGGTGCGAACCCGGAATCCCTAGGAGATCGTTCATCGGCATCGCTGGATTCCGGGTTCACGCCTTCGGCGTGCCCCGGAATGACGGTGCGGTCGGCACGCGCCGGAACGGTGGGAGATTCCGTATACCCCGGAATGACCGACGACAGCGCCACGCCTGGCTTTGCCGGCGCCTGCGACAACAGCCGCAGCCACAGATACTGCGCGACGTTGGTGTCCTGATATTCATCCACCAGAATGAATTTGAAACGGTGCTGGTATTGCCGGAGCACGTCGGGATGTTCGCGGAACAACCGGATGTTCTCCAGAAACAGATCGCCGAAATCGGCGGCGTTGAGGATCTTCAGCCGTTCCTGATAGCTGGTATAGAGCTTGCCGCCCTTGCCGTTGCCGAACACCGCGGCTTCGCCCGGCGGCACCTGCGACGGCATCAGCCCGCGATTCTTCCAGCCGTCGATCAGGCCGGCGAGCATGCGCGCCGGCCAGCGTTTGTCGTCGATGTTCTCGGCCGCCAGAAGCTGCTTGAGCAGGCGGATCTGATCGTCGACATCAAGCACGGTGAAGTTGGATTTCAACTGCACCAACTCGGCATGGGTGCGCAGGATGCGTCCGCCGATCGAATGAAAGGTGCCGAGCCACGGCATGCCTTCGACAGCCTGGCCGAGCATGTGGCCGAGCCGCAACTTCATCTCGCGCGCCGCCTTGTTGGTGAAGGTCACCGACAGGATTTCGCCCGGCCGGGCGCGGCCCTGGCTCAGGATGTGGGCGATCCGGCAGGTCAACACCCGCGTCTTGCCGGTGCCGGCGCCCGCCAGCACCAGGACCGGTCCATCCAGCGTTTCCACCGCCTCGCGCTGCTCGGGATTGAGCCCGGCGAGATATTGCGGGGTCGCAGCCGCCCGCGCACGCGCAGCAATGCCGCCAGCCGCAGGCTGGTGGTCGGGGACGCCGGTATGGGTCAGTCTGTTCGGCTCGGTCATGCGAATCGTCTTCCGCCCACGATGACACCGTGGGGCCCTGAAGGGGAGCCTTCATAGCAGGATTGAAGGGCATATAGGGGTTTAGAGGCCGATTTGACAGGAGTTATCCCGCCGCTCCGGCCGACGCTGGGTTTCGGCGTCCGGCCCGATTTTGTTCCTTCGATAGGGCTATTTTTCGCGGTTTCTGCGGCCGGAACTGGGTGGAACCTTTGTTTCCAGGCTGGATTGTTTCCGCAGCCGATGCGCGATGCCCTTAGTCGCGCTGATATCGAAACGGAAAGTGGAAAACAAAGGTTCTGACCATGTTGAGCTGGGTCGTTACGTTTTTGGTCATCGCGCTGATCGCGGGCATTTTGGGCTTCGGCGGCATCGCCGGCGCCTCCATCGAAATCGCCAAGATCATCTTCTTCATCGCGGTCGTGCTATTCCTGGTCTCGGCCGTAGTCGGCCTGGCGCGGGGACGCAACCGAGTCTGACGCCGAAACGCTATTTCGAGGGCATCGCGATCTTTCGGCCGATGCCGTCGGGGCGCGCGACCGTCGAGTGGGCGCTCGCCACGGCCTCGATGCGGGCGCGAATATCGGGCGGAAACGGCGCGGTCTTTCGTGCGGTCATGTCGATATGAATGGTCATGTTTTCCGACGTGGCGGACAGCCAGCCCTCGGTCGCGTGGCGCAATTCTTCAAAGGTGTGCAGCCGCTTTTCGTCCGCGGCGACCAGCAGGATCGAGACCTGCACGGGGTCGCCCAGATGAATCTCGCGTAAATATCGCACATGGCATTCGGCGGTGAAGGTCGAGCCGTGGCGCTCCTTCATGTAGCCGGGTCCGATTCCGAGCCTGAGCCATAATTCGTCGATGGCGCGGTCGAACATCACATTGTAATAGGCCATGTTGAGATGGCCGTTGTAATCGATCCATTGCGGTTCGATTTGCATCACCGAGGCGAGAAACGGCGCGGGCCGGAGCAGCACATCGTCGCCGGCGGCAAGTGTCGTCATGCCTCATCCCTGTTTGTTCGATTCCGGTCCTTGACCCCTTATATATCCTTTGCCACGGTCGGTCCTAAGCCGGGAGGATATCGCTTGGGCATAACCATCACCAACACTTTGAAACGTCCGGAGCCGCAGGCGCTGGCCAGCACGATTGATGCGCTCGCGGCCCGGTTCGGCAACCGGCTGATCACCTCGCAGGCGGTCCGCGACCAGCACGCGCATACCACGACCTGGCTGGCGCCGCAGCCGCCGGACGCGGTGGTCATGGCGCAGGAGACATCGGATATTCAGGACGTGGTGCGGATCTGCGCCAGGTATGGCGTCCCCGTGATCGCGTTCGGCACCGGCACCTCGCTGGAGGGACAGGTCAACGCGCCGGCGGGCGGCGTCTGCATCGACCTGCGCGACATGAACCGGGTGCTCGAAGTCCACGCCGAGGATCTGGATTGCGTGATCCAGCCCGGCGTCACCCGCAAGGCGCTCAACGAGCATCTGCGCGACCAGGGCGTGTTCTTCCCGATCGATCCCGGCGCCGACGCGTCGCTGGGCGGCATGGCGTCAACGCGCGCGTCCGGCACCAATGCGGTGCGCTACGGCACCATGCGCGACAATGTGCTGGCGCTGAAAGTGGTGCGTGGTGACGGCGAGATCATCACCACAGGCACGCGTGCGAAAAAATCCTCGGCCGGTTACGACCTGACGCATCTGTTTGTCGGCGCCGAAGGTACGCTCGGAATCATCGCCGAACTCACCATCAAGCTGCGCGGCATTCCCGAAACCATCGCGGCGGCCGCATGTTCATTCGAGACCGTGCGCGGTGCCTGCCAGGCCACCATTCTGGCGATCCAGACCGGCATTCCCGTCGCGCGTATCGAACTGCTCAACGCCGCGCAGGTGCGGGCCTGCAATTCCTATTCGAAACTGTCGTTGCCGGAGACGCCGCTGCTGCTGCTTGAATTTCATGGCAGCGAAAACGACGTCGCCGAGCAATCCAGGAACTTCAGCGAGATCGCCAAGGAGTGCGGCGGCGGCGATTTCACCTGGACCACGAGGCCCGAGGATCGCACCAGGCTCTGGCAGGCGCGGCACGACGCCTATTGGGCGGTGAAGAGCCTGCGTTCCGGCGCGGGCGTGGTGGCGACCGACGTATGTGTGCCGATTTCCCGGCTGGCCGATTGCGTGACTGAAACCGAAGCGGATCTGGAGCGGCTCAATCTGATATCGCCGATCGTCGGCCATGTCGGTGACGGCAATTTCCACTGCTCGCTGTTATGCGACGTGGACGATCATGACGAGATGGCGCGTGGCGAGGACTTCATGCACCGCCTTGTGGAGCGCGCGCAGGCGATGGGCGGGACCTGCACCGGCGAGCACGGCATCGGGCAGGGCAAGCAGAAATATCTCAAGGCCGAACTCGGTCCCGAGGCGATCGACGCCATGCGCGCGCTGAAGCAGGCGCTCGATCCGCAGAATATTTTCAATCCCGGAAAGATATTGCCGGCGGCGTGAGGCTCGCCATCGAGCGGCGGGCTGGTCGGGCGCACGAGTTTCGAACTTGGTATTCGCCTGCGCCACGTCCGACGGCTTTCCCCTTACGGGCGACCTCTTCGCACGCACGCGCTTGAATACGCCGTCTATCGGCGCGCCGGGCCTTTTGCTGGCCATCGACGCTTTGACCTTGGCGCGCAACAATTCGTCATACGCCACGTCACGCTGGTCGAGGGCGCGCAACGCGTCCCGGACTACCTCGCTGGCATCCTCATAGTGGCCTGATTCAAGATGCCGTTGCAGGCTGGCCTGTTGTGCCCCGAGTGGATGCTGATTGCTTTGGTAGATGCCATGGCTAGTATCTCTCCATCAGCAACAACACGGGTAGGCTCTAGGGGCGTGAACCCATAAGTTCGAGCAGCCGACGGACGTCCGCTTTGGTGCGCATTCCGGACTCAAGTCGGACATTGCGGCACTTCCGAAAAGTGCCAGAAGCGGCGGTTGCCGGGCACGAGGTCTCTTGATAGAATTTGATCATGATGTCCGTAAGCACTCACCTCATGTTTCAAGGCGGCAAAGCGCAAGCAGCGGTAGACCTGTACGCGTCTGTCTTCCCCGGCTTCACGGTTGTGTCCGTGGAAAAGTATGGGCCGGGCGATCCCACTCCTGGCCTCATAAAAATTGCCAAGATCAATTTTCACGGGCACCCGTTGATAATTATCGACAGTCCGGTACCGCACAAATTTGATTTCACGCCCTCGATGTCCTTGTTCGCCGATTTTGACCAGACTGCAGACTTGGATCGAACGTTCAATAAGCTTGCCGCTGGCGGTGAGGTGAAGATGCCATTGGGCGACTATGGGTTCAGCCCGCGATTTGGATGGCTGACCGATGTCTTTGGTGTCTCTTGGCAGCTCAATCTGCGAAAGGCCCAGTGACCGTTTTGGGTCCAGACTGTGTAAAAACGCGGATATTGAGGGTTGCCGGGCGTGATCGATCGGTTCTGGGAAGCCGCTCCTATGCACGGATCGCCTCTATCAATCCGCCGACGCCCAGAATGTGCATTAGCCGTTTCA
>JAQGKC010000080.1 GCA_028290305.1 Bradyrhizobium sp.
CGATCCGCTGATAGGCGAGGTCGAGTTCGCCCAAGCACCACAGCACCTTCTGGACATTGACCGAATTGGCCCGGCCCCAAATCTTGAGCTGGCTCTGATTATTGTCTGGCACGATTTTTCACTCCCCCATGATCCGCGTCCTGCGGGTCATACCGGAATTTTTGCAAAAATGCGCGCATCGTCCTGCAGATTCCAAAGATGATGCTCCGCAAAAAAATAGACCCCGCCGTCGGCGGAGCCTGATCTTGCATTGGGATGCGGATGGCCCGCGATCAGTGGCCGAAGAACAGCCACAACAAAATGATCACCGGTATCGGCACGCCCAGCAGCCAAAGCAAAATTCCTCGTCCCATGATCTCCTCCAATTTTTTCAATCGAAGGGAAAACGCCAAGGGACAGCCCGGGTTCCGGCAACGGGGACGGATAGGGCTCACCGTGTCCGGTATTTCGACACGGCCCACTCTTCAAATACTTCGAGGGATTTTTTCGAAGCCGCGCCTTAGCTGCCACGCGCGATGTGCGAGGCTGGGCAGATCAGCCCATGGCCGTTTCGAAAGGCCGCTCGCGGGCCTCCATCAGCTCCGCATAGCGGCTGTATTCGCCGGCCATTTCCAGCAGCTTCTCCCGCACTTCGGAGTTGGTGACCTGCCGCGCCAGGCGCTTGGCCTGATCGGCCTGAGATTTATAGTGCTGGGCTTGGCTCATGTGACACCTCAGATTTCTGTCAAATCTGAACGGAAAAGGTTCACGGACCGTGAACGGGATTTCTGCAAGCTCTCCACGACGTGATCCAGGGTTGACGTGATCCGGGGTTAATGGCTTTCCGCAGGCGACGCAGCGGGCGCCTCAGCGATCGCCTCGCGCACCTGCGCATTGACGTCATCGGCTGGTCGGCTGCGGGTAATGCGCCGATCGCCTTCGGATGCGCCCGCAGGAAACGGCGCATCCGCTTCGGTCACCAGCGGGGTAGGTCGGATGCCGCAGGTGCACGGAAAATTTGTACAAGGCTTACCAGTGGCCGGTGTTGGGCATCGAGGTCCAAGGCTCGGCGGGCGGCTTGGCATCGCCCTTTTGCAGCAGCTCGATCGAGTGCAGATCCGGCGAGCGGACGAAGGCCATCTGGCCGTCGCGCGGCGGGCGGTTGATGGTGATGCCCATCTTCATCAGCCGGTTGCAGGTGGCGTAGATATCGTCGACCTCATAGGCGAGGTGGCCGAAATAGCGGTCCTCGCCGTATTTCTCCTCGTCCCAATTATAGGTGAGCTCGACGAGCGGCGCACCGCGCCCCTTGGACGCCTTCAGGATGCCTTCGTCCTCGGGCGCGCACAGGAACACCAGCGTGAACTTGGCCTTGTCATTGTCGACGCGGCGGACTTCCTTCAGTCCCAGCGCGTCCTGATAGAATTTCAGCGCGGCATCGAGATTGCGCACGCGCAGCATGGTGTGGAGGTAACGCATGTTTCCTGGCTCCCTTGAGGTATTGCAGAGATGGCGGTTGTTTTCCGCAGGTTCAATAGCAGCAAATTGGCGGTGGGGGCAGGGGCAGGCCGCATGAACGCGAACCGGGCCGGAACCGACAGACATATCTGGAAATCGCCATTACCAGGTGCCGCATGAACATTAGCAAGACCATCGCCATCGTCCTTCTCGCAAGCAGCCTTGCCGGCTGTGGCGTGGTGGACCTGATTTCGAAGGGGCTGTCGTACTCGAATGCGGTCGCGGCCGATCTCGAGCGCGACATCGGGTTGAAGCCGGAGGTCGGCTTCAACTGGCACAATGGCAATCTGCAATCGGTGACGGTGACTTTTCCGAAGGTCTATGTCGGCAAGCCTCTCGATGAGCTGGCCAACTCCGTGCGCGAGGTCGTCGTCAAGGAGTTCAAGCAGACGCCCGATACGATCGTGCTGGCGTTCGCGTTGGCGAAATAGCGGCCGCGAACTAGTGTCGTGATCGACAAATCAGTTACATTTCCGCTGACCTTTAGACCGGGAGGCTGGAATGGCCAAAGGACGAGCTGTCGCGATCGTACTCGATGACGTGGAGAAGCGCGAGCTGACGGCATTGACGCGCAAGCACGGCGCGCCGCAGGCCGTGGCGGAGCGGGCACGCATTGTGTTGGCGGCGGCTGGCGGTCTCAAGAACAAAGAGATCGCGTCGAAGCTTGGGGTCTGCACGCACACGGTCGGCACTTGGCGGAACCGCTTTTCCGACCACCGCATGGACGGTCTCTACGACGAGCCGCGGCCCGGCGCCCCGCGCGAGATTGGCGACGACGAAATCGCGAGCACGATCCGCAAAACGTTGGAGACGCGACCAAAGGGTGGCACCCACTGGAGCCTCAGGAGCATGGCTAAAGAGATCGGTCATGCGCCTTCGACGGTGCATCGCATCTGGCGCGCCTTCGGTCTGCAACCGCACCGCGTCGAGACTTTCAAGCTGTCCACCGATCCGCTGTTCGTAGAGAAAGTGCGCGATATCGTCGGGCTCTACTTGTCGCCGCCCGAACGCGCTATCGTGTTATGTGTCGATGAGAAAAGCCAGGTGCAGGCGCTCGACCGCACGCAGCCCCTGTTGCCGATGCGGCCCGGACAGGCCGAGCGGCGCACGCACGATTATAAGCGGCACGGAACGACATCGTTGTTCGCGGCGCTCGATGTGAAAGCGGGCACCATCGTCGGCAAGTGCATGGCCCGCCACCGCGCAAGCGAGTTCCGCAAATTCCTGGATGAGATCGAGCGCAACGTGCCGGCCAACCTCGACGTTCACATCGTCATGGACAACTACGCAACCCACAAAACCAGGTCGATCCGTAACTGGTTCGCCAAGCGCCCGCGCTGGCACGTGCACTTCACGCCAACCTCAGCGTCATGGATCAATCAGGTCGAACGCTTCTTCGCCCTGCTGACCGAGCGCGCCTTGAAACGAGGCGTGTTCCGCTCGGTCGCCGAACTCGAAAAAGCGATCAAGGCTTACATCGACGCCACCAATACCGATCCCAAACCGTTCCGCTGGACCAAGACGGCCGACGACATCTTGGCCAGCATCCAACGCTTTTGCCTTCGCACACTCGCCGCAAATGCTTAGAATGAAGCCGACTTCAGAATCGGGACACTAGATTCTATCCAAATGTCGTTTCTACAGACGGGCGCCTTGGAGCGTGCGGGTAGCGTGAATGGCGCGGCCCTTTGTCACCGGCAGATTTGAATAAATGCTTTTTGGAAGTTGCCCTGCTTCGTACGCACCAGCCAAGTCGCGCTTTAGGTACCGTGCAAAGCGAGTGCCGTGAAGTCAGGGTGTCAAATTTTTTGAATCAGCCGACTCAAATCGCCGGGGAAGTTAGATATGACGCAGGTCATGGACGGGGCGTTTTTGCACGAAGACAACGCCGCGTTTATTTTTTCGCCGCTGAAATTTCGACGTCTTGAAATCAAAAACCGCCTGTTCCGGTCAAATCTGTCCGGAATGTTCGATGAGTATAACGGCTATGGCGGACATACGCGCATAAACTGGGAGGAGAAGTTCGCCAAAGGCGGTGTCGGCTGCATCATTTCGTCTTACACCCCGCGGTCCGGAAACGCGCGTAGCCGCGCTTGCGTATCAGATTGGCGGCGGCTTTCAGGATGCGGGTGCGGGTTTCCTCGCTGCGCTCCGCCTGGGTGCGGCGGCGCGCCGCCTCGACCGCTCCTGGGCGCAAGGCGGACGTTGGCTAAAGTAGCGATGTCCGAAAAATGCGCGAAACGGAAGTGGAGCGATGCGCGCTCAGCGATTTTGCGGTATGCTGCGCCAATCCGCCCAACGGCTTTTTTCGACGGGAATTGCAAAGACATAGCCAACGCCGCGTTCGGTCCTGATGACACGTGGCGCCTTCGGGTCTACCTCCAGCTTGCGCCGCAGCCGCAGCACCTGAACATCGATGCTGCGATCGAAGATGTCTTCGCGGAGCCGGGTCGCCTGCAACAGATACTCGCCGCGACAGCGGCCGCTCCGGCGCATCGAGGAAGGCCAGCAGCAGGGCGTACTCGCCTTTGCTCAGGGCAATCGGTCGTGCCTGCGGATCGATGAGGCACCGGCTGCGACGATCAAGCCGCCATCCGCCGAACTTGTATCCGCCCCGCTCGACGTCGCGGGTGCGCAAGGACGATCCGCTGACACGGCGCCGCAGCACGGCGCGGAACCGAGCATACAATTCGCGGATACCGAACGGCTTGATGAGGTAGTCGTCGGCACCGAG
The DNA here is from genome assembly GCA_028290305.1 of Bradyrhizobium sp. The sequence continues at coordinate 4,232 of JAQGKC010000080.1, forward strand.
TTCGAGTCCGACCACACAGTCAACTTCATCGCGGCAACGAGCTGTCAGAATAATGACTGGGACGTCCGAACTGGAACGAATTTCCCGGAGCAGATCGAGCCCATCGTCCTGGCTGCGGTGCAGCTCGAGAATGATCGCGCTTGTGTCCCCGCCAGCTAATTGACGGGCCACCGCCGAGCGGCCCATCGCCGAGACGGTCCGTATGCCGTGCTGCCCGAAATAATCCGAGATCAGATGCCGGATCGCCGGATCGTCATCCACGACAAGGACATGGCTCGAGCGGCAGTCGGGATGCGGCTGGACGCGACCTTGGTCAGCACGTGATCCGGCGTCCGCATGGCTGCTCCCGACCGCGCAGAACCATATATGGACACGGGGTGAATCTCGTCATTCGCCATGGCGATACCTTACCCGCAAAAGATCCAGCCCATCATCCTGACCGAGCCGCAGATCCAGGATTATCAGGCTAGAAGGCGCCCCCGCAAAATGGGCGATTGAACTCTGTCCTGTTTGAACAGATTTCGTCGTGACATTGTTACCTTCCGGGTATTTGATGACCATTTGCCGTAGCGAGAGGTCATCATCAACGACAACGACATAGCCGCAATCCGCGAGCATGAATTGATCTCTCAATTTTGTTCGTCACTAAGCGGTGTTGTTTCGGCTTTGCCCAGATCGCAGTGGTAGTGGCATAATGATCGTCGCTAGGCCTCGATAAGCGGCCGAACAGTTGCGTGGCGAGCCGATGGAATCTTCGCTCGTCAGATCCGTCATGTTGTTCTTCCTGGTCTGGCGGCGCGAACGCGGTAGTTCCGCGCCCCTGGACCGCGATTTAGGAAACAGGGAGCCGCTGATCTTGAAGATTCCTGCTCTTTGGGCTCAGGCGACCAATTCCGTTAGGAAAACCCCGTGAACGCGCCGGACGCGTGAGATGGCTTTGGTCGGCAAAGCCTGTGCGCACCGCGACGTCGGCCAAGCCGGATCGCACATGACAAACAAGCTCGATCGCTCGTTGCCATCGCAAATGCACGACGTCGCGGTGCGGACAGACCCCAACGAATCGGGTGAACAACCGGATAAAATGGAACGGGCTTCGCCCCGCTATCTTGGCGAGCGTGGAGACTTCGATGGGCTCATCGATGTGAGCAATCACGTAATTTCAGAGCCGTCCCGGTTGTCTAAACAACAATTTCCGCGTCGATAAGTGGAGCGTCTGCCGGGGTTAGGCCGCCGCGCGGAGCGGAGGAAGGTCGAAGTAGGCTTGATCCGGGGAGCCGTCGTCAAGACTCGAATGCGGTCTTCGCCCGTTGTAAAAGACGAGATACCGACCAATCGAGCTTCGCGCCTCACCGACGGTTTCGTAGGCTCGCAGATAGACCTCCTCGTATTTGACGCTGCGCCACAGCCGTTCAACGAAGACGTTGTCCCGCCAAGCCCCTTTGCCGTCCGTGCTGATGGCGACGCCGTTGCCGGCGAGTACGCCGGTCGCGCGGTCTGCTGTCCGTAAGTGCCGCCGGTGCCGAAGGACAATGTACGAAAGCGTCGACTATCGGAGGCGGAATATCGAATATTAGGTCAGATGCTCCGCGACGGCGCCAAGCAGGAGAAATACACTACGGCCGTGGATATCATCCGCCAGCTTGCGTTGACCGGCTGCCGGCGAAGCGAGATGATCGACTTGAAATGGACGGAGGCCGACGCCGAGGCGAGCTGCTTGCGGTTGGAGGACAGTAAGGAGGGTGAATCCATACGTTCCATAGGGTTGCCTATGGTCGAGTATATCGAGCGACGGCGCACAGACAATGTCGGGACATACGTCTTCCCCGGGGCAGGGCGAGGACAACGCGTTCGGCAGCTTCCCGAACCATTGGAAGCACACCTTCGAGGACTCCCCGCTGTCGGATGTGACTCCCCACGTCCTACGTCATAGCTTCGCAAGCATCGCCAACGATCTAGGCTTTACCGAGGTGACCATCGCGGCGCTTGTGGGCCATGCCAAGAGTTCGGTGACCAGCAAATACATCCACACGCTTGACACAGCGCTCATCATGGCCGCGGACACGATCTCCGGCTACATTCAAGGGCTCCTCGACGGCATAGAGTTCAAGCAGACCGCCTACGGGGACCGCGACTCACGAAAAGCCGCTCTGGCTCGCTTCCTGAAGAGGGCTTCAGGTAATGATCAAGAGGCGGCCGAGGAGGAGCGCCGTTTAGCTGCATAATCCCGAGCCGCAATGCGCGGTTATCGAAAGGCTCGGCCCCGGGCGCGGTCGCCATTGATTGCAGGCAGAGTTGCCTGTCCGGCACACCCCTAGCCTGTAGCATGCGTGCGGATTGACGCGGAACAGCTATTCGCGGCGGGGAGACGGACGACTGCCCGAAGGCCAGTCAGGGCTGGGCCCGAAATATTTTCCAGCACGACTGAGCCCCCGAGCCGGTCAACGATACGTTTGACGATTGACAGTCCGAGGCCGGTGCCATCCTCGGTCGGCCGGCTGCCCCGGAAGAACGGTTCGAATATCCGGTCGATGTCGTCTGGTGGAATACCCGGCCCCGTGTCTTCAATCTGCAGCACCGCCTCGCTACCCTCACGATAGACCCCGATGTCGACGCGGCCCCCCGCAGGGGTGAAGCGCACGGCATTGTCGATCAGGTTCCGGACCATCGTCGCGATGATGACCGGTCCTCCCGGTGTCGCGATCGGCTCGATTAGTTCGAAGCCGAGATCTATTCCCTTGCGCGCCGCCTCCGGCAGGACGTCCGCTACCACATAGCTGAACGCGCCGCTGATGCAGCCCGCGAGCAGGATCACCGCGGTCAAGCCGACGAAGAGGCGCCCGCGCAAAGATGATGTCATGACGTGCGGTCCACCATCCACCCGACGCCGCGGACGTTTCGGATCGCCAGAGCTCCCAGTTTCTTCCTGATCGTGTGGATCAGAAATTCGATGGCGTTGCTCTCGACCTCCTCGTTCCAGCCGTAGATTTGTCGCTCGAGCTCGCTGCGCGACAGGATGGTGCCAGGCCGCGTCAACAGCGCGGTCAGCAGGGCGAACTCGCGGGTGGTCAGCAGCGATGTTTCGCCGAGGAAAGATGCCTCCCGCGTCGCCGGGTCAAGCTGAAGCTTGCCATTGCTCAGGACGGGAGCAGAACCACTGCCCTGGCGGCGAAGCACCGCGCGCATGCGTGCCAGCAATTCGCGGGTCTCGAACGGTTTCACCAGATAGTCGTCAGCACCGAGATCGAGACCGTCGATGCGGTCGTCGACGCCATCACGCGGTCACAATGATCACGGGAAGCTTGCGCCCGAGGGCGCGCAAGCGGCGCAGCACTTCGCGACCATCCGCCTTGGGCAACCCAAGATCGAGCAGCACCACTTCGTAGCCCTCGTTCTCCGCGGCATGGATCGCGGTCTCGCCATCGGTCACCCAATCGACGGCATAAGCCGCATCCCTGAGCGCCTGTTGGACGGCCGCGCCTACCATCTTGTCGTCCTCGATCAGCAAGATCCGCATGCCCATCCCTCGTTCGAGACGCAATACTGGTTCTCCATACCCTCACTTAGCGCAGACTTAGAACGGACGCGATAACAGGTGT
>JAQGKC010000004.1 GCA_028290305.1 Bradyrhizobium sp.
AATTTCATTGCTCGGAGCGCTACGTGCCCAGACTGTTTTCCGAGACGGGTCGCTCGGTCGGGGAGCACGTCAACGACAAGCGGATTGTGGTCTGCAGCCATGATTTGCTCGACAATCAGCGAAACAGGACGATTGCGGACATCGCGTTCGCCGCGGGCTTTCGGGACATTTCGCATTTCAACCGGCTATTCAAGCGCAGCAATGGCGCAACACCCCGCGAATTTCGCCGCGCCATGACCTCGAACACCTAAAACACCATCCGAAAAAAGCGGTTCCCCGAAAAGATCGCGCCCGGACAATAACGCGCGGCGCGATAGCGGGTTCAACTCACAACTGTCGTGCTTCGGTGTACCACAGGCCAATAAATCGGGCGCTGCCATCCAAGACTTTCCTGCTCCGTTCGGATAGCCATAGGCCGAACGGCTGAAACGTCATCAAATTCGGGAAAGCCTCGATGGCCATCGACTTCACGCTTACGCCGCAGCAGCGCGCGCTGCAGCTCGAATCCCGACAGTTCGCCGCGGATGTGCTCGCAAGGGCAAAGGCCACCGAGTTGCTGCCCACCCCGGAGGAGCGATTTCTTGCGACCAGCCTGTCTACGAAGCCATGGTGGCAGCCGGCTTCTTTCGGAAATGCATTCCGCAACCTGCGGGTGGCGAGAACGCCGGCCTGATCGACATGGCCATCATGGCCGAGGAATTTTACAGCGTAAATGCGAGCGTGACCTTGACGATGCTCGGAACCGTGCTTGGGCTTTTGCCGATCTCGCTCGGCGGCACGCCGGAGCAGTGGGGCCGGCTGCTCGGTCCGTTTCTGAAGAAGAGCGGAGCGCCCTTGGCCGGGTTTTGCTCCAGCGAGCCAGGCGGCAGCGCCAACGCCGCTTCTTTGCCGCCGGGCCAGGGCGTCCGCACCGTGGCCAAGCTTCAGAACGACCGCTGGATCATCAACGGCCGAAAGAAGTGGGTTTCCTCCGCGACCGGGTGGGATCGTCAGGGCGCGGACATCTTATGCGTCGTGTGCACCTGGCGCTCCGCCCGAGAAAGCCATGTCCATCATTGCTGTTGAATGCCCCGCGTCCGGCATCGTCTTTGAGCGCGCAATCGATTCCGTCGGTCACCGCGCGCATCTCACGCCGCAGTTCAGTTTCGAGAATGTCTCCGTGCCGCGGCATAATCTGCTCGGGGAGGAGGGTAACGGTCTCGCCTTGACGGCCGCCAGCTTTACCGGCACCGCGGCGTTGGTCGGAATTTTCGGCGTGGCCCTGATGCGGGCGGCGTTCGACTTCGCATTGCACTTCGCCAGGACCGAACGGCGCGGCGGCGTTCACCCGATCATCGAGCATCAGGCGGTGGGATACGCGTTGGCCGACGCGAAGATGATGATCGAATCGGCGCGATATCTGAGCTGGCGCGCGTGCCACGCCGTCGACACGCAATCTCCTGCTGCTGATGAACTTGCGATCCACGCCAAGATCTACGGCTCCGAGACGGCGATTCGCGTGAACGCAGCGACGAAATCGCTCGCGATAGAGTGCGCAAGAGATGGTGTGCGTGTGAATGCAGTTTCGCCGGGAATCATCAAGACCCCGATGCATCCGCTCGAGGCCCATCAGTTCCTGGCCTCGCTACATCCGATGGGCCGAATGGGAGAAGTGTCGGACGTCGTGGACGCGGTGATGTACCTAGACTCGGCGGGATTCGTGACTGGGGAAATTCTCCACGTCGACGGAGGACAAGCGGCCGGTCATGGACGTTTGCGCCTTTTCCCCCGCGCGGTAGTCGCCCGTGATTACGCCGTTGCCCGTTTCACGGGTGATGGCAACGATCTCCTGGAACGCGGCATGCTCGCCGGTCTCAGTCAGGTTGAGAAGGTGAAAGGCGGACGGCTCATAAAGCGCCAGACTTGCGATACGGTTCGGTCGCTTGAGCGCGATGTGGAGCGCAAGACCTCCACCGTAGGAATGGCCCACAAGGTGGACCTTTCGGTCGCAGCTATCGATCAGCGCGATAGTTCTTGCTGCCTCGTCCGCCAAAGTGAAGGCATGCTCGCCGGTCCAGGCCCCAATGTTCTCGCAGCCATAGTGCTCGGGGGCAACCAGCTCGTAATCGCCTCCGAGTTCCGCGCCGAGCCGGCGCCATTGGCTCGCGCCGGCGCCTGAGCAATGAAGCGCTACCACCAGTCCGCGGCGGGTTGGCTGCGTTGCAGAAACAGTATCCGTACGCATGAAACTTAGACTCCCTACAGGCAGGAAAAGACCGGACCAGTTCTCGCCAAAGGACCGGACCATGCCCGGTCTAAACGGTCAGGCGGTCGGCGCTCTCACGCCTTCGGCTGCGGCACGATGCGGATGTACGGGCGCGGTGCCTTCCAGCCGAGCGGGTAGGCCTTGCTGGCCTCCTCGTCGGTCACCGAACCCGCGATGATCACGTCGTCGCCCTGCTTCCATTGCGCCGGTGTCGCGACCTTGTGCGTCGCTGTCAGTTGCAGGGAGTCGATGACACGCAGGACTTCGTCGAAATTCCGGCCGGTCGTCATCGGATAGGCGAGGATCAGCTTGAGCTTCTTGTCCGGGCCGATCACGAAGACATTGCGCACAGTCTGATTCTCGGCGGCAGTGCGCTTCGACGCCTCGCCGGAAGCCGCGGCCGGCAACATGCCCCACGCTTTGGCGATCGAGAGGTCAGTATCGCCGATGATCGGATAGTTGGGTGCGAGGCCCTGCGTCTCCTCGATGTCATTCGCCCAATTTGAGTGGCTCTCGACCGGGTCGACGCTCAAGGCGATGATCCTGACATTGCGCTTGTCGAATTCGGGCTTGATCCTCGCCATGTAGCCGAGCTCGGTGGTGCACACCGGCGTGAAATCCTTCGGATGCGAGAACAGCACGCACCACGAATCAGCGATCCATTGGTAAAAGCGAATGCGCCCCTCGGTGGTCGGCGCGTCAAAGTCCGGTGCGGTATCCCCGATCTGAAGACTCATTGGATATTCCTTGTCGTTAGAGGGTTTAACTTGGGGTCGAGAAGGGCCACGCCGCCTCGCAAAGCAGCGGCGGCCGGCAGGAACGCATCGTTGAATTGCTGAGACGCCAGACTTCCCAGTTCAGCGCGATCGTATCGGTAGGTGTAGCCGCGTAAGGTTTTCGATTTCAGCTGACTATGCCCAACAAGATGCCGGTCAGGGCCTGGGGCTGTGAGTAGAAAGGAAAATGGCTGGAGGCCAACGTGTGGGTATGGGTTTGACTGCTCAGGGCGCTGTCGGCGGCAGCGATCATGAAATCCTGGCCCTCAAGTGGGATAGCCTGGTCCTCAAGGCATCGAACGTAATGGCGCGGCACCCGGCCAAAGCGTTCTGCCGTGATGTGGGCCGGTACCAGCATCACCCCGGCCGGTTCATCGCAATTTGCTCTGGCAAGAACCGACGAGAAAAAGGCGTCGCTAATATCGGCACATAAAGCAGTCTTAATCCGTGCGCGATACTCGGCATTGTCCGACCGGAAATCGATGCGGGTCGCGCCCACAACTTGTGGGTCTGCCAAGAACAGCGACGGCACCAAACTATTCTTGAAAGTTTCATGCTGCAAGAGGGCGATCGCTGGCATACCGGGCGATTGCAGGAAGGCCGAGACATACACAATCGCGCGCAGCTGATCCGGGATGGCTTCGGCCACGGCCGTAACGGTCAGGCCGCCCAGCGACTGCCCCACGAGAACCACCGGTCCGCCCGTCTCGCGCGC
>JAQGKC010000031.1 GCA_028290305.1 Bradyrhizobium sp.
GCTGCATACGCTCGGCGTCGGCGGCGGTTATGCGCAGGACGACGTGACCTCGCTGGCGCGAATCATCACCGGCTGGACCTATGCGGGCCGGCAAGGCCAGCTCGGCACGCCCGGCACCTTCGTGTTCAACGCCAATGCGCACCAGCCCGGGGCGCAGCGGGTGATGGGAAAAATCTACGAGGCCAACGGCGTTGCGCAAGGCGAAGCGGTGCTGGCGGATATCGCGCGGCATCCCTCCACCGCCAAATTCATCGCCACCAAATTCGCCCGTCATTTTGTGGCCGACGAGCCGCCGCCTTCGCTGGTGGCGCGGCTGCAGGATGTCTTCACCAGATCCGGCGGCGACCTCAAGGCGCTGGCGGCGGCGCTTGTCGATTCCGATGAAGCCTGGCAGGCGCCGCTGACCAAGATGCGCAGCCCTTACGAATTCCTGGTCGCCAGCGGCCGCCTGCTGGCGCGCAATCCGGAAGATCCCGGCCGCTATCTCAACGGCCTGAACGTGCTGGGCCAGCCACTATGGTCGCCCGCCGGACCGAACGGTTTCCCCGACACCAACGCGGCCTGGGCCGCGCCCGAAGGCATCAAGCTGCGCCTCGATATATCCGCGCAGTTCGCCTCAACCCTCGCCGACCGTATCGATCCCCGTGATCTCCTCGAGCTGGTTGCGGCCGACGCCGCCTCGCCGGAAACGCGGCGGACCATCGAGCGCGCGGAATCGCGGCAGCAGGCGCTAGCGCTGCTGTTGATGTCGCCGGAGTTCCAGAGGAGATGACGATGGAGTGCTGCGAGAGCCTGACATCACCGGTAACATCGCGACGCGCGCTGCTGCTCGGCGGCGCGTCATTTGCCGCCTGGGCCTATTTGCCGAAATTCGCGCGCGCCGCCGACGGACGCGACCCACGGCTGATCGTCGTGATTCTGCGCGGTGCGCTGGACGGCCTCGCAACCGTCGCACCGGTCAGCGATCCCGACTATGCCGGCCTGCATGGCTCGATCGCGCTGACGTCAGATGGCCCGCACGCGGCTTTGATGCTGGATTCGTTTTTCGCGCTGCATCCCTCGATGCCGGAATTCGCACGGATGTACCGGGAGAAACACGCAGCCGTTATCCATGCGGTGTCGACGCCGTATCGCGACCGCTCGCATTTCGACGGACAGGACGTGCTCGAAAGCGGCTTTGCCGGTCCGGGCCGGGTGCAATCCGGTTGGCTCAACCGCGCGCTGGAAGCGCTACCAAAAGGCGAGCGCGTCATGAGCGGCCTTGCAGTCGGTCCGACCACGCCGCTGGTGCTGCGCGGCGCGGCGCCGACGGTCGGCTGGGCGCCGGTCGCATTGCCGCAAGCCGATGACGATACCGCGATGCGCCTCGTCGAACTCTACAATCATCGCGATCCCGCATTGGCGTCGGCGCTGTCGCAGGGCTTGCAACTCGACAAGGCAGCCCAAGGCGACGACATGAAGCCGAAGCCGGGCACCAACAATGCAGGCGCGATGCGGCTGGTGGCGCGTGGCGCCGCCAAGTTGATGGCGGCCGACGACGGCCCGCGGATCGCGGCGCTGGCGTTCGACGGCTGGGATACCCACGCCAATGAAGGCGGCCCGGTGGGCCGCTTGGCGCAGTTGCTGTCGGGCCTCGACGGCGCGCTCGCGGAATTCGAAAGCGGATTGGGCGAGCGCTGGCGCGACACCGTGGTGGTGGTCGCCACCGAGTTCGGCCGCACCGCGCGCATCAATGGCACCGAAGGCACCGATCACGGCACCGGCACGATCGCGCTGCTGGCAGGCGGCGCGGTGAAAGGCGGCCGGGTGATCTCCGACTGGCCGGGACTGAAGCCCACTAGTCTTTATGAGGGCCGCGACCTCGCGCCGACCACCGATCTGCGCGCAGTCATCAAAGGCGTGCTGCGCGATCATCTCGGCCTTGGCGAACGAGTGCTGGCCGAGACGGTGTTTCCCGATAGCATGCCGGTGAGGCCGATGCAGGGGCTGATGGTGTGAGTTTTACTCACGCTTCGGGTAAGATTCCGCTACGGATGAAGCGGAATTGTCTGATCGCGCATGTCGGCGGATCGCAATCTCGTCAATTCATCGTCTTAGTGCTGACCGAACACCTCGGGATCAGGAGACCGGCTTATGTTTATCGCAATGAATCGTTTTCGCGTCGCCAAGGGATCTGAAGCTGCATTTGAGCACGTCTGGATGTCGCGCGACAGCCATCTCGACAAGGTGCCGGGCTTCGTGGAGTTTCACCTGCTCAAGGGGCCAGAAGCCGAGGATCATGTGCTTTATGCTTCTCACACGATTTGGGAAAACCATGCCGTGTTTGAAGCCTGGACCAAATCGGAAGCGTTCCGGGCGGCGCACCACAAGGCTGGCGACAACAAGCCTCTTTATCTCGGACACCCGCAATTCGAGGGGTTCGAAGTTCTCCAGACGGTAGGGCGCGGCCCAGGGTGAGATTCGCCGTTCGTCGAACGCGCCAGGTTCGACGCGTTCGCGAATAATCACGCCTTGGTGATCTTGTCGATCTCCGCGAGATCCTCCGCGCTCAGCGCCCAGTCGATCGCCTTGACGTTCTGCTCGACCTGCTCGACGCGGGTGGCGCCGGCGATGACGCTTGACACCTGCGGCCGCGACGCCAGCCATGAGAAAGCCAATTCAAGCATGGTGTGCCCGCGCGCCTGGGCGAAGGCCTGCAATTTTTCGACGATGTCCTCGTTGCGCGGCGTGACATAACGATCGCGCAGAGCGGGCATCTTGGCAAAACGCGTATTTTCCGGCACCGCGGCGCCGCGTTTGTATTTGCCGGTCAACAAACCGCTTGCCAGCGGGAAGAACGGTAACAGGCCGAGCTTGTATTGCTGTACCGCGGGCAGTAAATCGTTTTCGATATCGCGCACCACCAGGCTGTATTCGTCCTGGCACGACACGAACGGATTGACGTTCATCTGGCGCGCGGTGAGTTCGGCTTCCGCGACCCGCCACGCCGGAAAATTCGAATTGCCGATATAGCGGACCTTGCCCTGGCGTATCAGGTCGTCCAGTGCCCGCAAGGTTTCCTCGATCGGCGTCAGCGGATCGTAATCGTGCTGCTGGTAGAGATCGATGTAGTCGGTCTTCAGCCGCGTCAGGCTGGCCTCGACGGCGGACATGATGTAGCGCCGCGATGCGCCCTGCTTGGTGCCGTCCGTGCTCATCGGCTTGGAGTATTTGGTTGCCAGCACGATGTCCTTGCGTCGGTCGCCGAGCACCTGGCCCAGCACGGTCTCGGAGCCGCCCATTCCGGCATAGATGTCGGCGGTGTCGAACAGCGTCACGCCGAGATCGATTGCCTTGTGAATCACCTTGCGCGAGGTTTCGAGATCGGTGCGTTGGCCGAAATTATTGCATCCGAGGCCGACGGCGGAGACACGCAGGCCGGAGCCACCGAGATTGCGAATTTGCATGGGTCATTCCTGTAGGGATTAAGCGCGCGAAACGAGATTGTATTGTGGCCCGCGCGGCTTGACGCCGCAAGGTGCGGAACACCATCACGCTTATGCGAGTAAGGCCGGTTCCGGCAGCGGTTGCTCATGGACCGGCACCAGCGCTCGCACCGGCGTCGCGGCGCGCAGCGCCGCCGTCGTCATGCGCCGCACCGATTTCTCCGAGTCGCGCGCAATCGCCTTGCGATCCGCGCTGACATCGTAGGCGACGGCTTCGCCCCAGCTCACGGTGACGTCGACAGCGCCTGACGACAGCAGGTGAAGCAAATGAGGGATCAGGTCGACGTCGCCATACCATGCCACGCGCTCGCGCAGCGCGCGGCCGATCGGCAGACCGCCGAACCCCACATAGGCCAGCGACATCGGCTGCACGGTGACGTGAGTATGTTGCGTACTGTCGCCGAGCGCGTGGTGGACCGCGCCGACCAGCGACGACCGGAATGGCAGCACGCGGATGCCGTCGCTCGAGGTGCCCTCGGCGAACAGCACCACCGCGTCGCCGCCGAGCAACCGACCTGCGATTTCCCGGGTTGCGGCGCCGGTCTGATGCCGGGCCTGCCGGTTGATGAAGATCGTTCGCTGCAATTTTGCGAGCCAGCCGAATACCGGCCATCGCGCGACCTCGCTCTTGGCGACAAATACCACCGGAGCCAGCGCAGTGATGACGCATATGTCGAGCCAGGACACGTGGTTGGACAAAATGAGTGCGGGACTCGCAGCCGATCGCCGGCCGATCTCGCGAATCCGCACTCCGATCACCGCGCAGAGAATGCGATGGTACAAATGGGGGATGGTCCGCTGCAGCCGCAGGCCGAATGCCAGTCCAATCAACTGAAACGGCAGCAGCACAAGCGTAAGAATAACGAAGGCCAGGGCGATGAGGATGACACGGATCATGAAGATGGTTCGTTGAGCGGAGGATGCTGGCGCGCCGATGCGCCAGTTATACTCAACACGACCAGGTACAGGTCAAAAAAATGCGGCCCCGGTCAGACGCGGCGACTGACGGGGACCGCTTGGGGCGCTTGATCTGTGACGGGGGGCCTGATCAGACGCAGGTGGAGCCTAGCCCCGTATTATTACGTGGCAGTGACATCGCGACTTATCCACAGGTTGGTCAGGTCATACTCCGCTGGCCCAAGCTCGCGCGGACCGAAAACGAAAACCCGTCAGAACTGCTTGCGGTACACGACAAATCCGGAGCGCTCCGCGACCTTGTCGTAAAGCTGCATCGCGGTGAGATTTGTTTCGTGGGTTTGCCAGTACACGCGCGGTGATCCGGCTAGCCTTGCCTGTTCATAGACTCCATTGATCAGTGCTCTGCCTACGCCTTTTCCGCGCGCGGCCTCGCCGGTGAACAAGTCCTGCAAATAGCAGATCGGCTCGATGGCGGTGGTGCTCCGGTGGAAAAGATAGTGCGTCAGGCCAAGCAGTTCTCCGCCGCTCTCGGCGACAAGCGCATGTACCGGCTCATAGGCATCGAAGAAGCGCGCCCATGTCATCGCCGTAATTCCAGGGGAAAGCGCGGTCGCGCCGGACCGTCCGTAAAACGCATTGTATCCATCCCACAGGGGGAGCCATTGGTCGTAGTCCTGCCGGGTCACAAAGCGGACGGATAGTTCGCTGGACATTCGTGATTCCGTATCGATGAAAGGAGCATCATCCGGGGCGCGCAGGCCTTGATGTTGTCCTTCATTAAAGACACGGCCGGGAAGGATCAATCTCATTCGTGACTGGATGCGATGCCACTGCTATTCCGCGGCGCGCAAGTGCCGGGTGAGGCCGCGATCCCCGCCGCCGCGCAGCGACCGGTAGTATTCGGCATTGGCGGGGTCGTCGGTATGGCGGACAAGGTCGGTCACGGGCGTGTAGCTCAGCATTCGTCCGCCGTCAGGCAACGCCGTGCAACTGAAGCGCAGCACCTGTCCATCCCTGAGGTTGATGTTGATCGGCGTCGAGTCGCCGGCGCGCATCATCTCCGTGCGCTGCGCGATGAAGGTGCTCAACTCCTCCTCCGGCAGTTCATAGGCGCCGGTATCGCGGCCGTGATACATCAGCGCGATGAACGGCGGTTTGCTGTCGGCCTTCTCGTCCGGAAGCGAGAAATAATCGCGGAAGGCGCGGTTGATGAATTCCGCACGGGTATCGGAATCGAGCAGCACGATGCCGAAGTCGACCTGATCCAGCGCCGCCGACAGGCGCTCCGCAGTGCCATGGTGCTTGCGCTCCCACGCGAATGCATCCATTAGTTTTTTCCGCAACAGGCCGGTGATGGCGGCGGTGCCGGCGGCGGTCATCGCCAGCATCAGCAGCCGCACCAGATCTGTCGTGTCATAGCCGGGCGTCGCGCGGTGGTTGAGGAAAAACAATGCGGACGAAACCACCGCAATGGCGGCGCTGATCATGCCCGAAGCGAGGCCGCTGAGCGAGCTTGCGAAGGCAACAATGCACACGAACAGCGGAGCGGGATTGGGAACGGCAACAAAATGACGATCGACAAAGATGGCGATCAGAGCCGTCGCTGTCGTCAGAACTGGACCGGAGATTGCGCGCCAGTCGAACTGCATGCCTGTTCTCGTTTCTCCCGCCAGAGTAGTGCTGCAGCGTGACGGATCGTTGCGTCTGCGGCGGGCTTTTCAGTCGCGTCCTTAAAAAACGGTTGACCGAACCGGCGCGGCTTTCCGACTATTGAACTCAAATGATATTCGATAGGGAGCGAAATTAGGTTCCACGCTCGCGTGTGACGCGCCACACTTGATCGTCATACCCGCGAAAGCTGGTATCGAGTACGCCGCGATTTCGCGGCTCCAGCACTGGCGTTCTGGACTACTGGTTCGCCCGGTCAAGCCGAGCGCCATCACTTCCCTGCGGGCGGCACCCGCAGAATCCGGCCAGCCGGCCCGTCTGGGCGCGGCCCGAGTGCGTTTTCACCGCGCGTTCCCGTGGCGATCAGGAATGAGGCTGCCAGCAGGATCGCCACCGTCAACGCCACGGTAACAAGTACGACAGGTGTTTTCATCGTTGACCGATCGCGGTGTTGATCACCGCGCCTTGTCGCGCAAATTGCGACTGCCTGGAAAAATAATTTTGAATTACGCCGGAATCGGCATCGCCATGCTGACCTTGATCGAAAACACCGTGACGGTGACAATCAGGCACAGTGACAACGAACCGATCGCGAGCGAGGCCACGACGGCGTCGGTCAGTCGGGACGAGGCTACAGGCGCAGAACGGCCTTCAAAACCTGCTGCGCCGGGCGACCGTATCATGGCCGAATTCCTTCGATGCGCGGGCGAATCACCCGCAACAACCGAGAGTTTCACAGGAATCGCCGGCAATATTGCGGCGGTAACTGCCTCGAAAACGCCGAAATGCCAACGAAGCTGTTGATTGTGCTAGCTATTTTGGCGGCTTAAGCCTCCGCAGCGATCCCGGCTTCGACCTCCGCGTCCGGCCGCCAGTCCATGGCGACGAAGCCGTGGGACTGCTCGACCCGCCGCAGCCATGTGCGGATCGCGGGGAACGTCGCGAGGTCGTAATCGCAGCGGTCGGCGACATGAGTGTAGCCGTAAAGCGCGATGTCCGCGACCGTGAGTTGACCTGTTGCAAAATATTCATGGGTCTTGAGGTGATTTTCCATCACCTGCAACGCGGCATAGCCACGCTCCATCCAGTCTTCCAGCGCGTGTGTCTGCAGGTCGCGGCCGCCCTTGACCAGCGACAGCCAGAAATAGGCCGCGCCGATGTTAGGCTCCAGTGCGTGCTGTTCGAAGAACATCCACTGCAGCGCTTCGGCACGTTCGATCCGGGTTTCCGGCGCCAGCGAGGTGCCGCCGGCAACATACCAGAGAATGGCGTTGGATTCGGCGAGGTAGCGTCCTTCCGCGACTTCGAGCAGCGGCACCTGTCCGCTGGGATTCTTGGCGAGAAAATCCGGCGTGCGGCTCTCGCCGCGCAGAATGTCGATCTCAATCGCGCGATAGGGCGCGTTGAGCAGTGCCAGCGCAAGGCGGACCTTATAGCTGTTGCCGGAGCGTTGCATCGAATAGAGCTTGTACATTCGGATTCATTCGGCCGGTGGGACTCGCGTGCGGAAGCGAGATCGTCTTGTCATCCCGCAACGCGGCTAAACAATGATGCCGATGCGGATGCGTCGCAAGGCCCGGAAGATAGAAAAAGTCGAAAACCTCTACCGCACTGCAACCGCACAGAAGTTCTTTCCAACACGCCAGAACAAATCAGATCACGCTTGCGCGATTCCGGGTGAACCGACGGTCAATCCCGCGTGGCCTATTGTCGCGCGTCGCATGATCACGGCATACAGCGTGAGCATTGCCATAAGGCCAAGCGGTATGCCGGCCGCACCGGCGACCCCTCGAGCGAGCAGGGGCACCATCCATACTGTAGCGAGCAGCGTTATTTCGTAATTGCGGAAGCCATTCGCAGAACTGGCGGTGACGATGAACGCGATCGCCGGTGCAAGGATCATCAGATCGTAGTCAAGCACGTGCGGCGATGCCAGCAAGGTTGCGACCATCAGCAGCGCCGCCTTCAGATCGCGGTCTCCAGATGAACGCCAGATCCACGCCACGCTGCAGGCGGCTACGAAAGATGCCGCGCCCTGAATGATGTAAGCGAAAGATATTCCGCCGCCCCACATCCGCGCGCCGGCGAAAACACTTTGCAGTTTTTCGAATCCGACGTCGCCCTGCTCAAGCAGCAGCTTCCGTGATGTTTCGGTTGACGCTGCGAACGCCCACCAGAGTTCAGGACCGAATGTGAGACATGTCGCGCCCGCCAGTACGATCACCGTGGTGCCGGCGGCCATGATGGTTCGCCATTGGCCTGACGCAAGCAATGCGAACGGAACGAGCAGGGCGAACTGCGGCTTGTAGGCGAGAAGACCGAACAGGATGCCGGAGAGAATAGGCCGTTGCGGCAGCGCCACCAGCGCCGCACCCAGGAGCCCGGCGGTGAGAAAGCCGTTCTGGCCATGGCCCAGATTGATGAAGACTGCGGGGAACGCCGCGGCAACCGGCAGCCAGAGATGAGCGATCGCCCCGCCGTCTCGCCGCAACCCCCGCAAGATGACGGCGATGACGGCCAGATAAAGCGCGAAGGTCGCGCCCTGCCACGCTGCCAATGCCAGCGGATACGGCATCAACGCCAGCGGCGCGGCTACCAACAAGAAAATCGGCGGGTACAGCCAGCTATAATACGGCGTGGCCGCACCGAAAATCTGCTGTTCGCGGGCGTAATGCGCAGCCATGTCGTAGACGTCGCTGGCTCGGCCATCGAGCACCAGCGAACCGGCAGCGTAAAAGCTCGAAAAATCGGTGCCGATAGGCTTGCCGTTGCGATCGACCAGCCCGTCCGACAGCGCGATCCAGCCGACGATGGCGATCGCATAGACGCCGAGCAGGATCAGGCTGTAGCCGCGCGCTCGCCCGGCGGTCAGCCATTGGCCGGATCGCAGCTTTTGCCAGAACGGCGGCTTTTGCGACGAGGGCGGTGTTTGCCAGAAATAAGCCATTTCGACGCAGAATTTTATGAATGTTGCGTCAACCCTAGCGTCCGGCCTTTAACGCTTCCTGAAACGCCGGCATCACGAAGCCGTTTCGAGCAACCTTCTTGCGATGCTGGGGAACGCGCTTTAGGGTGCCATGATCCCAACAAGAAGAGTCGTGGATTGCCAGTTCACGACGTTTGCAAGGAGATGATGATGCCGTTTCTGTCCGCTGCGCTCGACCGTGTGAAGCCGTCCGCGACCATCGCGGTAACGGATAAAGCACGCGTGCTCAAAGCGGCAGGCCGCAACGTCATCGGCCTTGGCGCCGGCGAACCCGATTTCGACACCCCTGCCAACATCAAGCTGGCCGCCATCCACGCCATCGAAGCCGGCAAGACCAAATACACTGCGGTGGACGGCATTCCCGAGCTGAAGGAGGCGATCATTGCCAAGTTCCAGCGCGAGAACGGTCTCACCTACAAGCCGAACCAGATCATCGTCGGGACCGGCGGCAAGCAGGTGCTCTACAATGCGCTGATGGCCACCATCAATCCGGGCGACGAGGTCATCATCCCCGCGCCCTATTGGGTGAGCTATCCGGAAATGGTGGCGCTCGCGGGCGGCGAGCCGGTGCCGGTGGTGTGCACCGCGGAGCAGGGTTTCAAGCTGCAGCCCGACGCGCTCGAGAAGGCGATTACGCCGAAGACCAAGTGGATCATCCTTTGCTCGCCGTCGAACCCGACCGGCTCCGCCTATTCGCGCAGCGAACTAAAGGCGATCACCGACGTGTTGGTGAAGCATCCCAACGTCTGGGTCATGACCGACGATATGTATGAGCATCTGGTCTATGACGATTTCGTTTTCACGACGCCCGCGCAGGTCGAGCCGAAACTGTACGATCGCACGCTGACGGTGAACGGCGTCTCGAAAGCCTATTGCATGACCGGCTGGCGCATCGGTTATGCGGGTGGCCCCGCTGAGCTGATCAAGGCGATGGCAACGATCCAGTCGCAATCCACCTCGAATCCGTCGTCGATCTCGCAATGGGCTTCGGTTGAGGCGCTTAACGGTCCGCAGGACTTCATCCCGGTGAACAACAAGATGTTCAAGGAGCGCCGCGATCTCGTGGTGTCGATGCTCAATCAGGCCAAGGGTATCGAATGCCCACGACCGGAGGGCGCCTTTTACGTCTATCCGTCCTGCGCGGGTACCATCGGCAAGACCACGCCATCCGGCAAGATGATCGGCAACGACGAGGACTTCGTCACCGAACTCCTCGAAACCGAAGGCGTTGCGGTGGTGCAGGGCTCGGCGTTCGGCCTGGGACCTGCATTCCGGATTTCGTACGCGACCAAGACCTCCGATCTTGAGGAAGCCTGCAAACGCATCCAGCGGTTTTGTGGTAATTTGAGATAGTCAAATCACTTCGTCGTCGAACTTTTGATGTTTTGACGGCAGCTTTGGGAAGCGCCTTGTTTTGGACACGGCGCTTCCATCATGTCCCCTCCGCAAATTCAATTCGTCCAAGCGGAGATCAGGACTTATGCGACTCTCGACACTTAGTATTGCCGTTGCTGCGCTGGTAGCATCGTTCGCAAGCGCCAACGCAATGCCGCCGGTTCGTGCCGGCATCCTGCAATGTCAAGGCGGCCAGAATGTCGGCTTTGTTGTCGGCTCGGTGACCAATCTCGAATGTGTATTCGAAAGCGAAGGCCGCCGTCCCGAACCGTATGTCGCAACCGTCCGCCGATTCGGCGTGGATCTCGGCTTCACCGAGCAGACCAAATTCTCCTGGGCGGTTAGCGCGCCGACCAGCCGGGTTGGACGCGGCGAACTTGCGGGCAACTACGGCGGCGTCGGCGCCAACGCGTCGGTCGGAGTCGGTTTCGGTGGTAATTTCCTTGTCGGCGGTCCGGCGAATTCCTACGCGCTGCAGCCGATCAGTGTGCAGGGCCAGACTGGGTTGAATGTCGCAGCCGGAGTCGCCGGCATCGAACTGGAGCCGGTCGCATATGGCGGTCCTCGCCATCATCACTATCACCGGCATCACCATCGCGGTTGAACCACCGCAAATGTTAACGGAAGAGGCCCGCACAAGCGGGCCTCTTTTTTGCCTGGGCGGATCGGTCGATGCTCCGAACCTTCGGAGTATCGGGCGACATTGAGCCGCCGCGAATGTGGCACGGCCGCCCATGTTGTGGCATAGAGAGGAGAGCGCCGGGGCTTTGGCGCTTTCCTGATTCTCTGCTCGCATCACATCCTTTCAGCCGGAGATTTCTTCATGCGCCGCTCACTCACCCTTGCCGGTGTCGCCATTCCCATGCTGGTTGCTTCCTTCGCCGGCGCCAATGCGCAACAACCGATCCAGCGCGTCCAGGTCGGCGTTCTCGAATGCCGCGGCGGTGCGAGCGTCGGTTTCATCGTCGGCTCGGTAACCAATCTCGGTTGCGTGCTGCGCGTCGAGGGCATGCCGGAGGATCGCTATGTCGCGACCATCCGCAAGGTGGGCGTCGATCTCGGTATTACCCAGGAGTCGGCGCTCGCCTGGGGCGTGTACGCGCCGGTCGCCCGGCTCGGGCCCGGCGATCTCTCGGGCAATTACGCCGGCGCGCAGGGCAGCGCGTCGGTCGGCGTCGGGCTTGGCGGCAACGTGCTGGTGGGCGGCTCGAACAATTCGATCGCGCTGCAGCCGCTCAGCGTGCAAGGCCAGGTCGGCCTCAATGTCGCGGCCGGGCTGGAAAGTCTGGAACTGCGACCCGGACGGTAATTTGGTATCTCGCCGTCATTGCGAAGAGTGAAACAGCGAAGCAATCCGGTCTGCGCATCGCAACCGGCGGGATTGCTTCGGCGCTGCGTACGGTTCTGGCTGACGATGCACTGCAGCGACGTTTTCCAGCTTGCCAAATCGTGACGGTAGGGGGAGCATCCTGCCGCCGACCCAATCAAGGGCCGAGCTCCAGATGAGGAGGCGGCGATGGGACAAGACGTCAGAAGTCCCCGCGGTCCACGGTGCATTGCACTGGTGGGCCCTTTCCAAAGCGGTAAAACCACACTTCTTGAAGCGATATTGGCGCGCACGGGCGCCATCCCCCGCGCCGGCAGCGTCGAAACCGGAACCTCGGTCGGCGACGCCAGCGCCGAGGCCCGCCGCCACAAGATGGGCGTCGGCCTCACCGCCGTCACAACCAATTTCATGGGCGACAGTTACACCTTTATCGATTGCCCCGGCTCGATAGAATTCGCGCACGACATGCGCGCCGCGATCCCGGCGGTCGATGCCGCAGTCGTGGTATGCGAGGCCGACGAGCGCAAGCTGCCGCAACTTCAGATTATCCTGCGCGAGCTCGAAGATCTCGGCATTCCGCGCTTTCTGTTTCTCAACAAGATCGACAGGGCCAACAAGCGCATCCGCGAGACGCTCGCGACATTGCAGCCGGCGTCGCGGATTCCGCTGGTGCTGCGGCAGATTCCAATCTGGAACGGCGAACTGATCGCGGGCTTCGTCGACCTGGCGCTGGAACGCGCCTTCGTCTATCGCGAACACAAGGCGTCCGAAGTCGTGACGCTCGAAGGCGGCGACCTCGACCGCGAGAAGGAAGCCCGGTTCTCGATGCTGGAAAAGCTCGCCGACCACGACGACGCGCTGATGGAGCAATTGCTGGAGGACATTCAACCGCCACGCGACGCGGTGTTCGACGATCTCGCCCGCGAGTTGCGCGAAGGATTGATCTGTCCCGTGCTGCTCGGCTCGGCTATGCGCGAGAACGGTGTGCTGCGCCTGATGAAGGCGCTGCGGCATGAAGCGCCCGGTGTGACCGAGACCGCAAAGCGTCTCGGTGCGTCGTCATCCAAGGATGCGCTGGCCTATGTATTCAAGACCATGCATCTGCAGCACGGCGGCAAGCTGTCGCTGGTGCGCATGCTGGCCGGGCATCTCGACGACGGCGCGATGCTGCAATCGTCATCGGGCGAGACCGGCCGGGTGTCCGGGATCCTTGCGGTGAATTGCGCGCACGATACCAAGCGCGCCTCCGCCGAGGCTGGCGATACGGTCGCGCTCGGCAAGCTCGATACCATCAAGACCGGCGATACGCTGTCGAGCGGCAAGACCGCGCCGTCAGCGCTGGCAAGCGTTGAGCCGACGCCGCCGGTGCTGGCGATGGCGCTGGCCGCGATGGACCGCAAGGACGACGTCAAACTCGGTCAGGCCTTGTTGCGGCTGAACGAGGAAGATCCTTCGCTGACGATGATCCATAATTCCCGGACCCACGACATCGTATTGTGGGGACAGGGCGAGATGCATTTGCGGGTCGCGCTGGAGCGCCTGCGCGATCGTTTCGGCGTTAACGTAAAATCGCAAGCACCCGCCATCGGATATCAGGAGACGATCCGCAAATCGATCACCCAGCGCGGCCGGCACAAGAAGCAATCCGGCGGCCACGGCCAGTTCGGCGATGTGGTGCTGGAGGTCAAGCCGATGCTGCGCGGCGGCGGCTTCGAATTTCACGAAAGGGTCGTCGGCGGCGCGGTTCCGAGAAACTATATCGGCGCGGTCGAAGAGGGTGTGGTCGATGGATTGCTGCGCGGGCCGCTCGGCTTTCCCGTCATCGACGTGCATGTGACGCTGACCGACGGCTCCTATCACAGCGTGGACTCGTCGGACCTGGCGTTCCGGACCGCGGCGCGGATCGGCGTCAGTGAAGCGCTGCCGCAGTGCCAGCCGGTGCTGCTGGAGCCGATCCACGTGGTCGAGATTGTCTGTCCCAGCGACGCCACGGCGAAGATCAACGCCATCCTGTCAGGGCGGCGCGGGCAGATTCTCGGCTTTGACACCCGCGAGGGCTGGCCGGGATGGGATCGCGTCCGCGCCATGATGCCCGAAGCCGAGATTGGCGAGTTGATCGTAGAGCTGCGATCGGCGACGGCCGGTGCCGGCAGTTTTACGCGGCAGTTCGATCGCATGGCCGAGGTCAGCGGCCGCGCCGCCGATCAGATCATCGCCGCGCACCGGGTGGCGGCATAGCTCGCCCTCTACCGGCTTTCAGCTTCCGTTGTTCCCGCCCTTGCGGGGACGGCGGCGTTTGCGTCATGGCGGCCTGCCTCCGGCTTGCAATGTGATGTTTTTTACATCATTGTATCCGTATTGAGTATCACTTATCCTTGTTTGTATATGGAATGGTCGCATGATCACGTCGTTTCAAATGAAGGCGGCGCGAGCATTACTTGGCATAGACCAGAGGACCTTGGCCGAACTGGCCGGGGTTTCGCTGCCTACGATCCAGCGGATGGAAGCCAGCGTTGGCAATGTCCGCGGCGTCGTCGAATCGCTGACCAGGGTCGTCGATGCGTTGAATCGCGCCGGTGTCGAACTGATCGGCGAACACGCGCGCAGCGACGATGGCGGACGCGGCGTGCGGTTGAAAGCGCCAGGCCCGCCGCGTCGGACCTGATGTCAAGGCCTTGGCATTGTCGCGACGGCGATCTCGCGACCTGACACGGGAGCAGTGCGGGCAATGAGCATCGCAAGCGAGCGATCGGGCATGACGCGGCAGATCAAACAGCCGACCTTTGCCGAATTGTATGCGCCGAAGCTGATCACAGTGCTGCGCGAGGGCTATCGCTTTGCGGACTTTCGCGCCGATGTGATCTCCGGTCTGACCGTGGCGATCGTGGCGCTTCCGCTGTCGATGGCCATCGCCATCGCGTCGGGCGTGACGCCGGACCGCGGGCTTTATACCGCCGTGGTCGGCGGCTTCATCGTTTCGCTGCTGGGCGGCAGCCGGTTTCAGATCGGCGGACCTGCCGGCGCGTTCATCGTGCTGGTGGCACTGACCGCCGAACGCCATGGCGTCGACGGCGTGATCCTCGCTACCGCGATGGCCGGGGTGTTTCTGATCGCCGCGGGTTATCTTCGGCTCGGCACCTATATCAAATTCATTCCCTATCCGGTGACGGTGGGATTCACCGCCGGGATCGCCGTCATTATCTTTGCCAGCCAGCTCAAGGATCTGTTCGGCATCACGCTGACGACGAAAGAGCCGGGCGAATTGATTCCGAAGCTGGAGGCGCTGGCTGGCGGGCTGCACACCGCCAATGTTTCAGCGGTCGCTGTGGCTGCCGCCAGTATCGCCATCATCGCCGCCCTCCGGAAGCTGCGGCCGACCTGGCCCGGCATCCTGCTCGCGGTCGCCGCCGCCGCGCTCGCGACCTGGGCGCTGTCCTTGCCGGTGGAAACCATCGGCACCCGTTTCGGCGGCATTCCTCGGGAATTGCCCTGGCCGGCATGGCCGTCATTTTCGCTGGAGAAGGCGCGGGCGGTGCTGCCCGACGCCATCGCGTTCGCATTGCTCGGCGCCATCGAGTCCCTGCTGTCGGCTGTGGTGGCCGATGGCATGACCGGCCGCCGGCATCGCTCCAATTGCGAGTTGGTAGCGCAGGGCTTTGCCAATATCGGATCGGCGCTGTTCGGCGGCATCTGTGTCACCGGCACGATCGCGCGCACCGCGACCAACGTCCGTGCCGGTGCGCGTGGTCCGATTTCGGGAATGTTGCATTCGCTTTTCCTGTTGCTGTTCATGCTGATCGCGGCACCGCTGGCGAGCTACATTCCGCTTGCCGCGCTGGCATCGGTGCTGGTGGTCGTCGCCTGGAACATGGCGGAGAAGCAGGAGTTCGCAACCTTGATTCGCTCGTCGCGCGGCGACGCCGTCGTGCTGCTTGCCACCTTTCTGCTGACGATTTTCCGCGATCTCACCGAGGGCATCCTGGTTGGTTTCGCGCTCGGCGCAGTGCTGTTCATCAACCGCATGGCGCAGATGACGGGCATCGAGACCGCAATACCGCTGGCGGTCGACGATCAGGCCGACGATGGTGCCGGCGATCGCGTGCCTTATGATTCCGACCTTGCCGCCGATCCGGACGTGTTGGTGTACCGCATCACCGGTGCGTTCTTCTTCGGCGCTGCGTCGACGGTGGGGACGGTGCTCGACAGCATCGCCGACACCCGCAAGGCGTTTGTGGTCGATTTCTCGGCGGTGCCGTTTCTCGATTCTACCGCGGCCAACGCGATGAACCGGGTTGCGACCAAAACAACACGCCAGGGCATCCGGCTTTTCATCACCGGCGCATCGCCGACGGTGCGCCGGACGCTGCTGACCTATGGGGTACGGCCGCCGCGCGCCAGATATCGCGAGACCATTGCGCGGGCCATCGCCGATATCAAGGGGCAGCGCGAGACGCCTTCCACCGCGCCGGATGGTCTCTCCGCCAGTGAACCCGCCGTGTGATCGCGCTTTAGAGCATGCTCCGGAAAAGTGGGAACCGGTTCTCCCTCGGGACAAACGCGGAGCGTTTGCCCGGAGACTATGCTCAAACAAAGACATGAGATCATGATCCGATTCAATCCGATCGGATCAGATCTGGTGCTGTCAATACTTCCCAATCCCACCACTTTCATGAAAACTGCAGAAAGCGGGCGGTAGTCTGCTACATGGCATCGTCGCTCGCGAGAAGGCGCAATGGACAAGTTCGAGTTATCGTTGAAGATGAGGCGGCTCACTCAGTGGGTGGATAGCCAACGCCAGCCCCCGAGCCTCATTCGAAGGCAATTTCGCGGTGGATCGCTCGGTAATTGCTATGTGACCATCGATCTGGATCGCCAAACTCCGTTTGCATCCTCCAATCTCAACCGCGTCTATATGTGCGGGGCCGAAGCTGGAATGTCGTCCGGCAGCATCGCGCGGCTGATCGATCTGTTCGTGACAGAAGGCGTCAAACGGTTCTTCGTCTGGCTCAGCCCCGGTCCCGACATGGACCTGGCGCGCGGCTGGCTCGAACAGCACGGGCTGACCCGCATCCGACGCACCGGCTATCCGACATTGTGTCGTACCCGCCATTCGCCCGTTCACTTCAAAACCGATCTTGAAGTGCGCGAGGTGAGCGCGGATGAAATAGCTGCGGCCAGTGATCAGCTCGGCGAAACGCTATGGCCCGAATATGCGATGTCTGTGGGCAGAGAAGGCTTCTTTCACTACATGGCTTTTGATGGCAGGTGTCCGGTGGCCATCGCCGCGCTCTGCATTTATGAAGACCTTGGATATCTCATGGCTGCCGCGACCGCCGAAAGTCATCGCAAACGTGGAGCCCAGCAGGCCCTCATCGCGAAAAGGGTCGAACGCGCCGAACGATCCGGCTGTTCGACGCTGGTGTCCGAAACCCTCTATATGATCGAACACTCCTACCGGAATCTGCAGCGTGCCGGTTTTGAAGAGGCGTATGAAAAAGAAATCTACGAATGGAACGCCTGAGACCAGTTCACTGCAATGCTTGAATCGCGCCGCAATGTCGCGTTGGCCTGTACGCTAAGCGCGGTGGCCGGCTACGTCGACAGCATCGGCTTTCTGCATCTCGGCGGCCTGTTCGTCTCCTTCATGAGCGGCAACTCGACGCGGCTGGGCGTCAGCGTGGCCCAAGGTCATTGGCAGAATGCGGCCGAAGCCCTGGGACTGATCGCGCTGTTCGTGGTAGGCGCCGCCGCCGGCAGCCTGATCGTGCTAGGCCGCGGAATCTATTGCCAATGCTGGCTACTGCTGGCGGAAGCGTTGCTGCTCGCCGCCGCCGCGTTCTGCTATACATTCGGCCTGTCGAATATGGCGATCGCGACGATCGTGCTGGCGATGGGACTGGAAAACGCGATGTTCCAGATCGACGGTGGCGCGGGTCTCGGCCTCACTTACGTCACTGGCGCGCTGGTCAAGGTGGGCCAGCTCGTCGCCGCCGCGCTCACCGGGGGCGCGCGTTGGGGGTGGCTGCCAAATCTGCTGCTGTGGGCGGCGCTGGTGACGGGTTCGGTGTGCGGCGCGCTCGTCTATCACTGGATCAACCTTGCCGCCATCTGGTTCGCCGCGGGGACCGCGTTGGCTCTGAGCGGGATCGTTTTCGCAGCAGCGAAGCAGCAGGATTGACAGCGAGCGCCGCTTGCCCGATTTGACAGCGATGACAATCGAGACCAAAGCCCGCGCCGCGTGCCTGATCGGATGGCCGGCGGCGCATTCGCGCTCGCCGCTGATTCACCATTACTGGCTGCGGACGCTGGGTATCGAGGGCGGCTACAACATCGAGGCGGTGCCACCCGAAGGTTTTGCCGAATTCGTACTGCACCTGGCGACCCACGGCTTCGTCGGCGCCAACGTCACCCTGCCGCACAAGGAGCGTGCGCTGGCGCTGTCGATGCCGGACGCGCGCGCCCGCGCGGTCGGCGCAGCCAATACGCTCTGGTATGAGGGCAACGAACTGCGCTCGACCAACACCGATATCGAAGGTTTCATCAACAATCTCGACGCCTGCGCGCCGGGATGGGACGCCGCCACCGATGCGCTGGTGCTCGGCGCCGGCGGCTCGTCACGCGCGGTCGTGTTTGGACTTGTCGAACGCGGCATCAAGCGCGTGCATCTGGCAAACCGGACCATCGAACGCGCGCGCGCGCTTGCGGATCAGTTCGGCGCCAACGTCCATCCCGTCGCGTGGGACGCCATCGGCGATCTGTTGCCGCGCGCCGGGTTGCTGGTGAACACGACGTCGCTTGGGATGCATGGTCAGCCCGCGCTCGATGTCGACGCCGGCCTGCTTCCGTCCCATGCGGTTGTCGCGGATCTCGTCTATGTACCGCTGCAAACGCCATTGCTTGCGGCGGCGCGGGCGCATGGACTGCAGACCGCCGATGGGCTGGGCATGCTGCTGCACCAGGCGGTGCGCGGATTTGAGTTGTGGTTCGGACAACGCCCGCAAGTTACGTCCGAACTTCGCGCGCTGGTCGAAGCCGATCTCACAAAGGTTTGAGCGGGAATATCGCTTATCTTCCGGTGTCCGGTGCTAATGAGAGCCCCTTCGCTGGAGATCATTACATGTCGTCCACATCGTCTATCCTGTCGCGTTCGATCGTAGCGCTCGCCCTGACCGTAGCTTCATCCTATGCGATCGCACAACAATCACCGACGCCGTCGCGGGTTCGCGGCGCCATCGAAGGCGTCGACGGCGATGTGCTCACCGTCAAATCGCGTAGCGGCGAGGACGTCAAGCTGCACATGGCGAGCAACATGATGGTGCAGGGCATCACCAAAATGTCGCTGTCGGACATCAAGGTCGGCTCCTTTGTCGGCGCCACCACAGTGCCGACGCCGGATGGCGGGCAAAAAGCCGTCGAGGTGCACGTGTTTCCGGAAAACATGCGCGGCACCGGAGAAGGATCGCGGCCCTGGGATCTCCGTCCCAACAGCTCCATGACCAATGCGACGGTGGCGGCCGACACCGTGGCCGGCAATGACGGACATACCCTGACGGTCCGGTACAAGGGCGGCGAGAAGAAGGTAGAGGTCGCGCCCGACACTCCGGTCGTGACCTATGTGTCGGGCGACAAGTCCGACCTCAAGGCCGGCGCCCAGGTGATCGCCTTCACCAAAAAACTGCCGGACGGTTCGCTGGAGGCCGACCGCATCGGCGTGGGCCGCGACGGGCTGACGCCGCCGATGTAAAATTCTTCGCACTCGCGTGACGTTCGACGAGACGTCACGGTTGCGTTATCCCGGAATAGCCCTACCGCCGCGGTGTCTTCCCTTTGGATTGGCCACTCAACTAAAATCCCCGAGGGAAAACCATGCCGAAAATATCTTTGTTGCCGCGCGCGCTTGCCGCTTCGCTCGCAGCCATGTCTTCGCTGACAGCCATGTCTGTGTTCGCATCGGCCGCGTGGGCGCAGCAGCCCCCGACGGTCCGCATCCGCGGCACCATCGAAAGCGTCGATGGCCCCATGCTGATGATCAAATCGCGCGAGGGCACTGACCTGAAGGTCCGCGTCACCGATAACGTCGCCGTGACCGGCGTCACCAAAATCGCAAAATCCGACATCAAGCCGGGATCTTACATCGGCGTCTCCGGAATGCCGCAGCCTGATGGCAGTCAGAAGGCGCTTGCGATCCATGTTTTCCCGGAAGCGATGCGCGGTACCGGCGAAGGGTTTCGGCCCTGGGACCTGCGCCCCAACAGCACCATGACCAATGCCACTGTCGACCAGAAGGTCGAGGCCAATGACGGCGACACCATCGTGGTCAAGTACAAGGACGGCGAAAAGAAAGTCGTGGTGCCGCCGGATACACCGATCGTCACATTCGTCGCTGGCGACAAGTCCGAACTGAAGCCGGGCGCCAAGATCATCATCTTCGGCGCGGCGAAGAAAGAAGACGGCACGCTGGAAGCCAACCGCGTCAATGTCGGCGTCGACGGAATCACGCCGCCGATGTGAGGACGAGAGACTCCCGGCCTAAACGTCTCAATGGGTCCGTCCCCGCGAACGCGGGGACCCATACGCCGTGCCGTCTCGTTTTAACGATGCCGTTGGACCCATTCCTCGAAACTTCGCCGTTCGGGGTTATGGGTCCCCGCGTTCGCGGGGACGACGACAGATTTTCGATCGTTCGCCCCTAAACCGCCAGCACGTGGTCGTCGATCTCGGCGATGGTGTTGACGCCGCATAGCCCCATGGTCGTGCTGAGTTCGTTGCGGATGATGTCGATCGCCTTGGCGACGCCGGGGCCGCCGAAGGCGCCGAGGCCATGAATATAGGCGCGGCCGATCATGCAGGATTTGGCGCCGAACGCGAGCGCGCGCATCACGTCCTGTCCGGAGCGGATGCCGCCGTCGAACAGCACCTCGATCTGCGAACCCACGGCGTCGACGACCTCCGGCAAGACTTCGATCGACGATGGCGCGCCATCGAGCTGGCGGCCGCCATGGTTGGAGACCACCAGCGCCTGAGCGCCGGTCTTGGCTGCTTCATTGGCATCCTCGACATCCAGGATGCCTTTGAGGATCAGCTTGCCGGGCCAGATACTGCGGATCCACTCGACGTCTTTCCAGTTCAGCGTGGTGTCGAATTGCGTCGAGATCCACGTCCCCAGCGCGGTGATGTCGTCGGTGCCTTTGAGATGGCCGACGAGATTGCCGAAGGTGCGGCGCTTGCCGCGCAACACCCCGGACACCCATGCAGGCTTGGTCGCGAAATCGAAGAATTTCGACAGCGTCCACTCCGGCGGCACCGTCATGCCGTTCTTGATGTCCTGGTGGCGCTGTCCGATCACCTGCAGATCGACGGTCAGCACCAGTGCGCTGCATTTTGCGGCGATCGCGCGCTCGATCAGCGCCTTGATGAAGCCGCGGTCCTTCATGACGTAGAGCTGAAACCAGAACGGCTTATCGACATTTGCCGCGACGTCCTCGATCGAACAGATCGACATCGTGCTCAGCGTGAACGGAATGCCGGCGGCCTGTGCGGCGCGGCAGGCATGAATTTCGCCATCGCCATATTGCATGCCGCAGAGCCCGATCGGGGCCAGGATCAGCGGCAGCGATGCGGGCTCGCCGAGAATAGTGGTCGAGAGGTCGCGTTTCGACACATCCACCAGAATGCGCTGGCGTAACTTGATTTGCTGGAGATCATCGCGATTGGCACGCAGGGTTTCCTCGGCATAGGAGCCGCGATCGGCGTAATCGAAAAACGCCTTGGGCACCTTGCGCATGTGAACCTGGCGCAGATCCTCGATGCAGGTAATGTGTTTCATGGAAGTTTCCGGCCCTTCTTGTATTTAATGGCTTTGACCGTCATCTAGCATGCTTGGGCCCACTGCAAAATCGCTGTGCGGAACGGCCTGCCACCAGGAGGGCATCCATGACCGGACCACGCTCCGACCCCAAAGACGCTAAAAGCACTGAGAAGCGCCGGCTGGACGAGGCCCTGGAGGAAGGGCTGGAAGAGACCTTTCCCGGTTCGGATCCGGTCAACGTCACCCAGCCGCCGCCCTCAAAACAGGACCATCACGTCAAGCGCAAGGATTAGCGCCAACGGCGTACCAAGTCCGGTTCCTGACATAATGCGTGCGTTAACAATAGGTTACGCGCCAACCGCCGGATTGGCAGCCGGTAATGATTCATCATATTTTTTGAAGCCATTTTAGTGACGAAGGTATTATAACCCCCTTCATGCTATGATGGTGGGCATTTGAGGCTTCTTGCCGGATGGTTTGAGATGCTTTGAACGCTGCTGGGGGGTACATGAGTCGCAAATATTTCGGTACGGATGGGATTCGGGGCCGTGCCAACGGTCTGATCACGCCCGAGCTGGCGCTCAAGGTCGGGCAGGCGGCCGGATTGGTGTTTCAGCGCGGCGATCATCGTCATCGCGTCGTCATCGGCAAGGATACGCGACTTTCCGGCTACATGATCGAATACGCCATGGTGGCGGGCTTTACCTCGGTTGGCATGGATGTGCTGCTGCTCGGCCCGATGCCGACTCCGGCGGTGGCGATGCTGACCAAGTCGATGCGCGCCGATCTCGGCGTGATGATCTCCGCGTCGCACAACCTGTTCGAGGACAACGGCATCAAGCTGTTCGGCCCGCAGGGCTTCAAATTGTCCGACGATGTCGAAAAGCAGATCGAGCAGTTGCTGGACGAATCTCTCGACAAGCGTCTGGCGCAGAGCGCAAGCCTCGGTCGTGCCCGCCGCATCGATGGCGTCCATGACCGTTACATCGAATTCGCCAAGCGTACGCTGCCGCGCGATCTCAGCCTCGACGGTTTGCGGGTGGTGGTCGATTGTGCCAACGGCGCGGCCTACAAGGTGGTGCCGGAAGCGCTGTGGGAACTCGGCGCCGATGTTATTTCGATCGGCGTCGATCCGGATGGATTCAACATCAACAAGGAATGCGGATCCACTTCGCCGGAAGCGCTGAGCCGCAAGGTGCGCGAAATGCGCGCCGACATCGGCATTGCGCTCGACGGCGATGCCGATCGGGTCATCCTTGTCGATGAGCGCGGACACATCGTCGATGGCGACCAGTTGCTGGCGGTGATCGCGCAGAGCTGGAAGGAAGACGGCCGGCTCGCCAAGCCGGGCATCGTCGCCACCGTGATGTCGAATCTCGGACTTGAGCGCTTTCTCGACGGCCTGGGCATCGAGCTCGTGCGCACGCCAGTCGGCGACCGCTATGTGTTGGAACAAATGTTGAGCCGCGGTTACAATCTCGGCGGCGAGCCTTCCGGTCACATCATCCTGTCCGACTACACCACCACCGGCGACGGTTTTGTCGCGGCGCTGCAGGTGCTCGCGGTGGTGCAAAAACTTCGACGTCCGGTATCGGAAGTCTGTCGCCGCTTCGATCCGCTGCCGCAGATCCTGAAGAACGTACGTTATCGCAGCGGCAAGCCGCTCGACGATGCCGATGTCAAATCGGCCATCGACGCCGGCGAAAAACGGCTCAACGGCCATGGGCGGTTGCTGGTCCGCTCCTCCGGAACCGAGCCGGTGATCCGCGTGATGGGTGAGGGCGATGACCGCATCCTGGTCGAGGAAGTGGTCGATCACATCGTCTCTGCGCTCGGCGATGCCGCGGCGGCCTGAAGCGCAGTCAATCGCATCGCAGCCATTATCTATTGGTGCTGGTCGGCATAGCACCGGCATCGTAGGAACTGTGGGTCGCGTCGCGAATCTCCGGGGAAGCAACCCTTGAATAAGTCCGTTGTCGTCTCCGAAGAAGCGCTGGTCGAGCCGGTGATCGTGCCGGATGTGACGCCCGATGCCCTCGCCAAAGCGGCAGCCATGGGGCCGGCCTACATCGTGCTGGCGGGAATCAGCTTCTCGCATTTCCTCAACGACACCATGCAGTCGCTGATCGCGTCGATCTATCCGATCCTGAAGGACAACTACGCGCTGGACTTCGCGCAGATCGGCATGATCACGCTGGCGTTCCAGTTTACGGCGTCGCTGCTGCAGCCATTGGTCGGGCACTTCACCGACAAGAAGGCGCAGCCGTTCTCGCTCTCCATCGGCATGGGTTTTACGTTCTTCGGCCTGCTGCTGCTTAGCGCTGCGCACCAATACGCCATCATCCTCATCGCTGCGGCATTAGTCGGACTGGGCTCGGCGGTATTCCATCCGGAGTCGGCGCGGATCGCACGGTTGGCCTCGGGCGGGCGCTATGGCTTGGCGCAATCGGTGTTTCAGGTCGGCGGCAATCTCGGAACGTCGATGGGGCCGGTGTTGGCGGCATTGATCGTCGTGCCGTTCGGTCAGCCGAGCATCGCGTGGTTTTCCTCGATTGCATTTCTGGCAATCGTCATCCTGTGGCGGATCGGGCGCTGGTACAAGCCACAGATCACGGCGAAAAAAATGGCGCCGGTCCGGGCGCATTCGGACGCGCCGAACTCCCGCCGCGTGGTGATCGCGCTTGTCGTGCTGGTCGCGCTGCTGTTTTCGAAGCAACTCTATGTGTCGAGCCTGTCGAGTTATTACACTTTCTACCTGATCGATAAATTCGGCGTCTCGACCCAGGCCGCGCAGCTCTATCTCTTTATTTTCCTTGCCGCGAACGCGGCAGGCGCGTTTTTCGGTGGACCGCTGGGCGATCGTTTCGGCCGTAAATACGTGATCTGGTTTTCGATCCTCGGCGCGCTGCCGTTTACACTGGCGCTGCCCTATGCCGGCCTGTTCGCAAGCGCCGTGCTGACGGTGTTCATCGGTTTGATCATCTCGTCGGCGACGTCGTCGATCATCGTGTTCGCGCAGGAACTGATGCCGCACCGGTTCGGGATGATCTCCGGTGTGTTCTTCGGCGTCGCGTTCGGCATCGGCGGCCTCGGCGCCGCGGTGCTTGGCAAGGTCGCGGACCATACCGGCATCGCGTTTGTCTATCAGGTCTGCGCGTTGCTGCCGGCGATCGGACTGCTCGCGGTGTTCCTGCCGAAGATGCCGAAATCCGCGCACTGACGCGGACCGCCTTGCGCAAAACGCTTTTCGGATTCTCATCAACACATTGTTAGCGATTGTGGCGACTTCGCCATGTTTGCACCGTCTGGTCCATCGGCGCAAAAATCCTCAGGGATTATCAACCTTAAAAATTAGGGTTAAGCGGCGCTTAAACATTTGGTGCCATCGTCCGACCGTGAGTTTTTGGATGTGAGGCCTCCGTTGTCTGCCTCACCGGACAAAAGGACGAAGCCAATGCGTAGCGTTAAGTATCTCGTTGCCGCCGGAGCGGCATCCCTGTTGTCATCGGTGGCGTTTGCAGCCGACATGCCTTCCATCATGCCGGCGCCGCAGTATGCACCGCCCCCGGTCGAGGATTTCGGCGGCTGGTACCTGCGCGGCGATATCGGCTTCAGCAATCAGCATGTCGACCGCCTGAATAACGCGCTTGACGTAAACAGCCTGACTTCCAACCAGCGGCTTGGGTTTGACACCGGTGGTGTCTTTGGTCTCGGTGTCGGCTATTCGTTCAACAACTGGTTCCGCGCCGATATCACCGGTCAATTTCGTGGAAACACGAATTTCCACGGGCTTGACGTCATCACATTCAACAATGGCGGCGTTATCGGCAATGGCGCCGACACTTACAGCGCCAGCAAGTCCGAGTGGCTGTTCCTCGCCAACGCCTATGTGGACCTCGGTACCTGGTGGTGCATTACCCCGTTCATCGGTGCAGGTGTCGGTACGGCACGAGTCCAGATCTCGAATTTCACTGATCAGGGTGTCGGCTCGCTCTTCCCGCCTGGATCCGGCGTGGGACCTTCAACTGCTTTCGCGGACACCGCTTCGAAGTGGAACTTTGCGTGGGCGCTCCATGCAGGACTCGCCTACAAAGTCTCGCCTAGCATGACGATCGAAATGGCCTATAGCTATATCAACATGGGCGATGGTATCACCGGCGACCTGAAGGCCTTCGACGGCACCAACAACATCGTCAATCCGATGACCTTCAAGAACATCACTTCGCAGGATTTGACGTTGGGCGTGCGCTGGCAGTTTGATAACCCGCCGGTCTATGCGCCGCCGCCGTTGATCCGCAAGGGCTGATCGAACTTATCGTCTGTCAATGCTTGCTAACGGCGCGGGATTTTCCCGCGCCGTTTTGCTTTGCGTCGAGGCGACGAAAATTCATCCCGATATTCGAACAAGATCATGCCAATCGAGTGCCGCGACAACCATTGGTTAAGGTTAACGAGCGATGATCAGCGCCAAGTTAGAGTGTCGAGGGGGAGCGTTGCGATGCGTAGACTTCTGCTGGCGGCGATGATGTTCGGAGCGGCGACCGGCGCGCATGCGGCCGACATGCCCGATTTTCTTCGCGGCAGTTTTTCGCCGGCACCGGCGCTGAGAGTGAACTGGCAGGGCTTTTACATCGGCGGACAAGGCGGTTACGGATCGTCGGACGAAAATTTCAGCGGCTCGAACACGACCATGCTGGCGGCCTTGCTTTCTAACAACGTCGTTGAACAGATGGGGGTTTCGCAATGGAATCTCGGTCTTGGCAAGGCCTCGGCACGCTCGACTGGTTATGGCGCCTTTATGGGATATAATTGGCAATGGGATGACGTCGTCGCCGGCCTCGAAGCATCGTATCTGCATGGCTCGTTCGGGGGGAAGGCCTCCGCCTTCAAGGAACTCGTAAGCGG
The DNA here is from genome assembly GCA_028290305.1 of Bradyrhizobium sp. Next base: position 26,493 of record JAQGKC010000031.1, read on the forward strand.
CTCGGCGTTATCCGACGGCTCTTTTCATGATGTTTCGGTTACGTCATCGTCTGCAATCACGATTTCGGATATAGCGACATTTCGTGGCAGGGCAGCGTATTCATTCGGATGTTTCCTGCCTTATGTCTTCGGCGGTTTAGCGCTCGGCAACGCCAACATCACCCGCTCCGTATTGGTTACGGACGCCGTGAGTACTACGGCGCTTGGGAACTTCACTCAGTTGCAGCCATTGTCCGCGGACGATACCGTGCATAATCACCTGGTCTATGGTTACACAGCGGGTCTCGGTATCGACGTTAATATAGTCGGCGGTCTGTTCGTGCGCGCCGAGTGGGAATATATCCGCTTCACAGCTGCGGTTGACACCAGCATCAACACGGTCCGCGCGGGCCTCGGCTACAAGTTCTGATACCGCGGCGGCCGCGAAACCTCGCACGCCGCGCGGTCCTGTTGACAGTATCGATCATGCCTGTTGCTCTGTCGCTTCCGTAACAGCGGTGGCGGGCATGAAAATCTACGGCGATACCAATTCGGGCAATTGCCTGAAAGTGAAATGGGTTTGCGACGCGCTCGCGCTGCCCTACACATGGATCGCGGTCGACACGCTCAAGCGTGAGACGCGCACCACGCAATTTTTCAAACTCAACAGCGCGGGGCAGGTGCCAACCGTCGAATTCGACGACGGCCGCACGCTGGCGGAATCCAACGCCATCATCCGATACCTTGCCCGCGGCAGCGATCTTATTCCCAAGGATGCCTTTGCGGCGGCGAAGATGGACGAATGGCTGTTCTGGGAACAATACAGCCACGAGCCTTATGTCGCCGTCTGCCGGTTCCAGATGGTGTTTCTTGGCAAGCCGGCATCCGATCTCGATGCGGACAAAATCAAGCGCGGCTATGCGGCACTGGCGCGGATGGAACATCAGCTCGCCGCAACGCGATTCCTGGTCGGCGATATCCTCACGCTCGCCGATGTCTCGCTGCTGGCCTATACAAGGCTGGCACATGAGGGCGGCTTTCACCTCGACGGCTATGCCGCGGTGCGGCGCTGGATTGGCGAGACCGAACGGTCGCTCGGCCTTCTGCCGGCGCGTTGAGTTTTACGGGAACCATCTCATGGCTGCGATTTTGCCGATCACCATCCGGCGCGCCCGTCGCGGCGACGTCGGCGTCATCGTGCGGATGCTGGCGGACGATCCGCTCGGCAGCGCGCGCGAACGGCTCGAAGATCCGTTGCCGCCGTCCTATTTCCGGGCGTTCGAGGCGCTCGAACGGGACCCGAATATCCAGCTTGTGGTCGCGGAAGATGGTGACGGCGCCGTGGTCGGCTGCCTGCAGCTCTGCATCCTGCCCGGATTAAGCTCGCAGGGCGCCTCGCGCGGTCTGATCGAGGACGTTCGCGTCGCCACGCAGTGCCGCAGCCGCGGCATCGGAGAGCAGATGGTGCAATGGGCCATCGCCGAAGCGCGCGCCCGGAGCTGCAAGCTGGTCGAGTTGTTGACGCATAACACCCGCGTCGACGCGCAGCGGTTCTACGCTCGGCTCGGATTTCAGCCGAGCCATGTCGGGATGACCTTGCGATTTTGATTCAGCTCAATTGTTCGGCACCGATCTGGTCGCCCTTGCGAGCATTGCGAAACAAGTTTCGCCATTCGTTCCGGTTAACGCGCGATAAACTAACCAGTCTTCCGTAATTTTTTCCGCGGAACGAACTATGACATTATGACGTATCCCGTCGGGCTCGGGTAGCTTGGGGACCGCACATGAAAAATTATTCGATCGTCCGGATCGGCAACGAGTACGTCGTGCAGGCGGACGAAAAAAGTGTTTTGAAAATTGCGAGCAGACGGAGAGCTGCGCGGCTTGTCACCGATGCGGCGGAACTGCTCGATTCGCAGCCCGTTCCGCAATTGCCGCTGCAAGCACCCCCCGAGTCATCAATCGACCGTGACCCCCGGGGCATACCCGATCCTTCCGAAGTTTCTTGACGATCCCACCCGATTCCCTTATGCACCGCGGCGGGACACCTCCCCCCAACGGGAGGCTTGCTATCTGGAAGGATAGATTATGACTGCAACGAAGCCCGCTTTGCGGCCCAATGTGCCGCATTTTTCGTCCGGCCCCTGTGCCAAGCGCCCCGGCTGGAACGCCCAAAATCTCAAAGACGCCGCTCTCGGCCGTTCGCATCGCGCGAAAGTCGGCAAGGCCAAGCTCAAGCTCGCGATCGAGTTGACGCGCGAAGTGCTTGAAGTACCCGCCGATTACAAGATCGGCATCGTGCCGGCGTCCGACACCGGCGCGGTCGAAATGGCGCTGTGGTCGCTGCTCGGCGCGCGCCCTGTGACCACGATCGCCTGGGAATCCTTCGGCGAAGGCTGGGTCAGCGATATCGTCAAGGAATTGAAGCTCAAGGACGTGACCAAGCTGCATGCCGGCTATGGTGAAATTCCCGATCTGAGCAAGGCCGATCCCGCCTCCGACATCGTCTTCACCTGGAACGGCACCACTTCGGGCGTGCGCGTCCCCAATGCAGACTGGATCAGCGCGAGCCGTGAAGGCCTCACCATTTGCGATGCGACCTCGGCGGCATTCGCGCAAAAGCTCGATTGGGCCAAGCTCGATGTCACGACGTTCTCCTGGCAAAAGGCGCTGGGCGGCGAAGCCGCACATGGCATGCTCGTGCTCAGCCCGCGCGCGGTGGCGCGGCTCGAGAGCTACACGCCGGCATGGCCGCTGCCGAAAATCTTCCGCATGACCAAGGGCGGCAAGCTCAACCAAGGCATCTTCGAGGGCGAGACCATCAACACACCGTCGATGCTGTGCGTCGAGGACTATCTCGATGCGCTGCAATGGGGGAAGTCGGTCGGCGGCCTCAAGGCCTTGATCGCGCGCGCCGACGCCAACACCAAGGTGCTCGCCGACTGGAAGGCAAAAACGCCGTGGATCGATTTCCTGGCGAAGGATCCGGCGATCCGTTCCAATACCTCGGTGTGCATGAAGGTGGTCGATCCCGCGATCACGTCGTTGACGCCGGACGCGCAGGCCGACTTTGCCAAGAAGCTGGTTGCCCTGGTGGAGAAGGAGGGCGCCGGTTACGATTTCGCGCACTACCGCGATGCTCCGGCAGGCTTGCGGATCTGGTGCGGCGCCACCGTGGAAGCAAACGACGTCGCGCTGCTGACGCGGTGGATCGACTGGGCTTTCGCCGAAACCAAGTCCACGCTCGCGAAGGCGGCGTAGCTTTTCTTCACCCTCCCCTGAAGGGGGAGGGTCGACGCACCATGCGAAGCGCAGCTTCGCTCAGCTGCGGCGGGGTGGGGCGATCTTCTCCCCATCCTGGATGACATCTTTCATTTCGATCGCTTCACCCCACCCCGGCGCTTCGCGCCGACCCTCCCCCTGCAGGGGAGGGTGAAGGAGCCCAAAATGTCCAAACCCAAGGTTCTCATTTCCGACGCTCTCTCTCCCGCGGCCGTGCAGATTTTCAAAGACCGCGGCATCGAAGTCGATTTCCAGCCCAACCTCGGCAAGGACAAGGACAAGCTCGCGGAGATCATTGGCAATTACGATGGCCTCGCGATCCGCTCCGCCACCAAGGCGACCGCGAAGATCATCGAGAAGGCGACGCGGTTGAAAGTGATCGGCCGCGCCGGGATCGGCGTCGATAATGTGGAAATCCCCGCCGCCACGGCGAAGGGCATTATCGTGATGAACACGCCGTTCGGCAATTCGATCACCACGGCCGAACACGCGATCACGCTGATGCTGGCGCTGGCGCGCGAGATTCCGCAGGCCGATGCCTCGACCCAGGCCGGCAAGTGGGAGAAGAACCGCTTCATGGGGGTCGAGATCACCGGCAAGACCCTGGGTGTGATCGGCTGCGGCAATATCGGTTCGATCGCCGCCGACCGCGCGCTTGGTCTGCGCATGAAGGTGATCGCGTTCGATCCGTTCCTGTCGCCGGAACGCGCCAAGGATATCGGCGTCGAGAAGGTCGAGCTCGACGATTTGTTCAAGCGCGCCGATTTCATCACGCTGCATACCCCGCTGACCGAAAAGACCAAAAACATCATCGACGCGGCCGCGCTGGCCAAGATGAAAAAGGGCGTGCGCATCATCAATTGCGCGCGCGGCGGTCTGGTCGACGAGCAGGCGCTGGTCGATGCCTTGAATTCCAAGCATGTCGCGGGCGCCGCGTTCGACGTGTTCGTCGAGGAGCCGGCCACCACCAATGTGCTGTTCGGCCATCCCAACGTGATCTGCACGCCGCATCTCGGCGCCGCCACCACCGAGGCGCAGGAGAATGTCGCGCTGCAGGTCGCCGAGCAGATGTCGGACTATCTGTTAAGCGGCGCGATTTCCAACGCGGTCAACTTCCCGTCGATCACGGCGGAAGAGGCGCCGAAGCTAAGACCGTTCATCGAGCTTGCCGAAAAGCTCGGCTCGTTCGCGGGCCAGCTCACCGAGAGCGGCATCATGAAGGTGCAGATCACCTATGAAGGTCACGTCGCCGAAATGAAAATCAAGGCGCTGACCTCGGCGGCGCTGTCGGGCCTGCTGCGGCCGATGCTCGGCGACGTCAATGTCGTCTCGGCGCCGGTCGTCGCCAAGGAGCGCGGCATGGTGGTCGAGGAGATCGTGCGCGCGGCGCAGAGCGATTACGAAAGCCTGATCACGGTCACCGTCACCACGGAGCGGCAGGAGCGCTCGGTGTCGGGCACGGTCTATGCCGACGGCAAGCCGCGGCTCGTCGATATCAAGGGCATCCGCGTCGACGCCGAGTTCGGCAAGTCGATGATCTACGTCACCAATGAGGACAAACCGGGCTTCATCGGCCACTTCGCGGGCCTGCTCGGCGATGCCAAGATCAACATCGCGACTTTCCATCTTGGCCGCAACAAGCAGGGCGGCGATGCCATCGCGCTGGTCGAGATCGACGGTAACGTGCCGGCGGCAGTACTCGCCAAGGTACAGGCGCTGCCGCAGGTGAAGCAGGCCAAGGCTTTAACATTTTAAGAGGCTTTAGCATTTTAAAAGGCTTTAACATTTTAAAAGCGCTGGTGTTTTGAATCTTCGCTCTCCTGTCGGCGAGGCTCATCAACGCTTGACGCTATCGACTGAGTTTAGGCTGCTCCCTCAGATTGGCTAATACACCTTCGGTGTTTTCAAAGCAGTCGCCTCCCGGCGACATGGTTTCGATCTGGGAGATCACCGCCTTCAGACCGGCGCGGGTTTCAACCAATCGCACCTGGAGCGCTTCCACGTCGATCAGCTTCTTCTTGAGGCCAGCCAGGAGTTTGTCACGACTCCAGCCCGCCTTTCCCTGTTGCGGCAGGAGATTTCGGATTTCGTCGAGCGAGAATCCCGCCTGCTGGGCGGTGATGATGATTTCCAGGATTTGCCCGGTCTCGCGCGAGTATTGGCGATAGCCGTTCAGCGCCCTGTCGACAGAGCCGATCAGGCCCTGCGCCTCATAGTAGCGGATACGCGAGGGCGCCAATCCAGCCTGTTTCGCCAGTTTCCCGATCTTCATTCAGCGCTCCAGACTTCGTGCTTGACCTTAAAGTTAACTTTAATCTTAGAACAGGGCCAGCGTCAATCGAGTGTTGTCATGTCCCCGTTCGAAACTCTCACGCTGCCCAATGGCACTGTCATTCCCAACCGCATCGCCAAGGCGGCAATGGAGGAAAACATGGCCGATGCCGAGCACGCCCCTTCGGCCGCGCTCATACGCCTCTATCAGGCATGGGCCGACGGTGGCGCCGGCTTGATCCTGACCGGCAATGTCATGATCGACCGTCGCGCCATGACCGGCCCTGGTGGGGTCGTTCTCGAGGACATGAGCGAGCTCGGGGCATTTCGCAATTGGGCGCGAATAGGTCGGGCAAAGGGTGCGCAAGTCTGGCTGCAGCTCAATCACCCCGGCCGGCAGATGATGAAAAATATGGGCCAGGAAACCTGGGCGCCGTCCGCGGTGCCGCTTGATCTCGGCAAGCATTCGAAAATGTTTGCGACGCCGAAAGCGATGACCGAGCAGGATATCGACGAGGTGATCGCGCGCTTCGTCAACGCGGCGAGGCTCGGCGAGCAAGCCGGTTTCTCCGGCGTCCAGATCCATGCCGCACATGGTTATCTCGTCAGCCAATTCCTGTCGCCTCTTACGAACCGGCGCTCCGACCGCTGGGGCGGGTCGCTGGAGAACCGGGCGCGGCTTCTGATCGACACCGTCAAGGCCGTTCGCACAGCCGTGTCGCCAGAATTCTCTGTCGCGGTAAAATTGAACTCGGCCGATTTCCAGCGTGGCGGCTTCGACGAGGCCGATGCGAAGCGCGTCGTCGAGATGTTGAACGAGTTACCCGTCGATCTGGTGGAGCTTTCCGGCGGCAGCTACGAGGCGCCGGCCATGCAGGGCAGCGCACGGGACGGCCGCACCCTGGCGCGTGAAGCCTATTTCCTCGAATTCGCGCGCGACATCGCCGCGATCGCCAAAATGCCAGTGATGGTGACCGGCGGCATTCGCCGCATCGGTGTGGTGAAACAGGTGCTCGATAGCGGCGTCGCCATGGCCGGCATCGGTACCGCGCTCGCTATCAAACCGGATTTGCCGAATGCCTGGCGCAACGGCGAAGATCCACGGCCGGAGATCGCGCCGATCGGTTGGAAGAGCAAGCCGCTGGCTTCGCTCGCCGCCATGGCAGCGGTGAAATTTCAACTGAGGCGCCTGAGCCAGGGCCGCAAATCGAGGCCCGGCGTTTCCCCGCTCAAAGCACTGCTTCTCAATCAGTTGCGAAGCGCATCGCTCACCCGCAAGTACCGGCGCTGGATGGCGTCGTCTCGACTGCTGGCCACGGCCGTGCCGCAAGACCTGTCGGCATCGTGATGAAAGAACCCGTCAAGGCTCTAATATTCTAAAGGCTTGATCGCAACCGGTAATGAGCCGAGCAGGGGGCCTGCCATCGGCGCTCCCCCTGTTTTTTACACACGGCGTTGAATTCGCCGATCAAGCAGCGACTTAACTGTTCGGTCCGCGGTCCATGCCGATCGGCTGCCAGCGGCGGAGCGAGGTATTTTGCAGCACCGAAGGATTGACGCAGCTTACCGGCCACATGCCGGACAGAACGAGTGACAATTCATAGCCGACGCGACGTTTGCGAGCCTCGTCGAAACGCGCCGAGGCCGAGGCGACGTGCGCCGTCAGCGTGACGTTTTCCATGCCCAGCATCGGGTTGTTGTGGGAGGGCGGCTCCTTCTCCAGGACGTCGAGCGCGGCATGCGCGATCCAGCCTTCCTGCAGAGCCTTGATCAGCGCATCTTCGTCCACGGTCGGACCACGTCCGGTATTGATGAAGATCGCGTTCGGCTTCATTTGCCTGAAATGCTTTTCGCCGAGCATGTGATGTACTTCCGGCCGCGCCGGCGCGTGCATCGATACGAAATCCGACTGAGACAGCACTTCAGACAAGGTCGCCGGCAGCACGCCGTGATCGGAAATCAGCGTTTCCTGGATGAACGGATCGTAGGCCATCATCCGCAGCCCGAACGGCGCCGCCCGCTTGGCAACGGCGCGCGCCACCCGCCCGAACGAGATGAACCCCAGCGTTTGTCCCATCAGCCGCGGAATCTTCAGCAGCGCCGGACGGCCCTCTGACCAGCGTCCTTCCCGGACCATCTTGTCCTGTACGATCAGGCGGCGAAAGCCCGCCAGCAGCAGCATCATCGCGTGGTCAGCCACTTCCTCGATGAAGGTGTCGGGGATGTTGGTGACGGGAATGCCGCGCGCGGTGGCGGCCTTGACGTCGACGCTGTCGACGCCGACGCTGCCGAGCGTGATGACGTTGCAGTTTTCAAGGGCATCGATGATTTTCTTCGAGATCGGTATGCCCTTGGCGTAGATGGCGTCGGCAGTCCGGGCGGCGGCGATAAATTCCGCCTCATTGGCCGGCGCCTCCACGATCTCGGCGTCGATCGGATCGAGCGCTTCTTTCTCAAACGCATACCCGCCTCCGGCGACCGTGAAACTCGCGCCTTTCGGCGTCACCACTTTGAATTTCGACATTTGTTTCTCCCGATTTGACATTTCGGTGTTGGTTATGACCGCGACACCGTCGTCGCCGCCTCCCGATTCCAGCGTCTGATCACCCCTCGCGCAATCCCGACCTGCGAACGGCAGCGGCTTTTGCAACCAGTAGTTCTACGGAGAGGCTTTCGTAACCAAGCGCTAAAGGATTTCACTATACCGTGATGTAACTCATTCCGCCAATCGCGTGCTTCGCGCGCAAATCCCCGGAGATGCCCCGTGAAGCTGAACAATCTGACGATCGCTCCCAAACTCGGCATTTTGGTGGGAGTGACACTGTTCGGCCTCTGCATCGCCGGCGTTCTCGCAGGCTACCTGATGCAACGCGAGATGCTGAACGCCCGGATCGATCAGGTTCGTTCTATCGTTGAGGTCGGCCGCAACATGGCGATCGGGCTGCAGAAACAGGTCGATGCCGGCCAGCTCACCAAGGAAGCCGCACTTGCCGAATTCGGCCGCCGGGCCAACTCCATGACCTACGACAACGGTGCCGGATACCTGTTCGGCACGACGTTCGAAGGCATCACGGTGCTGTCGCCTGATCCCAAGCAGATCGGGACCAATCGCATGGACGTGGTGGTCAATGGCAGGATGATCTCCCGTGAATTGCGCGATGGCGTGAAGGCCAAGGGCGAAATCCTGTTGACGTATGAATACGTGAAACCCGGCGAGCAAAAGCCGAGCCGCAAGATCGGCTACGCCGTCGCCGTCCCAGGCTTCAACATGTATATCGGATCCGGAGCCTATCTCGACGATCTCGACGCCAAGCTGGCGCCGATCATCTGGGTGCTCGGTGTTGCGATTGTCATTATCGGCGCTATCGGGGGCGGCATCGCCTGGCTGATCGGCCGCAGCATCAGCCGTCCGCTCGGTCAACTCGGTGCCCGCATGCGGGCGTTGGCCGATGGCGCGCTGGAAGGCGATATCCCGGGGATCGGGCGCGGCGACGAAGTCGGTGCGATGGCGGCAACCGTTCAGATCTTCAAGGATAACGCGCTGCGCATTCGCGGGCTCGAACAGGTCGAAGCGCAGACGCAGGAGCGCGCGGCGGCCGAGCGTCGCGCCGCGATGGAAAGCATCGCCGGCGAATTCGAACGCAGTGTCAACGGCATCGTCCGTTCGGTGTCGACGGCGGCGGCAGGAATGCAGACCACGGCGCAATCCATGACGGCAACCGCGAGCGACGCCAGTGCCCGTGCCGCAACCGTCGGGGCTGCATCGGAAAGCGCTTCGAACAACGTTGGAACGGTCGCCGCGGCGGCGGAAGAACTGTCGAGCTCGGTCGCCGAGATATCCCGGCAGGTGACGCGGTCGAGCGAGATCGCCAGCAGGGCGGTCGGCGATGCCGAGCGCACCAACGCCACCGTCGGGGCTTTGTCCACTGGCGCCGAGAAGATCGGCGAGGTGGTCAAGCTGATCCACAGCATCGCCGCCCAGACCAATTTGCTGGCCCTCAACGCGACTATCGAAGCCGCCCGCGCCGGCGAATCCGGCCGCGGCTTTGCCGTCGTCGCCTCCGAGGTGAAGGCGCTCGCCAACCAGACCGCCAAGGCCACCGAGGAAATCTCCGCGCAGGTTGCGGCCATGCAGGCCTCGACCAGCGACGCAGTTCTTTCGATTGGCGGAATCACCGAAACGATCGCGCAGATGAGCGAGATCACCGTCAGCATCTCCACCGCGATCGAGCAGCAGGGCGATGCCACCCGCGAGATCGCCCGCAACATTCAGTCGGTCGCAGCCGGCTCGAGCGAGATCAGCGCCCATATCGGCGGCGTCACCACCGCGGCCGCGGCCACCGGTTCGGCCGCCTCGGATGTGCTCTCGAACGCCCGCGAACTCGACAATCAGTCCGGAATGTTGCGCAGTGCGGTTGACCAATTTCTGGCCAAGCTCCGCGCCGCCTGAATCGAGAAGCGACCGGCGCGGTACCGCAGCTCGGGGGTCATGCTGCGGCTGACGCCTGCCGCGACGCGATCACGACGCCCGCGAGTACCAGCACGTAGCCGACGAGGTGAAACAGCCGCAGCTGCTCGCCGAGCAGCAGGATCGCCATCGCCGAGCCGAACACCGGCACCAGATGGAAAAATGGCGCGGCACGGTTCGGCCCGATCAACGCGATGCCGCGGTTGAAAAACAGATATGCCAGCGTGGACGGAAAGATCACGACATAGATCAGCGTCGCGACGGTCAGCACGTCGAGCTTCAGCGTGAGGCCGGTTGAGAACTCCCAGAGCGAGAATGGCAACAGCAGCAGCGCGCCGCAGCCGGTGGTGAAGACGATCAGCGACAGCTGATGGGTTACCGGCCGGCGCGGCATCAGCGCCGAATACAATCCAAACGCCAGCAGCGAACCGGCGACCATCACGTCGCCCTTGTTGAACTGGATGCCGGCGAGCGCTCCGAGGTCGCCGCGCAGGATGATGGTAAGCACGCCTGCAAGCGAGATGGTGATGCCGGCGAGTTGCGCCCATGTCAGCCGCACGCCGAACAGCAGCAGCGACCATAGCGCAATGAACAGCGGTCCGGACGACTGGATCAACAGCGCGTTTAGCGCCTGGGTGTATTGCAGAGCCCAGTAAGACAACGCGTTATTGATGGCGAATCCCGTCGCCGACAGCGTCACCATCAGGGGAAGCCGGGCGCGCAACTTCGGCCAGTCACGCCGCAGATGCGGCCACGCAAACGGCAGCAGCATGAAAAACGCGCCGATCCATCTGACGCAGGACAGCGTCATCGGCGGCACGTGGCCGGCGACGTAACGCCCGATCACGATATTGCCGGCCCAGAACAGCGAGGTCAGGCTGAGCAGCAGATATGGCTGATCGTTGAGCCAGCCGATCGGGGAGTGATGCGGAGGTCTGGAAGGCAACGCGAGGCAATCGGGGCTTTGAATGTTGTCGCACGTTGTGCCCGAAATATCCGGCGCGACAAGGCTTCCGGGAGGATTGGTGCCATGCAGCGCTCTTTTCCGCGCGGGCTGTTCTATTTCTGCGGTCCCGACAGCGAGATATCGCGCTCGGCGCGGAAAACGTTACTGTAAAGGTTGGCGATCCATTGCCGCCCGCTCGATGTGACGTTGAGATACCGGATCGCCGTTTGCACATGCGGTGCCACGCTGTTCCAGTAAAATTGCGGATAGAGACTGACGAGATCCGCCGGCGAGCTGTAGCCGAGCTGCCGGTTCAGCCCGGCCTCTTCGAACTCGTGATAAAGGGCGTTGGCCTTGCGGATATAGTGCGGGTCGCCAAGTTGCCCGATCAGGTCGGCCGCCCGCAGCAGCGCGGCTTCTTCGTCGCATTCCTCATCCTCGCTGGGAAAGCTCGAGGGAAATTTCGTCCCTTCGACGGCGCGCGCGATACGCCGCTTATCCAACAGCGCAACGCCTTCGATCCGTTCCATGACGAACATCTTGGAACGATCAACATGGTACGGCAGCAGCGCTGCGTCCGACGATCCGCGCGGCAGCGTGATTTTGCGGCCGGTGGCATCGACGACATAACCGTCCTTGTCGTCTGCCTTGAACAGCCCGCGGACATAACCGATATCGTGCGTCAGGCAGGCGATAATCACATGCGCATAGTCTTCGGCCGGCATGTGAGTATGGAGCGCGCGCCCGCGCAGGACATCGTGCCCGGCCATCGTGACCAGCATGGTATGTTCGACGTTATGATAAAGCGCGTCGCTGTTGCCGATGCACTCGATCGCGATTCGCGCGATCGATGGCACCATCTCGACCAGATGCGCCTGCGATGAACCGAACCGGCGGCGCATGTAATTGGCCAGGAATCTGCCCAGCGCGTCGGCCGAAAGCTCTGGAACGGTAATCATCGCCGCTGCCCCCGAACGTCGCGTGCGGTTCGCGAGTTGGCCGGTCCGTACATCCTCTCAGCTTAGCGCGCTGTTGTGACACAATCGTTGCGGCCTGGAATAAACGCGCGTTAGTTGATCGGGACCAACCAGGGAGACCGCCATGGGCGTGGATTTATTGAATATCGAAGGCCTCAAGGAGCTGAGGCATCAGGGGCCGATCGTGATGGTGAACCTGATGCGGTTCTTCGAGCGCTCGCTCGATGGCGACGGTAGCGGCTGGGATGCCTATTTGCGCTACAGCGCCCTGACCGTACCGATGATCAAGGCGCGCGGTGGAACGTTGCTGTGGACCGGAAACGCCAAGGCGGTCGCGCTCGGCGCGCAGGACGGCAACAAATGGGACTATCTGGCGCTGGTGTATTATCCTGATGTCGCAGCGTTCGTCGACATGATGACGTCGCCGGACTATGAAAATCTGTGCGACCCGCATCGCCGCAACGGATGCGCGGAGCACGTGATCATCGCCAGCGCCGAGGCCTACAGTAAATTCAGGTTGGGTTAGAGAGCATGATCCGGAAAAGTGGAAACCGGTTTTCACTCGCGACAAACGCGAAGCGTTTGCGCGGGGATCATGCTCAAACAAAGAGATCAGATCATGATCCGATTCAATCTAATCGGATCATGATCTCAACTGCGCGGAGGCCTTTCGCGACGCAACGAAAACGCCTGTCAGCACCAGTGCGAAGCCTATGACGTGGAACGGCTGCGGGCGTTCGCCGAGAAAGACCATGGCCATCGCGGATCCGAACAGCGGCACCATGTGAAAGAACGGCGCGGCGCGGTTGGCGCCGATTAGCTGCATGCTGCGATTGTAGCACAGATAGGCCACCGTCGAAGGAAACACCGCGACGTAAACCAGCGACAGCAGGTTTGTGGTATCGAGCTGCATCACTGGACGCGTGAGCAGTTCCCAAATCAGCAGCGGAACCAGGCACACCGCGCCGCAGCCGAAGGTGAAGCTGGCAAACGACAGGCCGTGAATTTCCGGGCGCTTCAGCGACAGCACCGAATACAGTCCGAAGACCGCCATCGCTACCGTGAAGATGATGTCGCCCTTGTTGAACTCGATGCTCGCGAGCGCCGTAAGGTCGCCGTGCAGCAGGATCACCAGCACACCCGTCAGCGACAGCGCGATCCCGCCGGCCTGCGCCAGCGTCAAACGGACGCCGAGCAGGATCAGCGACCACGCCGCGACGAATAGCGGCCCGGCTGACTGCAACAGCAGCGTGTTCAGCGCCTGGGTGTATTCGAGGGCCCAGTATTGCAGGGTATTGAAGGCGCCGATTCCGATCACGGAAATAACGATCATGGTGCCGAACCGGGAGCGGATCGCGCCCCAGTCACGCGCCAGATGTCTCCATGCGAACGGAAGTATAATAAGAAACGCCAAAAACCAGCGCAGGAACGACAGCGTCACCGGCGGAATATGCCCGGCAGCGAGGCGGCCGACGATGGCGTTGCCGGCCCAGCACAACGCGGCAATGCAGAGCAGCAGATAGGGCTGGTTGGCGAGCCAGCCGCCGGAGGCGGCGGCGCTCGAGGTGGAATCGGAAGCAGACATAGGCTGTCGTTCTTGGGCTGTCGTTCTTGGCCGGTTCTAAACGCGCCGCAGCCCCCAGCCCGGCGTTTGCCACCGGGCCGGATTCTTTGCCCGGCCGGGTTCACAGACACGGATTTTTGCCGGGCATCAATGGGGTAGATGCATCGCGACCATGCGAGGCGGCATTCCCCATGTGTTTGATCGGCTGCGCCGCCGTTTGAAGATCGCCCTTTGCCGCCGAGGATTTCGCCTTCGAGCAGCATACGCTGCGCGACCAGAGCGCTTTCGTCGATGCCTTCGCAGTGAAGCCCGGCGACGCGATGTATCTGCCGCCCGAGCAGCGCATATCACTGTGGCAGGTGGACCGTGAGATCGTGTGCAGCGAAAAGGCCCGTTAGAGCATGATCCGGAAAAGTGGAAACCGGTTTTCCGATAAGATCACGTTCAAACAAATAGATAACGCCACGCGCCTCGCGTGCGCGCTAACCGCCATTTCCACGACGGCCGGCCTGGCGTTTGACCAGCCGTTCGGCGAGATGAACCACCGCCTGTTTCGTTCGACGATCGTCCAATTCGTGAAAAGCCCGCAACAGCCGCAATTCGAGCAACGATTGCAGCAAACTGAAACCCTGCGCCGATGAAGATTCCGGTTCTTGCTGCCCGGATATGAACTCGACCGGGATGTCGAGCGCTTCCGCGACTTGCGTCAGACGGCCGGCATCAACCCCATTCGACCCGTTGCCGTCTTTCTGTGTTTGCTGAAACGCAGCTCCGAGAACTTCGGCCAGATCGGTTTGCGACAGCCCGATCGCGAGCCATCCTGCCTTCACAAGCTGGTCGACACGCCCGTCTGTCCCGCCGTCCGTCATCGATTGGCTCCGTTCTTACGATCGGAAAAAATCCGGACGACTTTCGGGCGCGATACTTTCTTGAACCCGGCAAACAGGTTCACCAACGGCTCGGCGTCTTTATAGGCTTTTTGCAAATCTTTCGGGTGGACGAATTCGTCGCTGAACCATGGATATTTGCGGCCGTCGAAGGATTGGACGGTCCAATCGATCAGTTGCCTGACCCGCGGTATCTTCTTTGCGTCCGGATGGTAGGCGAGCCAGATATCGAGCTCGAACTTGATTCCGATATCGAGCGGGATCAGCGGGTCGCCAAGCGCCGGCACATAGGTCGGCAACCAGCCTATGCCGGCGCCCTTCGCGATCGACCACAGATGTGCAGTGCTGACATTGTTGCGCATCGCGACGAAGCCGAGCTGTTCGCGGCTCGCATATTTATCGTACATCTCCCTGCCCTTGGTCTGGTCGGCATCCTGAATGACAATTCGATGATTTTGACGGATGTCGTCGGCGCCTTTCGGCATACCGTAGATGTCGACGTAGGACTGGCTTACGAAAGGCATGATGTGAAGCCGCCCGATCTTGATCCTCTTCAGATCCGGCTTGTCGGGCATTTCAAGTTGCACGGCGACGTCGGCTTCGAGCCGAAGCACATCGGCCGAGCGCATCTCGCACTTCAAATCCACCAGCAGGCCGGGATAGGCCCGTTGAAATTCAACCAGCCTTGGCGCGAGCCAGAATGTGCCCAGCCCCTCGGTCACGGCGAGCCGAACCTCGCCGCTTAGCGCGGGTGTCGTCTGGTTCAACGCGCGGTCGAGACCAAAGGATGCTTCTTCCATCCGCTTTGCAGCCTCAAGAACCTGCAGACCTTCCGGCGTCAGCCTGATGCCATCGACATGGCGGGTCATCAGAGTCGTTTTATAGGCACGCTCCAGCAGCCAGATGCGCTTGCTGAGAAAATTTGCCGACATATTCAGTTGTTCAGCCGCAGCACGGAAGCTGCCGATACGGGCTACTTCCAGGAATATCCGGACCAGATCCCAGTTCGCCATTCGCCCCGGGGTGTGCGCGCCAGTGTGCGCGCCCCTGCGCTCAGGTGGGTGCATACAAACAACTCCATCCGCTCTTCTATCATTCTATGCAGAAATAGAGCCGCGCCACAACCAAGAGACGACGCCATGACTGCACTCGACCTGCACTTTCTACGTAAAACCGCCGGAACACCGGAAGGCCGATCCGCGGCGTATTCGCTCGACCGAATGACCGCTCTGCAACTGGCGAAGCGCACGGTCATTTTCACGGTCGATGCGGCGGGCATCGGCGAACTGGTGGATGCGGCACGTCAGGATATCCCTGGCCTGACCTCGAACCAGATGTTCCAGACGGTCGCCAATCATAACCCGGATACGTTCTGGGCCATCGCAAAGCGAGACCGGTTCAATATTGCTGCTCCGAAGGGCCAGGGCTTTCTCGCCGTCCTCCCTTTGACGCACGAAGGCACCCGCCGGCTGCTCGACGGCCGGCTGGATACCCGTAATCCCGAGATATGCTTTATCGCGCGGCAATCGGAACGGCCGGCTGGAATCTATGTCTGGGCGATTCATGCCAAAGGCAGCATTGCCGCCGCGATCCCGCTGGTGCTGCAGAAGTTCTCGACGCCGCTCTATCGGGGCATCAACATCTATTCGCGTCCGGTGACCAAGGAAGGTCTCAGGGTGCTGGAGCCGCTCGGATTTTCTTCGGGTGCCCATTACGATGGCCTGTTCGCGCCGCATCTTCAGATGTTCGACCGTTCCGGTGATATTCCGCCGGTCAGGGCCGCCGTTCAAGATCCCGTAACTGTGGAAGTCGTTCGATCGATGGACGAAATGGCGCGCGTGATCGCCATCCGGGGTGCGATCTACATGGGCGAGCAGCGATGCCCGTTCGAAGAGGAGTTCGACGGCAACGACTTTTCTGCCACGCATCTGATCTGCCACAAGGATCGGGAGCCGGTCGGATGCATCCGGATTCGGTATTTTGCCGATTTCGCCAAGCTCGAACGATTGGCCGTTCGGCATGAAGGCCGGGGCTCAGGCCTCGCGGGACGAATCCTCGATGCGGCGATCGAACTCTGCCGCAAGAAGGGCTACAGCGTCTTGTACGCGCACTCCCAAAAGCGGTTTCTCAAGGTGTGGGAGCAGCGCGGTTTCAGGCGCATGGGCGCCCGCGAACTGGTGTTTTCGGATTTCGACTATGTCGAGGTCAAACTGGAAACAGAGAAGCATCCGCAAAGCATAACGCTGAGCGATGATCCCTATGTGATCATTCGCCCTGAGGGCCGCTGGGATACACCTGGCATTCTCGAAAGGTCCGCCGGCCGAGGCATCAATCTGCCGGCGGGCGCGTGATGAGTTCCGTTATCGATCTGCAAACCTATGTCGGCGCGTCGAACAGCCGCCTGCTCGTCATGGTCGATCTGCAGGAGGAAAACTATGACGAGCTGGCGAAAGAGCACGGCTCCGACCTCGCGCGGTCAATGGAGAACTGCACGTTGGTCATCAGGCATGCGCGAAATCTGGCGATCCCGATCGCGTTTACGAGACCGACAGGAAAACCGGGCGCGATTGAAAGAGCCGCGCAATCCGCATGGATTTCAGGTTATGAGCCGAGGCGTTTTGACATGGTGTTCGAACGGCCGCAGCCCTCCTGCTATACCAACCAGCTTTTCGAAGACGTGGTTTCGCGGATCGGAAATTTCGCAATCGCGGGGCTCGCGGCGGAAGAGGCCTGTCTCGCAACGGCGATCGACGCCTCGCATCGAGGTCATCACGTTACATTCCTGAGCGACGCGTCCGCGAGTCGGGGCCGGCATGACGCCGATGCCGAGGCTGTCCACGTCGTGACGACGAAAGCCATCGAATTGTTTGCCGATACCGTCACCACGCGACATTGGCTGGCCGCGACTTCGCCGAGAAGTCCCAAAGGGCATCGATATGGATGAACTCAGTTCCCGCCGTCTGCGCAACGTCATTCCGGTGTTGATGGAGCAACGCAACATCGTCGTTTCCAGGGGGGCTTCGTTTGCCGGCCACCTGATCGATTTGGCGATCGTGCAACTCCGCCTGACGCTTCACGAGATTTCCGAGGAAGAACTTTCCGAGTTCTCTAATTTGCTCAGCGTTGGCGTCGGCGGCGGCGAACAGTCGGACTGATGGAAGCGTGTATATGTCGGAGCGGTGCCCTGCTCAACTCACGAGCGCCTGCACGATCGCATCAAGCGCCCTGACGACATCGCCGGGATTGAGTTCGATCTGCAATCCCCGCTGACCGCCATTCAGATACACGCTCGTCTGGCCTAGCGCAGCTTGATCGATCGCTACCGGCACGCGCTTTTTCTGCGCGAATGGGCTGATGCCGCCGACATGATAGCCGGTCAGCCGTTCGGCATCAGCCGGGCGCATCATGGCAGCGGTCTTGCCGTGAAACGCCGCGGCGAGTTTCTTCATGTTGACTTCGCGATCCGAGGGAACGACGACGCAGACCGGTTTGCCGTCAACTTCCGCCATCAATGTTTTCAGCATGCGTTGCGGCGCGATGCCGAGCGCCTCGGCGGCCTGCAGGCCGATGCTGTCCGCATCGGGATCGTAGTCGTAGGTGTGCAGTGTGAACTTCACGCCGAGTTTCTGCAGCGCCTGTGTCGCGCGGGTGGTTTTCGACATGGCGCGTTTCGCTCCGTCGTCACGGTTCGCAGTGCTGACGATAGCAATTCGCCGGACCAGCCGTCACGCCGCCGGCCATTACGGCTTCCGTTGCACGCCGCCGCAGCACGGCAGATCATGCGTCCGAGGCTTTTGCCGACGCACGCCGTTGCGTCCGCCCAGGTTCCGCTCCCTCCCGGAGCGATGCCACCGCGCCGCCGCGTCGCAGTGCCATTTTTCAGGGGATATCAAGGGGTTGGGAGCCCTCTAAGGCGGTTCCGAGGCCCCGTTCTTGCTTGCGTCGATAGCCCGCATCCTTTATCCGGTGGGATGCCTCGCATGCGAGCGGCCCTGGCCGTGATTTGGGCTGGGCGCATGATCCGGAAAAATGGCCGCCGGTTTTCCTACGGGACAAGCGGCCAGTTTGCCCGGAGATCATGCTCGTGCAGAGATAGTTGCAGAGGGAATACCCGAGAAATGGCCAATGTTGTCGTCGTCGGCGCCCAGTGGGGCGACGAAGGGAAGGGCAAGATCGTCGACTGGTTGTCGGAGCAGGCTGACATCGTCGTGCGCTTCCAGGGCGGCCACAATGCCGGCCATACCCTCGTCATCAACGGCGAAACCTACAAGCTGGCGCTGTTGCCTTCGGGTGTGCTGCGGCCCTC
>JAQGKC010000068.1 GCA_028290305.1 Bradyrhizobium sp.
AGATGGAGAAGCACGTCATCGACCGCCGCGTCGCGCAGATGGAGGCCGAAGGCGTCACCTTCCATTACGGCGCCCATGTCGGCGGCAGCACACCAGGCGCGATCGATCCGCGCGAGATGCTGAACGACTATGACGCGCTGGCGCTGACCGGCGGCGCCGAAGCCGCGCGCGACCTGCCGATCCCCGGCCGCGATCTCGCCGGCATTCATTTCGCGATGGATTTCCTGCCGCAGCAAAACCGCCGCGTCTCCAGCGAGCCGCTCGGCAACGCACCCGACATTCTTGCTGGCGGCAAGCATGTGGTGGTGATCGGCGGCGGCGACACCGGTTCGGACTGCATCGGCACCTCGTTCCGGCAAGGCGCGCTCTCGGTGACGCAGCTCGAAATCATGCCGGCGCCCCCCGAGCATGAGAACAAGGGGGTGACCTGGCCGAACTGGCCGCTGAAGATGCGAACCTCGTCGAGCCAGGCCGAAGGCGCACGGCGCGAATTCGCGGTACTGACGCAGAAATTCTCAGGTGCCGACGGCAAGGTGGCAAAACTGCATTGCATCCAGGTCGACGACAAGTTCAAGCCAATACCGGGCACCGAATTCGATCTCGACGCGCAACTGGTGCTGCTGGCGATGGGCTTCGTGCATCCCGTGCATGAGGGCCTGTTGAAGACGCTCGGCGTCGACCTCGACCAGCGCGGCAACGTTCGCGCCAACACCGCGGACTATCAGACCTCACGGCCCAACGTGTTCTCCGCCGGCGACATGCGCCGCGGGCAGTCGCTCGTGGTGTGGGCGATCCGCGAGGGGCGGCTGTGTGCGCGGGCGATCGATCAGTTCCTGATGGGGACGACGAATTTGCCGAGGTGAGTCCTCCCGTCATGGAGGGTTGACTAGCGTCGAACGCGAACGCGCGTTCGTGGGTATGACAGTGAGCCTTGGAGAGGCGCTAACCCGCTTTCTCCTAATTCTGCAACCTCACCCCAAGCATCACCACCGTCGACGCCGAACTCGATCCGGCGATGTTGGAATCGAGGATGTCTCGCCGCAGCGTGCCCTTGACCCAGAGGTTGCGGGTCATCTTGTAAACCAGGTCGCCTTCGATCGTGTAGATCTTGTCGGAGCGGCTGTCGCCTTGATAGTCCATCGTGCCGTAGGTGAATTTGCCGATCGCCGAGAGCCAGCGGCGGAAGTCGTGATCGACTTCGACGGTGTAGAGGTGCGTCAGCACGCCCGAGGTGCCGGGCAGCGTGGTCTCGTCGATCGAGGTGGTGGAAAAGAATTTTGCCGTGGTCAGCGGCGTCGCGGTCCACGTTAGCGAGGCTGCGGTGAGCAGGCCCTCGAGCCGGTTGAGCCTGGGATCGACATAATCACGCGCGGCGTAGCCGATCGAGATTTCACCGGTCAATAGCCGCGTGAATTCAAAGGTAGTGCCGACCTTGGCGTAGCCGCCGCTGGAATCGCGCTGAAAGCCGTTGCGGTCGAACTGCAAATCGTGCACGCGGGTATCGCCCTCGACTTCGACGAACGGCTTCAGCGCCGGCGTCACCTCGTAGCTGACGCGACCGAGGCCGCCATACTGGTTGAGGTTGCGGTCGTCGTTGGTCGACGTGGAACCGTCGGTGAGCGTGGAGTTCTGGTACACGGTGCGGTCGACGGTGCCGCCGACGGCTACATTCAGGCGGTTGAAATTCTGGTCGATGCCGAACGTGCCGCCGAGCGTCGTGTAGATCGGAAATCTGGCAAGTCCGGCCTGAACGTTCGGGCTGCCCGGATTGTCGGTGGAAACCAGCAGACGCGCCTGCGCCAACAGGTGAGTGTCCTCCGTGACGTCGAGACGGCCGTCGACGTGGCCGGTGAAACTCGGCCGGCTGACATCGGTCGGCGCCGACGAGATCGCGCCGTCGATGGTCGGCGGAAGGCTGTTGCCATAACCGGTGAACGAGCCCCTGAGATCGGCGACCAGCGCGTGGCGATCCCAGTCGGACACCGCGAGAAACTCCGGCGCGACGACCCAGAACGGCAAGGCCCTTGGCGTGGCGAGCCGGCCGGGATTGGTGTCGTAGCCGCCGCTCAGTTCGACCGCGGACTTGATCAGAAAACTGCCGGCGTAATCGCCGACCGCACCGAACGGATCGTCGTCGACCTTCAGGCGCTTGCGCAGCGGCTGGCCGACCACCGTGCCGGCCATCGCGGGCGGCAGCGGCACCTTGTTGGCGCTCTCCGACGGCGGGATCGACAGGCGTAGCGGCAATTTCGAATCTGTCGGCACGCGACTGCCGGGACCGGGCGGCAGTTTCGGCTTGGCTTGTCCGGGATAAAGCTTCGGCTTCTTGCGCGTGCGATTGAGCGAGTCGAAGCCGGAATCAGAGGCGCCGTTGGCGGCGGGAAGGCCATAGGTAGGAATCTGGCCGATCCGCGACGGCGCGGGCGTATCCTTGTCGCGAAGCCTGTCGCTGCCGGTCAAATCCCCGGCATCCTCGGTCGGGTCGCTGGTCTTGCGCAGCAGTGAATTCTGCGGCGGCAGGAAGCCGTCGCGCACCGGACGCATCAAGTCGGCAGTCAGCGTTTGCGCCTGCGCCAACGTCCCGTCGAAGGCGATCAGCGCAAGACTCAGCGCAAGACATGGCAATAGCGCGCGTAAGGTCATTACGCGCCTGCGGCGGCCCCTGACTGGACCCGACATCACGATGAAAATACTCCAACGAATTCATACGCTTGCCGACCGAGCTCCACGCGCGCGAGTACGCCAGCGGAAAACGTCGTTAATGGAGTTAAAACAATTATGGTTAATGAGCCGTTGAGAACCGGTCGGCGCGTCGCATCGCGGATTTGGTCGTGCTAAAGAGAAGGCCACGCTAAGCAAAGGCTTCGGACGGAAGCCGATGCCCCCATTTCCCTGGAATCAGACATGGCCAAGCCGAAACCGCTGATGGCAAAATCATCCGGTACCGACCACGCGAACGCTGCCGTTCAATCGGCATTGCGCACGCTCGACGCCGAGGGCAGCGGCATCGCCGCGATTGCCGCAGCACTGCAATCCGATCTCGGCGCAGCCTTTGCCGCCGCGGCCGATCTCATTCGCAACGCCAAAGGCCGGTTGATCGTCACCGGGCTCGGCAAGTCCGGCCACATCGGCCGCAAGATCGCAGCGACCTTCGCCTCCACCGGCACCCCCGCCTTTTTCGTGCACGCCGCCGAAGCCAGCCACGGCGACCTCGGCATGATCACCGCCGACGACGTCATCATGGCGCTGTCGTGGTCGGGCGAGCAGGCGGAGATGAAGAACCTCATCACCTATGCCAAGCGCTTCCGCATCGCGCTGATCGCGATGACGGCAGAGCGCGAGTCCACCCTGAGCAAGGCCGCCGATGTCGCGCTGACGCTGCCGAAGGCCCGCGAGGCCTGTCCGCATAACCTTGCGCCGACCACCTCCTCGCTGATGCTGCTGGCATTGGGCGACGCGCTGGCGATCGCGCTGCTGGAGGGCCGCGGCTTTACGTCGGTCGATTTCAGCGTGCTGCATCCCGGCGGCAAGCTCGGCGCCATGCTGAAATACACCCGCGACCTGATGCACGCCGGCGACACGGTGCCGCTCAAGCCGACGGGCACCCGAATGTCCGACGCGCTGGTCGAGATGTCATCGAAGGGGTTTGGTTGCGTCGGCATCGTCGATGCGCGCGGGCAGATCGTCGGCATCGTCACCGATGGCGATTTGCGACGCCACATGCGGCCCGACCTGATGACCGCGCTGGTTGATGACGTCATGACGAAAAATCCGAAGACAATCGGCCGCGACCTGCTCGCCAGCGAAGCGCTTGAAATTCTCAATTCATCGAAGATCACCGCGCTGATCGTGACCGACGCCAGGAAGCCGGTCGGCATCGTGCACCTGCACGATATTCTTCGCGCCGGCGTGGCATAAGCGGGACGACTTTTCACCGTCGCCCAAAGGAAAACTGGATTGCTTCGTCGCTGCGCTCCTCGCAATGACGGTTAACGCGCGCTTCAGGCGGCGGCCACCGTCAGGCTTGCGCCATCAGCCTGCACGATTTTGACACGGCTGCCAGCGGGCGTGTCCGGACCGGCGACACGCCAGATCGTATCGTCGATCCGCACGGTGCCTGACCCGTCGATGATCGGCTTTTCCAGCGTGAACACCCGGCCGACCAGCGCATCGGCGCGCTTGTTGAGAAACGGATTGCTTTGGCTGACGGCGGTATTGTTGCGTGCGACGCGCCGCCACAACGGCACTGCGGCGGCGGCGAAAACCGCGAACATCAGGATCTGCGATTGCCAGGACGGATGGATCGCGAACGACAGCAGCCCGACCAACAACGCCGCAAGCCCGAGCCAGAACAGGAAAACCCCCGGCGCAATCAGCTCCAGCGCCATCAGGATGATGCCGAAGATCAGCCAGTTCCAGGTGCCAAGGGTGGAAAACATCTCGGTCATCGTGCGACCCTTTCCGGATATGCTCTAGCCCGGCGGAGGCACCGGCGGAACCGTACTTGGCACCGATGGACGGCGCGCCGCAGCTTGCGCGGAGGCCGCGCTTTCGCCGAACGTCGCCTTGGCGATCTCGCCGATGCCGGCCAGCGATCCGAGAATGCTCATGGCTTCGATCGGCAGCATGATGATCTTCTGGTTCGGCGAATCCGCCAATTGCCCGAATGCCTTGATATATTTGTCGGCGATAAAATAATTCAGCGCCGCGACGTCGCCCTTGGCGATGGCTTCGCTGACCATCTGCGTCGCCTTGGCTTCCGCCTCGGCAGAGCGTTCGCGCGCTTCGGCGTCACGGAACGCGGCTTCGCGGCGGCCTTCGGCCTGCAGGATCTGGCCTTGTTTGGCACCTTCGGCCCGCAGGATCTCCGATTGCCGCTGGCCTTCCGCCTGCAGAATATCGGCGCGCTTGACGCGCTCGGCCTTCATCTGGCGCCCCATCGCCTCGACGAGATCGGCGGGCGGCACGATATCCTTGATCTCGATGCGGTTGACCTTGAGTCCCCACGGCGACACCGCGGCATCGACCACGCGCAGCAATCGCTCGTTGATTTCATCGCGATGCGACAGCACCTGGTCGAGGTCCATGGCGCCCATCACCGAGCGGATATTGGTCATCGTCAGCACGATGATCGCCTGGTTGAGATTGGACACCTCGTAGCTCGCTTTGGCGGCATCGAACACCTGGAAGAACGCCACGCCGTCCACGGTCACGGTGGCGTTGTCCTTGGTGATCACCTCCTGCTCGGGAATATTGATCACCTGCTCCATCATGTTCATCTTGCGGCCGACACGGTCGAAATATGGGATGATGATGTTCAGCCCCGGCGCCAGCGTGCGGGTGTATTTGCCGAACCGCTCGATGGTCCAGTCGTAGCCCTGCGGCACCGTCTTGACGCCGGCAAACAGCGTAAAAATAACCAATAACACCAGCGCAATCGCAAAAATATCGAAACCAGTCATAAATCCTCCAAGGCGGGTTTAAAAGTCTTTCCCGCACGCAGTCTTATGCAGTTTTGTTTTGTCGGTATGACTGCCACGCCGGTTCGGTCGGCTTTTCCAGTCATAGGTAGGGTGCAGTTTGCGGGCCGCCAGACGTATGTAAGCGGACGCCGACGAACGTGGCTAATATCACTTAACTTTAAATCCAACCCTGAAGCTCGCGGAGTACCAGTTGGCGGATGACGTCCATGCCGGCGTCGCTGTCGTTCAGGCAGGGGATCGCGGCAAATTGCTCACCGCCATTGTGCTTGAATATTTCCGAGTTTTCCTGCGCGATTTCTTCCAGCGTTTCCAGGCAATCGGCGGAGAAGCCGGGCGTCACGATGGCGATGCGGCGCACGCCGTCTTTCGCGAGCTGCGTGACGGTCTTGTCGGTGTAAGGCTGCAGCCACTGGTCGAAGCCGAAGCGCGACTGGAATGTGAGGATCAGCTTCGAGGTGTCGAGGCCCATGCGCTTGCGCAGCGCGTCCGTCGTCGCAATGCATTGCGACTGATAGGGGTCACCCTTGTCGATGTATTTTTGCGGCATGCCGTGGAACGAGGCCACGATGAGCTCCGGCTGAAACGGCAAGCTCGCAAGATGCGCGTTGATGGAGACCGCCAGCGCCTCGATATAATCCGGATCGTCATAATAGGGTGGCGTCACCCGCAAGGTGGGTTGCACGCGCATTTCGCTGAACACGCGGAACACTTCGTCGCACACCGTGGCGGAGGTCGCAGCCGAATATTGCGGATAGAGCGGCACCACCAGCAGGCGGTCGCAGCCTTGCGCGGTCAAGGCATCGATGCGCGAGCGGATCGACGGATTGCCGTAGCGCATCGCCCAGTCGACCACGATATGGTCATGGTCCGATATCGCCGCGGCAAGCTTGTCGGACTGCGCGCGCGTGATGGTTTTCAGCGGAGATTCGTTTTTCTCGTTGTTCCAGATTTTCTGGTAGTCGCGCGCCTTGCGCGCCGGGCGGGTGCGCAGGATGACGCCATTCAGAGCCAGCTTCCATAGCAGCCCCTGATTTTCGATCACCCGCGGATCGGACAGGAACTCCCTGAGATAGGCACGCACGCCCTTCGTATCCGCGCTGTCGGGGGTGCCGAGATTGACCAGCAGGACGCCGACGCGCTCTGGCCCGACGCCGGCGATAGCCTTTGCTGTTTCGGTGGGAACGACCGCTGTCATGATATCAAGGGCTTCGCGCGTTGAACCATCCTTGTCAAGATAATGACAGCTTAGATAGGGTCGCAGATTGCCGCGCGACGGGAGGAACCATGACGGTCGCCGAATGGTGCGTTTTCGGAACGCTGATGCTTTATTTGCTGACGATCGCGCCGGTCAAGTGGATCGGGTTTCGCCGCTTCGACAACACCAAACCGCGTGACCCCGCGTTCTACGAGGACCCCATTGCCGCCCGTGCGCTGGGCGCGCATCTCAACGGGATCGAGGCGTTTCCGTTCTTCGCCACCGCTGTGTTGCTGGCGGAATTTCGAGCCGGCCCGCAACGTCTGATCAATGAATTGGCGGTGCTGTTCCTGATCGTGCGGATTGCCTATGTCTTCACCTATCTCGGCAATCGGCCCACGCTTCGGTCGATCCTGTGGAGCATCGGCTTTGCGATCAATATCGCGATATTCTTCATGCCGGCGATCCGGGATTATCTGGCGATTTAGGGCAGCTAGCTAGGAATAGGGGATTTGAGATCGTCATTGCGAGCCAACGGGTCGCGCGAACGCGCGCCCGATGACAGGCTCCGCGAAGCAATCCAGAGCAACAAGGTAAAGACTGGATTGCTTCGTCGCTTCACTCCTCGCAATGACGGCAAGCACACGTCCGCATTCTCGCGACACCATCGCCCGAGTTATGCCTAAACCTTGCCCGGAAAATCAGAGGGCGCAGGGAACGCCGGGTGCCCGTTGCACCCGCAGCCTCGCGTGCAAAGTGTAGAAAGCACACGAGTTAGTCACCACAGGCGAACCGGAAACACCCGGCATTCCCTGCGCAATGGTTTTAACGGCTTATTTCGTGCTCTCCCCGGCGACGAATTCCTCTTGTCACCGTCGTCGGCGGATGAAGGCTCATCGAAAGCCCGGTTGGGCTCGTGAACCTCCGCCAACTTGACACCAGCAACGGGTGCCAGGACCACACGGCTTTGCCGTCCGCAACTAACGTCGTTCGTCCGCGCGCCGTTGACCGCTCACAGGCCCCTCCAATAGGTAGCCCGCCCTGCCATCCCGTCACGCGCCCGACGCAGCCCGCGTCCACCGCATCCCGCCCCGCGTCCGTGACGATCGCGATACGCCCCTCTGTGGGGCGGGACGGCGGGGGATATAGAGGTGATTTGGGTCAAGCGGGAACGGGAAAATTTTTGAAAATGGGGCTGGACGACCCAAATCAGCGGATCGTGCCGTTCTCAGACAAGAGCGTGCACGCATACATCCAGAGGCGTTGGCGGACGTCCGTTTTGGTGCGCATTCCGGACTCAAGTCGAACATCGCGTGAGGTTCGGAAAGTGCTCAGTTGCAGACTCATGCAATGCAGCGGCTAGCCCTTTGTGGCGCCGGTCTGTGTGAGCAGCGTGAGCATGTCGAAGTAGTGCGAGACGCTCTTGACCTTCCCGCCTTCGACCTGGACGACTTGGCATGCCGGCAGCTCAACCAATCCTTTCGATGCCGGTATGATACCCGTTGGTGTCTGCAGCGGTCCGGCGTGAACGCCCTTCCACACGAGCTCGAAGATAGCGGTGTCCCCGCTCGCGAACTCGCGCACGAATGTGGCCTTGGAGTTGGGGATGGTCTTAGCCCAGCCCTGCCAAGCGTCGATGATCTCGCCGACGCCTTGGATTTGACGGTGTGTTCCCTTTTCGTCGTACACGGCGTCGGCAGCCAACATGTCCTTCGCCTTGCTCCAGTTCTTCTCGTTGTAAGCTGTGATCAAGGCCTTCGCGATTTCGATGACGTTCGCCATGACAATCCTCCTTTCTGCCATTGCGCTCAGCACAGGACCGCGACCGGGTCCAGCTGCCGTGAGTATACCGCCCATTCGTAGTGACCAACGTAAGTAATGTGGTGGACCGATTCGAGGGTGCTCTTCCACGCGTGGAAGTTCAGTCGCTTTGTCTACCTCCAAGCATCACACGAGGCGTTAAGCGACAGTTCTCCGATGGACAGTCGATCCGTCCACGCTCGCCAGGATAGCCCGACAATCGGGTCGCAGCCGTGAGGTAGATAACACTTGGTGAAAAACTGGAGTTCATCGGTGCCGCAACAATTGCATTCATGTGAGCATTCCGCTCCGGGTCAAACTGAGAAACACTCAGCACGAGCAGATGTCTTCCGCTCTTTCCCCAAGAACGGACGTTGGTTTAGACGCCCCAAAACATTACGCGGATCGCAGGTTGGCATCATCGATCATCGTCCGGATGCACCCAAACGTAAGGCGCGATCTCTCCCGCTCGATCATGATGGCCCTAGCGGGGCAAAGACGCACTTTGTTTCCTTCTTCGGGACACCCCACACGCATTTCCAGAAGAAATGATCGATTGAGGGGGCGGCCTTGTCGAACGCGATGATTTCGCCATCGGGGAAATGGTAGCCGTCTGGCGTCACCTTCACTTCATCGACCGTAAAGGCGCGGCAGTCATTTTGACCGCAGCAGTATTGTCCTAACGCGTTCTCACGATGCTCTTGCCCAATCCAGTTTTCAGGATTGTCGTGAGCAACCGCCGACGTCGCGATCAAAGTCGCAATGACCAAAATTATGCAGCGCATCATGATGCTGCTCGTTCGATCAATTTGCGGATGCAGACAGGAAACGCCACCGCAGCCGCGATTAAGGAAAAGCTAGCAGAACTCAGAGCAATTCGATACCACTGGTCGAAGCGCTAAATACAAATGCATTCATTGGCGGTTCGTCCTGAAAAGCCGCCAACGGAGATAACGATCATAAACCCACGCTTCAAACGCCAGAGCCGCAAAGAAGCATGCCGCTACTAGCAGTTGACCGTCCCAGTCAAATATCCGCGCGATATAGCGACCAAGAAACTGGGCCGCGAAACCGGCAGAAGCCAGGGCCGCCATGAATAGCAGTGTGAACTTGATCCTATCAACGTAAGCGCGGGCGAGCCAATGCATACGCTAATGGTAGCACTGCACGCATGCTAAGTCGCCAGCTTGCAAGGCGAGTTTGCTACCTAATGCCGCACCAAGGCCATTCCCAAATCCGACAGACCGCGATGTTGCTCTCGCCGATGTCCGCTTTGGAGCGCATTACAGACTCAAGCCAGACATCGCGCCGAGTCCGAAAAGTGCGACAGCATCATGAGCGGACGTTCCTTTTCGCTCTGCGCGTCATGCGAACTGATATAATTTACTTTGTGCGACGCTAATGAGCGCGCGCCGTATCACTGATAAATCCGATGGATCGATATCAGCGACGCCGACAGCGAGACCTGCACCTCGGTTGGTTAGCCCCAAGCGGTTGTGTTAAACCTGCACGCGTATACAATTCGTGAATTGTGCTTGCCCTTGATCGGACCATGCTGCACCGTCGATCAGGGCGCGTGTGGCTGAGTTCGACATACAGCCAATGGATGCCACGTTACGCATCTCTGCGCTACGCTACTCGCTGTAACGCGACGACGCGCAAAGGTTCGAACCGAGCTGACACGGTTCAAAAGGTATCAGTCAGCCCCACCTTTTTACGACACTCAGTGCCGCTGCGTGAATCTGCTGCCGCTTGTGCGACAGCCTCGATGAGCTATTCACCAAACTTTCGACCCAACACGTAGGGAATTGCACCTATCGGCGTTGCTCGCGAAGTAAGTTTAATTGCTGGGGTTTCTGCGGTCTCGCGACATCGCGATGGCCGTCAATGTCTCGATCTCCGGGAGGGAGAGACATGATGAACCGATCGCCTATTCTTTTCCTGGTGGCTGCCGCGAGCTTCGTCCTCATATGGCTGGTTCCCTGGTTTGTTCTGGATGCTGATCTGTATTTTAGAAATGCCGATGCCACGACATCAACCATCGTGCCATCCAAGGCCGTAGCTCCCGAGCCTTTCAAAACGGCCCACGCCGCTAACCAAATGACGACGAGAATACTTGCACTGGATCAGGCTAAGCATCTCGCTTTCTGGACCTCCGTTCTGAAAAATAAAAAGCAGGCTTGTGGTGTCGTTGTTCGGACCATGTATCAAGGCGGCACCGAATCTGGGGTCGATAGCTGGAGCATTGGCTGTCGGGATGGCAACGAGTATTCGATAAGTATTAACCCGGACGCGCAGGGCTATGAGGCGGAGTTTCCGGTTTCAGTTTGCAGTGGAAGCGCTTTCGCCGGAAGTGCTGAATAGCCTGGTCAACGCGCGTTCAGCGCCCGCGACATCGCCTCTATATGCCAGCTGCTATCCGCTGTGCCGGCGCGTCCTCGCCAACCTGCGAGGATGATCATGACGATGACCCGATCGCGACGTGAAACGGTGGTTTTCAAGCACCCATTCCGGATCGCAAGTATCGAACGACTGTTACCGGCGGGCTCATATGAGGTTATTACCGACGAAGAGTCGATGGAAGGCCTGTCACTTCCGTCCTTTCGGCCCGTCGCCACCATGATGATGGTGCCTGCGCCGCCGTCCCGCAGCTCTTCCGTCGAGATGGTGACGATCAGTTCGATCGATCTGTCCGATTCTCGGGAGCCGATGCGATGGCGTCAGAGTGACGCGCCCGTCGACCTCGCCAACCATCGCGGCATGGCCGGGCGGAACACCGACATCCGGCGGACTTTGGCGCAGATCGAAAGCAATGCCAAGGCGTTGCGAGGTCGGCAGCTGCAACTTGAACCCGAGCTGCTCGCGACACCTGCGAAGCCATTGGTCGGCGCGCTGCCGGAGCTGAAAGGGCTGGGCCGCGACCTGCGCATCGATGCTTGCCGTGGCATCGCGTTATGGTGGATCTTTCTTGACCATGTCCCCAACAACGTCGGAAGCTGGCTGACGCTGCGGAATTACGGCTTCAGCGATGCCGCGGAAGTGTTCATGTTCGTTTCAGGTGTGACCTGCGCGCTGTGCTACGGCAAGGCACGTTCGTGCGAGGGCTGGACCGGCGTGATCGGCCGTACACTGTGGCGAAGCTGGGACATTTACGTCGCATTTCTAATGCTCGCTCTTGCTTGCGCCATCACGGTTTACCTCGCAGGCGACGGCCGGGTTGCCGACCAGAGCAACACGCGCATTCTGCTGGAACATCCGGGCGCGACGCTCGCGCATGCGGCGATCCTGCAATACCGTCCCGTCAACACCGACGTCTTGCCGATCTTCGTGCTCTATCACCTTTTGTTCGCGCCGCTGCTCTGGCTGCTGCTGCGAGTGCCGAACGTGACGCTCGGCGCCTCGCTGTTGCTTTATGCGCTGGTGCAAGTCTTCGGCTGGACCGTCCCGGCATGGCCGAACAACGTCTGGTTCTTCAATCCGCTGGCCCGGCAGCTGCTGGTTGTGCTTGGCGCGTGGTGTGTCACGGAGGGCAAGAAATTTCGGCCGTGGGTGCCGTCGCGCACGGCGATTGTACTTGCCGTCCTCTATCTGGTTTTTAGCCTGATCCTCGCATTGAGTTGGAGGATCCGACCACCGGAAGCGCTGGTCCCGCAGACGCTGGCGAAGCTGCTGTACCCGGTGAACAAGTCGGATCTCGATCCCTTGCGGCTGCTGCATTTTTTTGCCCTTGCGATTCTGGCGGTATGGCTCGTGCCTCGAAATTGGCGAGGGCTGACGACGCCGGTGATGTGCGGGGCGATCCGCTGTGGCGAGAACTCGCTGGCAATTTATTGCCTCGGTGTTCTGCTGGCGCTCGCCAGCCACATAGCGCTGGTCGACATCTCGGATGGGCTTGCGATGCAGATCGCGCTCAGTCTCGCTAGCATCCTGGTGATGATCGCGGCCGCAACGCTGCTGAGCTCGATCAGGATCAAACCCAGGCAGCAACCACGATTGTCTTGAAGACCGCGATCTCTGAGAATGGCAATGCAAGACGCAGTAATTCACCGAGATCGCTGCCGCGACGGCTACCACATAGCGGAAGTGGCGGCACTTTCGCATTCGGGTCAAACGCGACGTTTTGACTGTCAGCCTATGACTTCCGGTCTACCCCGATAAACGGACGTCTTCGATGTCGGCCGCCACTTCGCAAGAGTGCCATTAGGCGACATCGCGCGCCTACTTTGAAATAAAGAGAGGCCGCCAACTAAGGCAGCCTTCTCTGTGATTGCTTTTTGGAATGAGTTTGTTGGAATCGTTGATTTGATCAAGCTGGGGACGCGAGCGGCTTGCCCTTCTCCACGATATAGGTGCTGACGACTACTGTCTTTGTGTCGCCGTTCTTGGCGCCGGCATGCGGTGTTGCGACCGGCACTTGGAAGCCGTCGCCCGACTTCAGCATGCGCGTCGGCTGTCCCTCGATCGGCAGCTCAAGACCGCCGGAAACGACGTAGCCGGATTCGATACCCGGGTGCGTATGTCGCGCCACTAAGGTGCCCGGATCGATGGTGACTTCGGCGACGAGCGTCATGTAGCCGGGCATCGGTCCGTCCATCTGCGACAGGATCTTTCGCGTGAAGCCTGCCGGAGCTGGTGGCGGCGTGCCTTGGGCCGACACTTCGGTCGCAACGAACTCGGCAAGCGCACACAGCGCACAGGATGCAATCCCGGCAAATCCACGTCTTGTCAGCATGATCGTCTCCTCCTGCTGCGTCCGGATCATTAGTGTCCAGACTGAACGGGTGCGAATAGTATGCCTATCGACTTGGCGCGCAAGATAGGAACTTCCGCGCGGCGTCTGGCAATCCGAATTACGCGAGTCCGCGCCCTCACGGGCACTCCACCATGATCTTGTTGGCGAACATCGCACCAAAGTTCGAATTGTCGCCGCTCAGGAAGTTCTGCTCGCCGATCGTCTGGGCATTGGCCGTGCCGTCATTGGGCCGCTGGAATTTCATCTGGCAAGCCGCCGGCGCCCCAACCAGTCTGACCGGGTCTTTGTCTGCGAACTTGAAATCGATAAAGAACTCCGGATCGAACACTTCCAGCGCAAGTTGCTTCGGTTTGACCGGCGTCTTCAGCGGCAAGGTGAAATGCAGCGTGAGAAGCGTGTCTTTGTATTCAAGATAATAGTCGACCGGTTCCTCGAATTTCTGCTTCTTGCCGTCGGCTTTGGCGAAGGTGAAGAAGCCGAACTCCCTAAGCGATTCGACATTGGTCTGCGCCAGCGGCCCGAGTTCTTCGCGGCTGTAGACGCCTTTGACCTTGGTCTCCATGCCCTGCAGCGCGTAGGTCGAGAACATGTCGTCGAAGGTCCAGGCGTGACGCACGCCGGTGATCGAGCCGTCGGGGGCATAGATCAGCTCGCTGCTCGCCGTGATCCAGACATGTGGATGCGCCTGCGCCGCATTTGCACCGAGGGCGAGAGCGCCAGCAAGTAGCAGCAGACCCAGCAACCGGCGCATCGCCATGTTCATGTCGGGCAACCTTTCACCTCAGGCAGCTTCGGGCGTTTCCAGCAGGCCGCGGCGGCGCAGCAGCGCGTCGGGCTCGGGCTCGCGGCCGCGAAATGCCACATAGGCGTCTTCGGGATCGCGCGAGCCGCCCGACGAATAGATGTCGTCGTGCAGGCGTTTTGCGACCGCCGGATCGAAGATGTTGCCGGCCTCCTCGAAGGCGCCGAACGCGTCGGCGTCCATCACCTCGGACCACATGTAGCTGTAATAGCCCGACGCATAATGATCGCCGGAGAAAATATGGCCGAATTGCTGCGGCCTGTGCCGCAGCGAAATCTCCGCGGGCATCCCGATTTTTTCCAGCTCGTTGCGTTCGAACGCCCGTACATCCCGGCTTGCGGAGGCCGGCTGGGTGTGGAATTCGAGATCGATCAGCGCCGAGGAGACGAATTCCACGGTGGCAAAGCCCTGGTTGAATTTGCGCGCGGCGATGAAGCGCTTCAACAGATCGTCCGGCAGCGGTTCGCCGGTCTGGTAGTGCCGCGCGAACTGGCGCAGCACCTGCGGCTGCTCCTGCCAGTGCTCGTAAAGCTGCGACGGTAGCTCAACGAAATCGGTGAACACGCTGGTGCCGGACAGCGAAGGATAAGTCACGTCCGACAGCATCCCGTGCAGGCCGTGGCCGAATTCGTGGAACAGGGTCCGGGCATCGTCCGGCGACAGCAGCGAGGGCTCGCCGTCGGCGCCTTTAGAGAAGTTGCAGACATTGAGGATCAGGGGAGCAATGTCGCCGTCGAGCTTCTGCTGGTCGCGCAGCGACGTCATCCAGGCGCCTGAACGTTTCGAGGGCCGGGCGAAGTAGTCGCCGTAGAACAGCGCCTTGTGCTGGCCAGCGCTATCCTTCACTTCCCAGACCCGCACGTCCGGATGCCAGACCGGAATGTCCTTGCGCTCGGAGAAGGTGAGGCCGAACAGGCGGGTAGCGCAGTCGAAGGCGGCCTCGATCATGTGGTCGAGTGCCAGATAGGGCTTGATCGCAGCGTCGTCGAAATTGGCGCGGCGCTGCCGCAGCTTTTCGGCGTAGTAGCGCCAGTCCCATGGCGCCAGCGCGAAATTGCCGCCCTCCTCCGCCACCAATGCCTGCAGGGCGTCGCGGTCTGCGAGCGCCCGGGCCCGGGCCGGCTTCCAGACCCGCTCCAGCAGGCCGCGTACCGCCTCCGGCGTCTTGGCCATTGAATCCTCCAGCCGGAAGGCGGCGAAGGTCGGGAAGCCCAGGAGTTTGGCGCTCTCCTCGCGCAAGCCCAGGATTTCGACAATGATCGCGTTATTGTCGTTGTCGTTATTGTTGTCGCCGCGCGCGGTGAAGGCCTTGAACACCTTCTCGCGCAGGTCGCGCCGGGTCGAGCTCTTCAGGAACGGCTCGACGAAAGACCGCGACAGCGTCATCACGGCCTTGCCGGCCATGCCGCGCTCGTCGGCGGCGGCCTTTGCCGCGGCGATAAAGGTGTCGGAAAGGCCGTCGCGATCGGCCTCGCCGAGTTCCATGAACCATTCCTGCTCGTCGCCAAGCAGATGGTGGCTGAACGCCGTGCCGAGATGCGCCAGCCGCTCGTTGATCTCAGCCATCCGCTTCTTCGCCACCTCGTCGAGGCCTGCGCCGGAGCGATGGAAGCGGGTGTAGGTCCGCTCCAGCAGCCGCATCTGCTCGGACGTCAGTCCGAGCGTGGCGCGGTTGTCGTGCAGCAGCGCGATCCGGCCGAACAGCACCGCGTTCATCATGATCGGGTTCCAGTGCCGCGCCATCCGCAACGACACCTCCTTGTCGATCTCCAGCAACGCTGGATTGGAATGCGCCGACACCAGATCGTAGAACACCGCCGACACCTTGGAGAGCAGCTTGCCCGAGCGCTCCAGCGCGGTGATGGTGTTGGGGAAGTCCGGTGTCGCCGGATCATGGGTGATCGCGGCGATCTCGGCCGAGTGGTCGGCGAAGGCCTGCTCGAAGGCGGGGAGGAAATGTTCGGGTGCGATCTCCGCGAACGGCGGTGTCTCGAATGGCGTCTGCCACGCCTTCAGCAGCGGGTTTACCGGAGCTTGCGGAGTGACCATCGTTTCCAAGGTTTCTGACATGCCAATTCCCGCTTTTTCGCCACGAATGAAAGAACGATCTATATCACGCGATGGGGCTTTTTTGGGCCTTTTACGCTTGATAGCAGGGGCCTTTTCAGAGAGATTGCGCCCCTCAACAGGATCCGAAAGACATGAGTTCGCAGACCTCCCCGAGCGCAGCCCGCCAGATCAACTGGCCCAGCGTCATCACCGTCATCAGCGCGGCGATTTTGATCGGCGCCGAAGTGTTCGGTGCGGCATTTGCCGGCGGCTGGGCGCTCGCGATCCTGTTTGGTCTCGACGACATGGGCGCGCACATCCTGCAGGCCGTGCTGTTCGCGATCGGCGTCTTCATCATGGTGGCGTTCATCCGCGCGGCGCAGCGCGTCGAGCCGTTCACGCGCCGCGCGTAAGTCGGCTGCGCAACAAAGCCGCGCGCCGCGTGCGTCAAACGCTCACGCTTCGTTAAAGAAACTTAACGCCTGTTCACGTTCAGCGCCGCGCGAGCGCGCTGAGAGCAACGCTGCAAGCGCGCGTTAGGGAAATTTGTCCTCAGCCTAAAAAAAATGTTG
Source organism: Bradyrhizobium sp. (assembly GCA_028290305.1). The sequence goes on from JAQGKC010000068.1 coordinate 16,655, forward strand.
CGCGGCAGAGTCAAAACCCCTATTTGCACTCTTGCCCAATTTCGCACGTGCCTGTGGTCGTGTGTCAGTCGGTAGGTATCCGGACAAGAGGCCGGACAGCCGCCAAGGGATGAAGAACCGAGGGTCGCTCAAGTCGTTCTGGACTTGAGAGGCCAGCATCTCTCTCAAGAGATGCCGCTGAAGGTCTCTTCGTTCTTTGCAACCGTGACTGGCAGCCGGAGGCGAACCGGCGCACCTCGTTCTCAACGGGGGACGCGACTTAAAGCAACGACGGATCGGGCTTTTTTGGTCTCTGCCGGCTTTCCACCAGCCGGCGCGAATACCGAAGAGGCTTGTCCTTCATTGCCAGGTGTGCGGGCGGGATCCTTCCCAACCAATCCACGGCAGCACAATTCGGTCTGAGCTTTTTGGCCCCGTCGCGCCTCCATCGCGCGAAG
>JAQGKC010000069.1 GCA_028290305.1 Bradyrhizobium sp.
TCGACCACCGCCGGCTGCTTGCCCATCGCGATTCTGGCGTTCTCCATCGAGGTCTTGTAATAGGCGCCGACCAATTGGGTGAGGGTTTCCTCCGGCTTGGTTTCGGCCATCGCCTGCGCCTTCATCATGCCTTTGATGAGGGCCTTGAGTCCGGCGGGATTCTGCTTGATCAGGTCGGAGCGGCAGGCCAGCACGCAGTCGGTATAGCCCTTGCCGTAGATATCGGTGCCGTCGGTGAGCTTGTGCGAGCCCTTGACGTCGTTCAGCAGCGCGGTGCCATAGGGCTCGATGGTGCAGATCCAGTCGAGCGCGCCCGCCTTGAAAGCCTCGACCGCCTCCGGGGTGGTTCCCATATAACGGACATTGATGTCCTTGAAACTGACGCCGTGCTTCTTGAGGTAGTCGTAAGGCATGACCTCCAGCGTATCGAGCTGGAAAGTGCCGAGCGTCTTGCCTTTCAGCTTCTCTGGGCTGTCCAGTCCGGGTTGCGAAACGATCACGCAGCCCTCGATGCCGCCACCAGCGACGACCTTGACCGGCGCGCCGGCATCGAACAGCGCCATGAAGCTCGTGTAGGGCATCAGGCCGACATCGACCTGACCGATGCCGAGGAACGTGACCTGTTCGGCAAATGTCGGCGTGTTGATAAATTGTATCTCGACGCCGTCATCCTTCGCAGTCTGCAAGGCGTGGGACAGGAAGATATTGAGATTGCAGAAACCGCTGCCATGGGTCGACTTGAGGGTGTTCGCCGCCGCGTGAGCCGTGCCCATCAAGCCGCCACCGACGGCCATCGTCAGCGTGGTGGCCGCCGCGGCCTTGAGCACCTTGCGGCGGTTGAAATCCATCGTTCGGAAATTCGGCAGGTGCATGCAGCCGGTTCGATCGCACATGGATTACTCTCCCCGTTGTGACGGTTGTTGCATCGGAATGAGGCGAAGCTGCAGTGGAACTCTGCGGCGGGGCGAGGCTGCCGATCGTGCGGAGATGCTCGCGCGCAATGCGCCCAAGCCGCCTCTGATATGAAGTTTTGTGCCGGCTCGGCGCGCGCATGCCGGGCCAGGAGCGGGATGCGATCATCGCATGGACTTTACAGTGCGTGGCACGCCAACCTGAAGCGATCGCCGGAACGACGCTGCGCTGCCATTGACCAAAGCACGATGCGTGCCAGCCAGATAAGCCGTTGATTCCCGAAAGTCTTGGGCGACGGCCGGCCACGAGCCGACCTGTCGCTGCCGAAGACTTGTTCGCACGCAGCAATGTGTTGGCAATTTTCTAGGCAGACGGTCTGCCCTGAGTCCGAATTTGTCGTTCGGTCAGCTCTATAGGTCAGCCCGGCGCGACGAGGCGAATTATCGCCCTCATCGTTCCGCCTAGGAAGAAAGTGGGTGCGTTCCACCGTCAGGTTCCGTTCTTGCGCCGGGGACACTCACCCATTTTCATCCAAAGCGGGTCGGCGCCGTAACGCCGGTCCCAACTCGCAATGAAGAGACAGTCACGCCGTCGTCTGCAACCGGCAACGTAGAAGATTTCAGTGCCAACCGCCGGACTCGCGGACGGAAGAAGGGATGTCGTCGCACCGCAGCTCATCCAGCTTTTCGCTGGAGAGCTCGAGAAGGCTCGAAAGCATCTCTCCGGTGTTCGCATCTGATCGTGATCATCACGATAAAGAACGCTCGGTCTCGTCATTCCTCCTCGGGAAGGCCGCGGTCGATCTACGTTGCCAATCCGGGGAACGGATCGCTCAATCAATTGCATGAATCGGGTGTTGCGCCTCCAGGATTGAACCTACTGAGATTTTACTCATCATAGTTTGCTTCAAGGTCCGAGACCTGCGTGGCTAATCAGAGAAATCGAGTTTGGAAGAATGTCGTAACGAGGAGGGCGATTGGGCTGTTCTCCGCTACCTCATTCTTTTTGAATGGAGAACCGCTGTCGCGCTGGCAAGCCGTGAGAGACTCACGCTAAGGAATACGCACACGAGCCGACGATCAGGGGAAGGGCAGAATGGTTGCAGTGACCCGTAAACTGCCGACTACGGGCTATGCCCTCGAAGTAGATGGCCGTCTTAGGACCGAATTTGAAACGAAAGAGGGAGCTTGGACGGGCGCTGAGGAGCTAAAAAAACGTTTCCCGATGCTGCGGGTCAAAGTCTATGACGCGGAGACAAAGACGATGGAGGAATTCTAACTTCCATGAAGCTAAAATGCGACCGACAAGCAGAGCCAGAGCTCATGCGGCTTGATTAGGCAGTCGATTTCGGACTGGCGATCTAAAGTTCTGGTCGTCTCTACATTGGAAATCGACTGATAGACGCCTGCTGGTTCTAGCGCCTTCGATAGAGGCTGTACGGGTGCAGTCTTCGCATTCTCTGGCATAGGCTTCGAGGAGCGCGGCATCTCGCGGAGATAACATCCCAGCAACGCGGCGAGCCTGTCCCGCGCGAGCGCGCCACAGCAAGGTTTCCGACAAGCCCATTTTCGTCATCGTGAGAATCACCGTTT
>JAQGKC010000074.1 GCA_028290305.1 Bradyrhizobium sp.
GCTGATCCCGAATGCGCCTGATGCTTGAGGACATCGGCGAAGGCGCACCTCATCCGGCGCGCTGAAGGGCCAGGTTTGCTGCGCGCAAGAGGATCGACCTCCCCTCATCCGGTCGTGAGCATTATACGTCGCATCTACCTTCGGCGAAACGACGCTGGTCCGGGCGCCAGCGTCATCAAGTGCTTTCCGGGGCCTGACGAGCTCGACGTATTCGAACCCGTCGGTAACCAGAATGGCAATCTTCTGGCCTTGAAGTTGTCGGGCCATGGCTCGTCTCCCTTGTTGAACCGCTACGAAAGTCGGGCCGACGCCTGCGCGTTAACGCGCTCACCAGTCCAACTCGACGACGCGAGCTTCGTCATGTTATGCGGATCGATCACATATTTCTTCGCCGATCCGTTGTGGAAGCTCTGATATGCTTCCACGGCCCTCTCGAGCGGTATGACTTCGGTGTTCAAGAGACCAGTGAGGTAGGGCATCCGCTCCCACAGAATGGCCATCATCAGCTCGCGATTGTAGTGCATGACCGGGCACTGACCGGCGGTCAAGGATGGCGATTTGACCCAAGCCGCGGGGAACCCCAGTGCCATGAAGCCTTTCTTGTTGAGCCCATTTGGTGCACCTGGATCGAGATTGGTATAGACGCCGGGGATGCCCATGGCGCCCGCTGGCTTGATCACCTCCATCAAAGTGTTGAGAACAGCCTCCTCCTCGTTCTTACCGCTGCCATCTGGCCCGTAGCCGTGGCATTCGAGTCCGACACAATCAACTGCGGCATCTACCCAGCGCGAGCCCGGGCCGAGGATCTGTTCGATCTGATCCGGAATGGGCGTGGCGCTTGATGGATCGACGACCTCGTAGCCCGAATACTTGACGAGATCGCGCCGTGCCTTGTTGTGGTCACCGACGATGATGCAGGACGCGCCGAGCAGCTGTGCGCTTGCCGCGGCACAGCGCCCGACCGGGCCAGCGCCGGCAATATAAACGGTTGAACCGGTGCCGACGCGCGCCTCGACGCAACCATGATATCCGGTCGGCAGAATATCCGACAGCAAAGTGAGGTCCCTGATCTTCTCGACCGCCTGCTCTTTGTCAGGAAACTTCAAGAGCTGGAAGTCCGCCCAGGGCACCATCATGTATTCAGCTTGCCCACCCTGCCATCCGCCCAGATTGAAACCGTAAGCTCCGCAGAATCCGAGCTCCTCATTGGCGTTCAGGCACACATCGGTGTGTCGTTCCTTGCAGTTCCGGCATGTGCCGCAGGCGACATTAAAGGGAACGGAGACGATGTCGCCGGCCTTGATGCGCTCAACATGCGAGCCCACCTCGACCACCTCGCCCGTATTCTCATGGCCCAATTGCATTCCCGACGGGGCCGCGAAGCGGCCGTGATATATATGCAAGTCGCTGCCGCAGATATTCGTTGTGATAAGCTTTAGAATTACGGCATGCTCGATTTTCCTCCCTTTGGGATCCTGAAGCTTCGGATATCCTCTATCCTGTACCTCGACCTTGTAGGGACCCAGAAACGTGACTGCGCGGTTGCTTCCGGCCATGACCTGCTCCTGTCAGATGATTTGACTTTCGAGATTGCGTGCGTTGCTCGCGCGCCTATCACTAGACTGGAGCTAGATCGAGCCGAACAACGCGGCCTCGGCAATCGTCAATTTTCGAATCGTTTCTTTGACCGATGCTGCTGGCCCGATGTTGGCATGAGACGAGCTGGTTCGGGGGCCCAACATTATTCGGAACGATGCAGTGAACGTTTTGATTGTCTTTGGTTGCTTCGCTGCCAAGGCAACAAACCTAATGCGGCGGATGGGCGGCACGCCGCGCGCTCTCCTGATATCACGGCATTTCTTTACCCTGAAATAGAGGGACTTAAGGGAGGAAAGCCACTTGCCAATTTTGGTGCGGATAAGCGCTCGATAATGGCAAACATACTCCTGCGCCATCCGTTGAGCGGTAATTCGAAATGGGTGCGCACCCGGCGACGGTCAAGTTCACCAAGGCGATCGATGGCCTGGATAGCTTCGGTTTCCCTTTCACGATAAAACCAGTTATTTCGTCATCGACAACTTCCGGGACCGAGCCGGACCGGGTTATCTGGTCCTTGCCATAGACGACTCGACAAGTCGACTTGGCCAGGTCGTAGCCATCCCACTCCGTCAATTCAAGCTGGACGATTCGCCCGACTATGTCGTTGTCGTTCTTCTGCCGGGCGCGAGCCGCACCGCGGTCGCAAAGCTGCCGGTTGATGTCGGTCACTAAAGCCATCGTAGCGTCACGTCTCATCTGTCCTGATCGACAGCTCAAAAGTGCAGTTCGAATTGAGACTCGTCAATGCGCAACGGCTCTTGTTCCGTATGCTTCGGGCAGCGGTAGTCCCGCTGCCGTCGCCCCTCATGGGCGTTTCCTCCCTAACTTGGGCCGCTTGCGCGAGCAACGCGGCCTTTCTTTTAGAGGCGATCCTTTTTTGATGCCAATCTCATCAGTGATGGGCCTTAGCGCTGTCGAGAGTTGGCTCGTTGCCATCGATCCATTCGCGCCAGACCGCAAGGACTATTGCCATCACGACAGGGCCAAGGAAAACGACCGATCAGGCCGATGGATTGCAAACCGCCTAGTATCCCGATCAGAACCAGCAGCAATGGTAGCTCCGCGGCTTCGCGAATGAGCGCCGGCAGGACGGCTTGTCGCTGATCGTCAGCACGGCAGCCCCGATTGCGAAGAACACGATTCTAGCGAGCCAGCTCTCACTATGGACTGGCATAGTCAGCGTGGCGACGATTAACACAATCCATGGGACAAACGCCGACGCGATCGTCAAGCCTAACAGCAGCCGGGTGCGGTACGCCACAAATGAAGTAAGCGATGCCCACGAAAACACTTTTTCCAACGGCAGTGACCGCCGTTCCATTCATAGTCGCGCGCACAGAATCCGCGGTGCAAAGAGCGAGGCGCACGCAGGTTCGCCAAACAGGTCGATCGGCCGCGATCAACATGAGATCGGCCAACACTCCACCCTTGCGGACGCCTCGGCTCTGATGGTGTCCACAAATTGGCGCCGCCGCCTTCGAACTCGAAGCGTCATCCCTCGTCGACAAAGGGCCAGGGTGCATCTGCCATAGTACGCTAGCGAGGTCTGATTTGGTCTCCGGCCGCGCGTTCGGCTGGGCCAAGAGCGTGCGCCGAATTCAACCTTGACGCACGTCAACATCTGAAATGTATCCAGCGGTTTTCGTGAACAAAAGGAAGTTTGATTCCTGTCAACGCATTTCCTTCCCCTCTATCGACATACCGGCGCCGGACGCATCATGTGACATACCCTATTTCGGCTTTGGATTGTGCTCATCAGGGGGCTCAGGCCTCATCGACCCAAGATATTCCGAACTTGTCGAGGCCCTCGGCCAGGAAGTCGCCCAACAGCGGCTCGCCGAGCAGGTAACGCACGGTCTCCCGACGCGGGTTGCGGTATCCGTTCCGCCGTTCAGCCGCCCGGCTACGCAGATCCTCCCACTCCTCGATCGTGCCATCGCCGCGTCCGAGCCATATCAGCGCGACGAGGTCGATCTGTTCGTCCTCGTTCAAGGCCCTGATGAAGCTCGCCAACTCGGCAGCGACAGAGTCGCAGCCATCGTCCTGCAACACGTCGACTTCAGCATCGTCAGTAGGATTCGATCCGGATTCCTCATCGGCCGGCAAATTCTTGACATCGAACTCCTGCGCTCTTTCGATCAGAAAACTGATCTTTTCGCGCGAAACGGCTAGCTCGGGCATCTCTTGCTCCTTAGTTGTGGGTGTTTCGATCAACGCGCCGAGCGGCGAGATGATCCATTGCGCCAAACCGCAGAAATCCGCAGCTTGCCGCTCTGCGGTACGTTCCGGCAACGGACATCGCTGACCATTCCTGCCGACGCGATCGGCCATGATGTCTCTCCAGGCGACGATCCGTTCGTCGTGCGTTCATGGCGGACTAGATTCTGTCGATTCGGTCGGCCGACGGCCCTGGGCGGCATGGACTCGCCTCGGGGCCGGACACGGATATGATGGCGCATCCGATAGTTGTGATCGTAGTCGATGACGATGCCGGTCTTCTGAAGAGCGGGGCGCTGTTAGCGCACCACGGCATCGCAATGAGGCGATGGACGCCGGGTGCATCGCCTATTTGGGCAAGCCGTTCGCGCAGCATGTCTTGCTGGATGCCATTTCGAAAGCTGTGGCTTTAGCCGACGACGCCAAAACAAAAAGCGCGTGAGCGATCACGTCCGTTGGAATCATTCGGGCTCTTCCGACAATGGCCGCTACGTCCGGTCTGCCTCATCGAACGAACCCGCTCCCGCGGGATGGCGCTGGCCGGTCGGTCGGGCGGATTGCTTCTACGGCAGTAAGCATTTGAACGAGCGCAGGTGACGAGCGGACGCTCCGTCTTGAGGATCGAGCGGTCAAGCACTCCAACCTCAAGACAGGAGCCCCCAAATAAGCGGGAAGCCCATCAGCCCGCTGCGCCGACGCATACTCGAAGACATGAACATGCGTAGGTTCGTGCCCGATACGCGACGCGAGTACATCCGTGCCGTCAAGAGGCTTGCGACCTTCCTAGGCCGTTCCCCTGACACCGCGAGCTCCGAAGAGCTGCGCGCGTTCCAGCTGCATCTGACGGAGACGGATGTGCAACCATCGACCATCAACGCGACTGTGACCGCCGGCCGACCTTTGACGCGGTCGCACTAAGGTCGACGAAGCGGGCGCCTGCGCAGCGGCACATGAAGTCGCCGCTCAATCGGCCGCGCGATTTGCAGTTTTTTCAAAGGTGCGGTGAGTTTAGCGCCGCACATCTTCGGACCGCAGGCAGCCGCTTCATGGCCAATATGGGTAACTCTAGCGCCGTTTTGAACGGCTACCTTAGAGTTGTGGCAACGCACTTCCGCCATCGTATCTTATTTTGATTAATCTTCGGCTCAAGTGAGATCGTTCCCAAGCCTTTGATGTCTTGCGCACATGTTTGTTGTCAAGGAAGGATCATGCGGAGAAGCGCTAGTGGCTCCTGTTCACTGGTCCTTTGGGCCCTCGCCAGCTGTCCGACGCGGTTTCGTCGTTCGGCGCCGTCGGAGCTGGCTCGGGCGTCTCAGTGGATTGCCGAGATGCCGAGCCCGTTGTGCCGGTTTGCCGTCTTATGGTTTCCATCGCCTGGCGCCCTCCGCTCGTTCCTTCCATCGCCCAGAACATCAGAATAGCCGCAAACCCCACGGCAGCGATAATTACGATGACAGCATAGGGCACGTTTCTTTCCATCGCGGATTCCTTCTGCTTGGAAAACGGCACTTGACACAATCGTTCCGCTCTCGCTGAATGTATCAGTGGAAAAAATTGATGGGCATCAACACCAGTACCTTAGTGAGTGCGGGCCAGAGCTGTCGAACAGCAGGACATCAGCACGCACTGTTAGATGATGCCAAGTCGGGTTTGACCTACGGTCGTCGGATGCTAGCGGCTCTGACGGTTCCCTTGGTGGATTTTGTTCTGCCTCACGTTGGCATGCGTTCCCTGCTCATCGTAATTCTCGCAGTCTGGGGCTTTCTCTTCGATTTCGATCTTTGGATCAGAACCCGGGCCCTTTGGACTTCGCTGCTCGGGCGGCACACGCGGTATCCTTGACATGGTCGATCTCCTTTCGGCTCAACTGAAGTCCATGCGGTAAGTCTAGGCGGCCCGGAATGTTTCAAAACAAACCGAGTAACTGCCTGTCATTTTGACACCGCCGTTGGGCGATCCAGCTTGGCGTGAAGAGTCCCAGTAAAGTGAGCCATCCATTAGACCTTAACTTCTTCAACGGCGGACCGGCGGGAAACTCTCTGCCGAGATGTGCACTACCGAACGAAAGCCAACCCGGCGTCTCAATGGAGCGATTGGCCGCGAATTACAACCCCGATCGGCGGATTGTTCTTCGTTGATGCTGCCGAAGTCGGACACGCTTTTTTAATGGACTTCGGTACCGACGGCGCGGCGCGGCCTTGTGTTGAAACGCATATTAAGTGAGGCCGGAACCGACTAGCACCAGCAGCACCACTCAAGCATTTCCATCAGCATTTCCATCGTATCCACCTTCGTCACTCTGGTGTCCTCGTCGTGAAATATCGTCCGGCGGCAGGCGACGACATTGACAGATGACGTCGAGCGGGTTGCAAATGATTATCCTTGGATGCGAGCGGCGAACGTTGCCGAGGTGAACAACCCGCGTTGACGAATCGACTTCGGCGTGGCGCTTTCTTCGTCCGCACAATTGCTTCATTGAGAACCGTCGCCTCCGCTGCGCGTTGTCCCACGGGGCTAAGCACCGCAGCCTGTCGCCCTACAGATGGCTTCAGGCGGCTGAGGAGCAAATCATGACGTCAAAGCACCCTAAGCAGAAAAAGCCAACTGATACGGATCTTCGGCAAAATCCACTGATCGGTGGATCTAGGGGGACCGCCATGGCTCGCGTAGTGCCCGAGGAACTGGAAGAGTTCGAAGGCGTAAATACCATCGAAGGTGACCTCGCGAACGACACAAATCCGCAAGGAGGCATCGACAAGGCCGAGGTCCGCAACGCTCGCCGTGGACCGCCCGATCATGGCCGGGAACCTCCTCCACATCTAGCCAAGGGTTCACATCTCAACAACATCCAGCCGAAAGGCGCGGGAAGCGGCGGCATGACCGACCTGCAAAATGAGCTGATTGGAGAGAACATGGTGCTCTCGAACCGCGACAAGGCCATCGAGTCCGGCGATCGCGGGCAAGACGGCAAATGGGTCAAAACGCAGCAGCTGGCAGATCACGTCACGAACAGGGGACGCGGCTAGGTGCGAGTACAAGGACGGCGAGCCATAGGCCCGCGCCCGCAAAGAACAGACCGAGCAGAACAACAGCTGCTCCCGAGACCACCGGGCGTGAATGCGGGAACCAGAATTGTGCCATGCGGACCTTCCTCGCCCAACCAAGTCGGACAGCGCTGGCGTTATGCAAAGACAGCCGTAGTTCCGTTTCGCGAAACCAAACGTCCTCGCGCAGCTGGGTGTTCCTAGTTCGCCATACATTAAAGTCGTCATGTCTCAACCCGCTCAGAATGTTTTGCTGGACATCTCGTGTCGGGTACGGTCGCGCTCCGTGAGCAATGGGATTCACGGTCTTAGCGCGCGCGACGGTTGGCCCTGTGGGCGATTGCGCATGTGGAAAATGACGATGGTCAATGCAGCCCGGGCGTTGCTCTTTATTAATAATCGAGTGCTCATTTCCATGGACCATTACGATGCGACTATCCACTTTTTTCGCAACAGCCATTGGCATCGGTGCCGCGATGGCTTTCTCAGCCGCTGCACATGCGCAAAAGCACGAGATCACTGCTGACGAGGTGAAGAACTACTTTTCTCAGGTTCAGCGGGATGCAACGGAATTCGTGCACAAAGGCGACGTGGAGGGCATTGGCCAGTGGTCCGATCGCAATGTCGCTGACAGTGCAAGTTTCAAGATTCTTGTCGAGGCGATCCATGAAAACAAGCCCAAGATGTGGACTGTGATTGATCTCGGCAAAGCCGATGCCCAACAATTGAAGGCCGAACTCGGCCAGACGGTCGCTCGATCCATTCAGGACTACTCACTCCGAATCGAGGTCAAAAAAGTGTTTCCGCATGGTACGGACGCGGCAACGGTGACCGCAACCTGGACCGACAGTGGCAAGCTGACGCCTCCCGCAAGAGCTGCTGGGCAAGCTCAGAGTACCGTGGGGCAATCGCCTCAGACTGAAACTCAGCCCAAAACGCTGGAGGTTAGGCGGACCTTTGATTGCGACCATGTTCTGGTGCGCGAAGAAGGCCGACTGAAGATCGGTCTGTCGAACTGCAGAGGTCAGGTACAGTTCTGAGCCGCGATCGATTGTAGTTTCATCTCTCTACCAAGGTCTCTCTACCAAGGACGGTATGCGCCGTCTCTAGTCCACTTGCAGCGCGGCCTCGACCGTGCCCATATCACGCCCCGGTGGAGTGCCTCACCGTAACCGCCGACGATGAGCGCTGCCGTACCCGGTCCGCTATTCATCCATTCGTTGCGAAGCGCCAACGTGCTGGCCCTCTCCGGGTCGGTCGCGTCACAGCTCTGCACCATTTTCAGAATGGAACGCCGTAGCCGGCTGTACTCAGGACCACAAAAAATGTTGGTTGAGAAAGTCGGCGACGATTAGGTCTCTCTTTAATTCTTTTAGTGCCTCATGGAGAAGATCCGTGTGGCGGTCTAACAATTCTTCTCGGGCGAATGTCCCACCGTCCACTGCACACGTTGGACGGCAGCAGCGAAAGTCCTGCCCGCGCAGCAACGCCGCGTGACCTTTCGTTACCGGGCACTCAGGCTCTCGCAACTCGCTCCAAACCCGCTGGCGTCCGGCCTGAACGGAAACATGGCCTCACGCGTGAGTGATACGTTGTCACCCGACAGCCAAATCCCGAATGTCGCGGCCGTTACTATTTGCGATCTTCCCAAACGATTGGCACCATGGATCGATCACGCTTGCGAAGCGTTCCGTTCAGCGGAGGGCGGTTTATGGAGGCGGAATGACGCTCAATTTCGAGACGCTCAAGGCCTCGCTGGTGCTTTACGGTTTGAACGCGATCTGCGCAACGGTACTGTTGATCATCGGCTGGTATCTGTCGTGCATTGCCCAGAGGTTCGTCGCCCGCATGCTGACGGTAACCCACGGGACCGATCCTCTGGTCACCGCATTCCTCGCCAGTCTGGCGCATTACGGCATTCTCGCGATCATTGGCATCGCCGTGCTACACTTGTTCGGGATCCAGACGACGAGCCTGGTGGCGGTGCTGGGCGCCACGTCTCTCGCGATCGGCCTGGCGCTCCAGGGTACGCTTTCCAATCTTGCCGCCGGCGTCATGCTGCTGTTGTTTCGGCCCTTCCAAATCGGCCACGACGTGGAGGTCGGCGGCAAAGCAGGCAAGGTGCGATCACTGTCGTTGTTCATGACGGAGCTGGTCGCGCCAGACAACACGCAGATCCTTCTGCCAAATGGCACAGTCTGGGGCCAGGCGATTATCAACCACAGCGCCTATCCGCGGACTGCCGAACTCAAGGTGTCGTTTCCTGTCCCCGCCGGTGCGCCAGCCCGCGAAATGCGCGAGCACATACTGGAGGAGCTCCGCAGGGATCCGTGCATCGACCAGCGAACTGAGCCGGCGGT
>JAQGKC010000097.1 GCA_028290305.1 Bradyrhizobium sp.
TCCGCGTATTCTTCGATGATTTTGCGCGCCTCCTCTAACCGCGACAATTTAGGCGCTAGCTTATCTTTATCGGGGGACTGTCCTTCGCGCGACTTCATACTCGCGACGTCGGCCAGAGACCTGAAGGAGCTATTGATCTAAATCAAAAGGGGCCAGTACCTAGCCGCGTATTTCTTGAACTCGCCAGATGCCGACCGATTGTCCGTTCAGGGTCAAAGCTGCCCTGAGGGCTCCGAAATGCCACTTCCGTTGTAATCCCAACAACGGTCATTCCGGCAAGCCCACTAAGCGACTCAGTCTGTACGTAACTTCCGAGCAAGCCACTCGTAGCTCTCACTCAGCGAGTTCCGCCATCACTAACGAGATGTTCGCGAAAGACCCAACGACGCTCGCGTCGGCCGACGGGGAGTTGCGGTTGGCCCGCATTCCCCCATTGGCTACACTTTTCTCGATGACCGCCGTGCCTCCGGCGCCCTCTGCATGGCATAGCTATGTCGAAAACGGGTTGTCCCCGTCATTCAATTTCTTTTCAGTCTGGACCGTAAGGCGCTGCGCTACTTCGGTCGAAGAGTGCATGAAAAAAGCCCCGCAGAAACGCGGCGCTTACTCTTAGGGCTTGTAGGTACCGGGGTCCGAGCCGCCAACCAAGCCGCCTCTGTTGTTCGAGCCGCCCCCCATGCCGACCGTACCTTGGTTGGTCCTGTTCATCGAACGACCCATGCCGACCGTACCTTGGTGGGTCCTGACGCCCGACTTGTACTTATGATGACTTGTGTATGCGAGTGCGAACGTGCTTGAGAGTGCGAACGCAGAAGCCAATGCTATTGTCGCAAGTTTCATGGTCGTTCTCCTTTGGCTGGTCGTTCTCCCTTGGTTTAGTAAATTCAATGCTCCACCTTCTCGGACCCTGCGCCTATGCACTTTCGGCCGATCACGGCACCTTGAGATGGAGGCGATTCGAGGTCGCGGCTATACAGATTCGGCCGTTCACATGACCGGCAGGCCGAGAAGCAGTCGCTCACTGCCTGCGATGTCCGAGTTGGGTCAAGATGCGAAAGTCTCGTATCGAGTACAAGTGGTCCGGTCTCGCTCAGAGAGCCGACCTCACAGCGGACATGCTGAATCGGCAGCAACGTGCCAATAGGCGACATGGTCCGCCTGCTCGAAAATGAAAGAGGAGGCTGCCAACCGGGGCGGCCTCTCCTGCTTTTATTATTGCCGTGCTGTCAGTCTCACTCTGCGTTCGGCCATCATGGAATCGGATGAGTTTTCTCCGCGAGATCGCGCGCTATGACGGCGCGGAGTCTACCGGGCGAAATCCCGTAACGTTTCCGAAACGCGCGCGCGAATGCGCTCTCGGAGTCATAGCCGACCGCTGCCGCCACTTGCGCCAGGGTTGCATTCGTCGAGTTGAGGCGCTGGCGTGCCAGACCGAGCCGCAACTCGCTCAGGAAGCCGAGCGGCGGAAGATCGCCCTCCCTGCGGAAGATCCGAACCAGGGTCGCGCGCGAAACATGCGCTTCCGCCGCAAGCTCGTCCAGCGTCCATGGATGCGCGGGAGCTCTCAACATGGCGGTGACGGCTCTGGCCGAAGACGACGATGCGAGCAGCCGTAATATGCCGCTCGATGCCGCGGACTGTTCGAAATGCATGCGAAGCATCATCACGAAGAGAGCGGTGGCAAGCTCGGAGGCAATCGTCACTGCGCCCGGACGCGCGGCCTGCAGTTCGTCATCGATCGCCTGCACCAGCATCCGCATCCGGTCGAACAGACCCCCTCTGCCGATGCTGAGCACGATCGCCTTTGGCAGTGCGGCAGTGACGAGGCTGTACATGGCCCCATCGAAACGCAGCCGGCCGCAGATCAGCTCGGTGTCGGTCGCGCCGCGGGTGTTGGTCTTGATCCTGATTGCGTTCTTGTATTCGGTTCTGATCGGCGCTCCGGAGCTCCCGCCAAGGCTCGCCGATCGCACGATGTGGGAGTCGCCCTGCGGGAGCAGGAGGATGCTGCCGGCTTCCAGCCTGAGCGTTTCCCCCGAATACCGCTCCAGCAGGCAACTTCCATTGGTCACGATGTGAAATTGCGCAAAACCCGTCGGCTCCGCTTCGTGCACGACCTCCCATTGAAAGGCAAACCGGCACACATCCTGAATTTCCGGGCGCACCCGGAACAGGGGAGCAATCGAACTGAGCGGGTTGAGAGGAGCCGCCTCAGTCCCGGCGTCCGGATGTTTGATCCGGTCCGCACAGATTTTGCGCCGCGAGAGCATCGCCAATTTCCCGTTCGCCCCGATTTACCAAAGCATCGTATGAATGAGGAGAATGTAATGCGGATGCGCCAACCCAAGCGCGGAGTTCAGACGCGCAACGATCACGAATACGCGATGAAAAAAACATTCATCGGCGGCGCCCTTGCGTTGCTGGTTCTGGCTTATCCCGGTCACGCCTCGGCGCAACAGGTATCAGCGGTGGCCTCGCCCGCCAAAGCCCAACATAAGCAAACTGCGGAAGCGTCCTTCATGGCCGAGAACCAGGCCGCCATGAGCAAGATGATGATGGACATGGCAGTGAAGCCATCGGGCAATGTCGACGCCGACTTCACGGCCATGATGATCCCTCACCATCAGGGCGCAGTCGATATGGCGGAGGCCGAACTGCACTACGGCCGTAACAGGAAATTGCGCCGGATCGCGAGGAACATCATCGCCGGGCAGCGGCAGCAGATCGGCGCGATGAGGGCGGCGCTCGGCCAGCCGCTTTCCGAAGTGACGTCATCCGCCCCGCAGTCCGGTCAGGATTCTCAAGTCGGCGCACGGTCCGCGCGCAACACGGCGCGCTGAACCCAGGCAATCCACCATTCGTCCCGTGTTTTACATCGCATCGAAAAGGAGAGTGTCATGCACATGCTGGATTGGAATTCCTATCGGCAGCAGCTCGTCGCCGGGGTCGGCGGCTTCGGCAAGCTAAACCCCGATATCGTCAAGGGCTACACCACCCTGAGCCGGGCCGGGCAGAAGGCCGGTCACCTCGATGAAAAGACGCGCGAACTCATAGCGCTTGCGGCCGCCATCACCCTACGTTGCGACGGCTGCATCACGGTACATACCGCGGCGGCCCGGGAACGGGGCGCGACAAAGGAAGAGATCGCCGAAGTGCTGGGCGTGGCGGTCTCCGTCAATGCAGGCGCGGCCGTCGTCTATTCCACCCGCGCACTCGACGCATTCGATGCCGCCGCCGAAATCAATCCCAACGCCTGAGAAGAACTCATGATCGGCTATCTTCGTCCACCGCTTTCCTGGATCGCTCATTCCGATCGGGTCGGCATCCCGCTGATGCGCGTCGCCATCGCGATCGTCTTCCTGTGGATCGGCGCGCTCAAATTCGCGCCCTATGAGGCCGACAGCATCACGCCCT